>JAITCL010000035.1 GCA_031283105.1 Treponema sp. | reverse complement strand
CTGCCCAGTTATTGGTAGGACCCGCATCGTCCTTGTTTTTGCTTGCAATGAAGGTGCGGCTTTCCGCCCTTGCCACGTCCGAAGGATCGGAATGAAACCAGTAACTGCCCGGTCTTTTTTGAGGATTCAACGGTATGCCAATCCCCGCGTCCACCGTGATTTTAAGAAGACTCTCATATTCAGCTTTACTGCCGTCACAGACTACCACCGAATCCGGTGTCATAAGCGCGGATTGTTCTTCAATCCATTTTTTTAATCCATTGTGTTTTAATTCGTTTAAATTCATAATAACTCCTGTTTTTTAGAAATTTACTTCTTACTACGCAATTTATACACTAAAATACCTGTTTATTCAAGAGAGTTTGTGGCTATTATGGGCTAGTATACACTGTTTTAATGGCGTATACTATATTTATGGATGACAGAAAAAAGCGAATAGATGATCTTTTTAAAAACAATCTGGAAAGCCGGTATTCCCTGAATACGCTTTTAGAAAATTTCGGTGAAACCCTTTATTCCCGTATAAAGGAAATGAACGCGGGTTTTGATGATATAATTCAATATAATGTCTATTTAAAGGATATCGCCGAATCAAATACCGCAATAAGCAAGATAGAAGAGAAAAACCGCCGTTATAAAGAACTTGAATCAGCAATCGAAACCGCAGAAAACGATGAAAAAGAGCGTGCTAGGGAGATGGCGGTTTTTTACCGCAGGCTTGGCAAAGCTCTTCTTGAAAACAGCGTTTATGACGATTATACGTCTCTTTTTAGGGAACAAGCCGACGCGTTAAAAGCCAAGTTAGAATCTCTTGAAACCCGTATCACCGAACTTGATAACAAAGAAGGCGGCAATGTTTTTTCATGGATAGGCAAAAGCGCCCAGGGTCTTGTGCTAAAATCCTTCCTGTCCAAAGCCAAAGAAAGCCAGGAACAGCTTTATTTAAATATTGGCGAGCGTTACAGTAACCGTGACCCTGTACACGGGGAAGATGACGTGGCCTTTATACGGTTGGAAATTGATAATTTGCGCGGTATTTCACGAACTGCCGCAGACGAACTTTCGGTATTGAAAGATGAAAAGCGCATTATTTCCGCCTCCTTCGGCATTGACGGTAATCCTCAAAAACAAATTCAATTTATTAACAATCATATAGGCGAAGTAAAAGAAGCACTTGGCGTTCTGTACAAAAAATTCGGCTGTCAGGCTGCGGGAATAGATGATGATATGAGTCCCGACCGGAAGTATTTTATAGACACTATTGTAACCGCCGAAGACGGAGAAATTATCGGCAGGGCGGTCAGGTTGAATCAATCGGTTATTGATAATGAAAATGCCATTGCCAAACTGAGGGCGTCTCTTGCGATTGACGAAGAGAAATCAAGAATTGAAAAATACAAAAGATCGATAGAAGAAAAGAAAGACAAAATTACCGATCTGGAAAAAGGTATAGACGATCTGGAAGAAAGCGTCCGCGAAAGCGAAAATAATATCCGAGAATTAGAAAAACAACTGTAGTACAAGGAGTGGCGGTTCCATGCCGGCAAAAAAACAGGTTAAGAAAACAAGTACAAAAACAAAACCGGCAGTTGTAAAATCTTCGCCCAGATTTGCAGAATCTAAATCCGCAGAACCCAGACCTTCCGCCGGTAAAACACCTGTTTATGATGAATCAAAAATTAAAACTCTGTCCTCGCTTGAACATATCAGACTAAGAACGGGAATGTACATTGGGCGGCTTGGGGATGGTTCAAATCCCGATGACGGTATTTATGTTTTGCTAAAAGAAGTAATCGACAACGGCATCGACGAATTTATTATGGGTAACGGAAAACTTATCGAAACTGTTGTTAAAGATATTGATAAACCCGGAAGAGCGATGGTTAAAGTGCGCGATTACGGGCGCGGTATCCCTCTTGGAAAACTGGTTGAGTGCGTATCGGTAATAAATACCGGGGCAAAGTACAATGACGATGTGTTTCAGTTTTCGGTCGGGCTTAACGGAGTGTGAACAAAAGCGGTAAACGCGCTTTCAGTTCATTTCAGGGCAGTTGCGATAAGGAGCGGAGAATTTGCCGAGGCTATTTTTGAAAGAGGGAAACTTCTAAGCGAGCGCAAGGGCAAGTTAAAAGACCCGTTAAAAGACGGAACAATGGTGGAATTTATTCCCGACCCTGAAATTTTTAAAGATTATGTTTTTAATCCTGAATTTATAGAAAAGCGCGTGCAGAATTACGCGTACCTTAACGCCGGGCTTACGCTTGCTTTTAACGGCAAAAAATTTATATCAAACCGGGGATTATTCGATTTATTGCAGGAAGAAACAGGAAGCGACGGACTTTATTCACTTGGCTACTACCGTGGCAAACATTCAGCTAACGGGCAGTTGGAAATCGCCTTTACCCATACCAACAACTACGGCGAGGAATATTTTTCATTTGTTAATGGGCAGTACACATCCGACGGCGGAACGCATTTGTCCGCATTTAAAGAAGGCTTTTTAAAAGGGATTCAAACTTTCTATAAGAAAGACTACCGCTCTGAAGATGTCCGCGAAGGAACAACCGCTGCAATAGCGATCAAATTAAAAAATCCCGTATTTGAGAGCCAGACAAAAAACAAACTTGGCAATTCCGACATACGCGCATGGGTTGTGCAGGAAGTGCGCAACGCCGTTGAAGACTGGCTGCATAAAAATCCCGAAGCAAGCAAAAAACTGGAGCAGAAAATAACGGCCAACGAGTCCCTGCGCACGGAATTAAACGCCGTTAAAAAAGAAGCGCGGGAGGCGGCGAAAAAAATCGCCCTTAAAATTCCAAAGTTAAAAGACTGCAAATACCACCTTGATGACGGTGAAGACGGGGAAGAATCTACAATTTTTATTACAGAAGGCGATTCGGCGGCAGGTTCAATTGTTTCCAGCAGAGACGTGATGACGCAGGCGATTTTCGCCCTTCGTGGCAAAGTGGAAAACGTGTACGGCAAAAAACGCGCCGCAATCTACAAAAACGAAGAACTTTTTAACATGATGATGGCTTTAGGCATTGATAACGACATCGAAGGCTTGCGTTATGCGAAAATTGTAATCGCCACAGACGCGGATTTTGACGGCTTCCATATCCGCAATCTTCTTTTAACTTTCTTCCTCTCATATTTTGAGGAGCTTATAACGGCAGGTCATGTTTATATTCTTGAAACGCCGCTGTTCCGCGTCCGTACAAAAAAAGAAACCCGTTACTGTTACACGGAAAAAGAACGTGATGAAGCCGCCGTTGCTCTCGGCTCACAGAGCGAAATAACCCGTTTTAAGGGGCTAGGAGAGATAAGCCCAAAAGAGTTCGGGCAGTTTATCGGGGAGGATATTCGCATTGTGCCGGTTTCTGTAAACACGTTAAAGCAGGTTCCGCAGGTACTGGATTTCTACATGGGCAAAAACACGCCGGAAAGACGCGAATACATAATGAAAAATTTAATAGAAGACGCTGGGTAAAATATCACACAAAGAACACAAAGAAAGAGAAGATCACAAAGTGGGGAAGAAGGGGTTTTTGTCCGTTATCTTATCGTGAAGTCCAAGCTTAAATTTCGAACAACCCTATTCCTCTTTGTGATCTTTGTGTGAAGTTTTTGGGATTAAAGGGAAAAAAATAAAATATTGACAATGTGCGCACATTGTGATATATTGATTGTATGTCTGTTACTAATATTAATATTCGCGTGGATAGCGATGTCAAAGCCAAGGCACAGAATGTTTTGATGTCATTAGGGCTTAATATGACCACGGCAATAAATATTTTTTTACGTCAAGCGATTTCACAGCATGGTATTCCGTTTGTTATTTCAACTGAACCTGCGAAGAAGACGCCGAAACCAGGCTGTATGAAAGGCAAAATTTGGATGGCTGATGATTTTGACGCGCCTCTTGAAGATTTTAAAGATTATATGCAATGAAACTTCTTTTGGACACACATATCATTTTATGGTTTTTAGGGAATGTTGAAAAACTTTCAGAAGAAGCGCTTTCAGCTATTACTGAACCGGCAAATGAAAAATACATAAGTATTGTTTCAGCGTGGGAATTAGCTATCAAAATAAACCTCGGTAAGCTTACGTTTGAAGGCGGTGTTGCCAATTTTTTTACGATGATTGAAGAAAATGGTTTTGAACTTCTTCCTGTAAAGGAAGGTCACATTAAACACTTGGAAACACTCACGCTTCATCATCGGGACCCCTTTGATCGCTTGCTTCTTGCAACTGCCATTTTCGAGCAGATGACTCTCATTACTTTTGACAAAGAATTCACACAATACGGTGTTCCTCTGATACATTGAACAGGTAAAAAAAATAATAAAAACTTATTGTATCAGGTTTTCATTATTTTATCGGGATTGGTTAGCAATGATTGTTAAAAATTGCGCGGGAGTAACAATAAATGATTCTTTTGGAAAATGCTTAATATTTCCGGTTATTAAGAAGGCCATTGCTTCAACAGCCGCATCATAAAATATCCTGTCATCTTCATTGATTTTTTTATTTTTACTAAGTTGCTTGCATTCAACGGCAATTCCGGTTCTTACGATGTCATTTATTAGACGGGTAACTTGTAAAGAATCAAAACTAAACTTTTTTCTTGAGAGAACCTCCCAGTATTCCTGAAGGATTGGATTGCTGTAAAAAGGAATTATCTTGCCATTAGCGATTAAGTCAACGATGATGGAAGGCGGCCCATCTGTTAACAACGAAGAAACAAGAATATTTGTATCCAGAACAACTTTAACCAATTTTTACTTTTCTCTTTCGTTTTTTTCTGACAGCGTTAATTTCGGCGTTGATTTCATCAATGGTCATTCCCGAGTTGCCGTTTTTCATTGATGTAAGCCGCATTTCTGTGAGGTTCTGTAAAAATTCCAGTTTTTGAAGCATAGACAGCGTTTTTTCAAAACTGTTTCCGTCAATCTTGAATAATAAAGCCTGAGGTTTGCCATTATTTGTAAGGACGGCTTTTCCGTCTCCGCCGAGTTTTGTAAGTGTCTCAGCCGGTGATTTGCTTAATTCACGGATAGTTAAAAATTGCATATTCAGCCTCCTGTATCAGTATAGACAATTGTCGGACAATTGTAAAGTAACATATTGGACATATAAACTACGAACTAACATAAACAGGGGAAGAAGGATTTTTCCACAAACCTCACGAACTTTTTGTACATATCTTGTCGTTGTTTGTATAAAATTTAACAACGGTTTTTTATTTTATAGTATTTTTAGTGGTCAGACAGTCTTGTTATGTGCAGTATTTTTGCTTTTATTTCTTATTTTCTTTACATTCTTTAATGGCTTTTTCTATCCATTCCAAACAATTATTTGCTATTTTTACACTTTCCTTATATCCCTCTTTTGTAATTTCATCATATTCTCCAGGATATCTTGTTATAACAGCGTATTTTGTTAAATTTATTGTTTCTTTTATATTTTTAGGAATCGTTATAAATTTCTCGAGTTCATCTAACAATATTCCAATACTGTGTGTAAATTCAGGTTCAACACCATAATATATTAAGAGACCCTTAACCCCTTTTCAACAGCCTGTTGAGATTGGTAACACAAATCTTCATAATATACATTATCATTGACCGCTATTTTTGATATTTCAAGACTGCTTTTCGCTCTTTCAATCCAAGACTCATAGCGTTCCATATAATAATTTCCCCTGTTCCTTTATTGTTTTATAGATATATCCTATTTCATTATTTATTTCATTATATCTATTAAAATCAATTGCAAGCAAATCAACTGGAACTTTTATTTTATTTTCATAAAAAGCCATATAAATAGAATCAATAATAGCAAAACTGTTTTTTAGTTCTTTTTTTATAATGAGCAAATCAATATCACTTTTTTCAGTATTATTCCCTCGCGCATACGAACCAAAAAGTATAATCTGGTCTGGTGACGCGATAGATATAATAATAGGGATAATTTTATCAATATATGGTATATTAATACCCATATTTAAATATTAACTTGTCTTTTTTTTATTGTCAAGCCCTATTTTTATTATTTTCTTATAAAATTCACAGAAAATTTCAAATAATATTGCGCATAACTCCAAGTATCCGCCATTGCGGTAGTGTTTTCTGCTGGGCATGAACCCCTGGAAACGGTTAAGAATCAGATACAATTTGCATTGTACCCAAAAAACCTCACACAGAGGCACGGGGCGCAGAAGTACACGGAGGAAAACCATGAAACTACAAATTACGTCCTCGTACCGCAGGTACGATGTGCCTCTATGTGAGGTATAAACAATAATCTATTCGCTTGCCGCCAAATCCAAAATTAACGAACCACTGGAACCCTTAAATGCGCTGACTAGTTTTGCTGAAACTTTCATAACCGATGTTTTACTTAATCGTATAACGTCGTCCCGGTTGGTATAGAGCCGGCAGTAAATAGTCTTTCCCGTTAAAACTGATAAAAGCGCATCATCCTCAATAAGATTTTTATTCATGGTAACAAGGTATTTGTAGGTGTTTCCATCTATCTCTTTACCGTACTCTTTCACATCAGATACAGGACCTTCCAAAACAAACACGGAACCTTTTGCGTACTTTTGGATAAAATCCTTAAATGCCAAATCGGTGAACTTTTCCATGATGGTGTATACAAAGATAATATCCGCCATTGCCGCTTTTTCCGCACGGGCCAGAGCTGCCGAATCATTGGCTATTGACAGCATTTTTGATGTAATATCACTGACAGCTTTGTTGTAATTATAGAAGCCAAAAGCTTCCGCTTTGCTCCATCTTCCCGTGGTAGTATCTTTCTGGTAAAGATTTGCGTATGAAATATCTATCTCACCCGAACCTGTTAATCGAACCGTCATATCGTAGGAAAGAGGCGTGGTGAGCGCCATACCCGTTATACCGGTAAGAGTATAAGTGTTATTGTAAAAGTCGATACTTGTATACTTTGCATTTGGATACATTTCCGAGAATGTTCCATAAACTGCCGGATACAGTTCAACACCGGTGGGATAAGCCTGTTTTACAACAGAAGCCGATACGCAACTTCCGAGAACCAATGCAACAATAACGAATATTGCCGCCCAAAAAAAACTTTTCTTTGCCATTTTTTTCTCCTTGTTTTGGCAAAATACTCAACCGGCAAAAGTCGGTTGCTATAAAAAACTGAAACAGTTTGCAGGAACAGGTTTATGCCCGTTCCTCAAAAAATTCAGGATTTTATCACACATAACTTCCCATCATTTCACTTTCCCGCTTGACTGGTTTTCACACCAGAAACGCCATCCCTGCCCGTTATAAACAAGCACTTGCCCGTTTTCCGGCGGTAGTCCGTCAAATTCTTCTGGGCCTGCATTCCGGCAATAAAAATGGCCACTTTGGAATTCGCCTCTTCCGGAGAATTCAGGATAAAATTGATAATTTCATCCTTTACCGTGTGATGTTCCAAGACAGCTCCTTTTATAAAATTAACCTACTACAATTTAACATTGAGTAACTACATTGTCAAGGGAAAAAACGCCTTTTTTAAGGTATTTTTATGGCCCAAAAACCGAATGTTGACCTACTACATTTCTCTATGTATCCTGTATATATGGCCCTGTCTGACAGAATGAAAATAATAATCAATGAGTGCGGATTAAAACAGAAGGAATTTGCCAAGAACATCAATGTTACAGACAGTTACATATCCAAAGTCCTCAGAAACGAATCCGGTATGTCCAACAGTACCGCCTTGCTGATTGAACGGCTGTACGGTTATTCAAAAGACTGGATTATAACGGGCCAGGAACCAAAAATGATTGCCGGGCGTGGGCGTGATTTATCAAGTTTACAGAAAAAAATAATTATGGATGTTGAACAAATGAACGACGATGAATTACGGGCTTTGTTTGCCTTTATTGAGTCTTTGAAAAAAATAGTGATTCAGTCATCTCCCCGGAAAAAAAACAAACCCCCGGACTTCTGAGGCAAGGTAAAACGAACCGGTAACAAGAATGGGTAAGCCTTTTTTCCGGCCTGTTTCCAACGCCTGCTGTATCGCTGTGCGGGTGTCTTTTATTAACAGCGTTTTGTCGGAAGAAAAAGCGTTGAAAACTTTTTCGGGATCGCTGGCTTTGAAGGTTCCCGGCGTGGTGACAATAATCTGTGAAAAGCGGGGCAGCAGAATATCCGCCATTGCGGCGGCGTTTTTGTCGGCGGCGCAACCGAACAGCAGTATGCCCTTTTCGCCATAAAGCGAACAAAAAGTTTCGGCGCAGGACAGGGCGCTTTCCGGCGTATGAGCGCCGTCAATGATCAACGGCGGATTACCGGCAATCTTTTCAAAACGGGCGGGGATTTTTACGCCGCTCAATCCGTGACGAATAATATTATTATCAATGGCGGGGAAGGCGGTTTTAAGCGCCAGCGCCGCAAGTCCGGCATTTTCCGCCTGAATGAGTCCTGGTATCGGAATGGAAAGATTTAATGGCGGTAATTGCGTATAACTCAGCGTTAAGGAAAAATCAGTGCCATTCGGGTGTATATGAGGATTTTCAATTGCCGCGCTATCGGGAAAGTACAACAGCGGGCTGTTTTTCTCACTTGCCCGCTTTTTGAATATGTCCAGGGCTTCGGCGTTTTGCCGCGCCAAAATTAAAGGTTTGCCGGGTTTAATGATGCCGGCTTTTTCCCCCGCTACCGCTGAAATGGTCTGGCCCAAAAAAGCGGTATGCTCAAGTTCAATCAGGGTAATAACCGAAACCAGCGGATTGATAATATTGGTACAGTCCAGCCGCCCCCCCATGCCGGTTTCCACCACCATGACATCGCAGCTGCCGATTCGGGCGCAGAGGAAAAAATACAGCGTCAAAAGTTCAAAAAAAGTGAGGGCTTCCCCTTCCTCGCTGTCAGGGTCAAACAGGCTGTTTTTCGCGGCAGGCACTTTACATTCCGCTATGTCCCGCAATTCATCACCGGCGGCGCAGTATACCGCCTCATCAAAAAATGAATTACCCAGGCATATCCGTTCACGATAATCAACAATATGCGGTGACATATAACGCGCCGCCCGGCGGCCATCCGCTTCCAGAACCGAGGCAATCATTCCGGTAACTGATCCCTTGCCTTTTGACCCCGCTATGTGGATAGAGGGAGCGCAGTTTTCAGGATGCCCGGCAAGTTCCGCCAGAACCTCCATGCGATCAAGGCGGTAACTTTTGGGGATTTTGGGTATGTGCCCGCTTTCAAGATTGATGTACCGGGAGAGCCATGAAAAAACTTCTGCCGATGATAAAAAATGCTTGCCCAGAAAATATTCCTTGTATACTAGTTGCTGATCCCCGCAGCGTTCAGTGTCTCAGTGATTTTTTCCCACTTGTTCAGTGAATACAAATGCAGGCCGTTTACACCCGCGGCGATATAACGGTGAAGCTGGACGGCGGTGTATTCAATGCCGGCGCGGGTGAAACTGACGGGATCATTTTGATATTTGCCTATAATGGCGGCAAGTTCCGCCGGTATCGAACAGCCATTAAAAATGGTCATGCGGATAATAGGCTCGCAGGACAGCACCGGCATAATCCCCGCTATAACGGGAATAGTCACGCCGGCTTTCCGTATCTGTTCCAGAAAGCGTTCAAAGGCCGGCACATCATGGCAAAGCTGGGTTATTATGAATTGGGCGCCGTTGTCCTGCTTTGAACGCAGACAGGCAATGTCCGTTTCCAGAGAAGGGGCGCTAATATGTTTTTCCGGATAAGCCGCCGCCGCAATGCACATCTGGGGAAACTCGGCGCTTAAAAAAGCAATAAGCTCGTCAGCGTGGGAAAAATCACCATTGGTGCCATTCCATCCGGCAGGAAAATCGCCCCGCAACGCCAGAACATTTTCAAACCCCCGGTCAATATAATCTTTTATTATTTTTTTCATTTCATCACGGCTATGGCCAACACAGGTCAGGTGGGGCATAACCGTGTGTCCGCTTTTTTCAACTACCTCGCAAAGTTCAATATTTCTTCCTCTTTTGGAACCTCCCGCACCATAGGTACAACTGATAAAATCAGGCTTGAACCGGTACAGATGGGAAAGGGTATTTTGAATCCCGTCCAGAGGGACTTCATCTTTGGGAGGAAATACCTCAAAAGAGAGGGTTGTCTTCTTTTTCAGTAACTCAGCGATTTTCATGGTATACCAACTTATTATAGAACAAAAAACGAAATTTGTGCCATAATGAAACGGAGCGGTCTATGTTTAAATTTTGCCCCGCGTGCGCATCGGAAAAAATTAATTTTATGGACGGTAAAGTATTTCGCTGTCCCAATTGCGGTCTGGTGTACTATCACAACACCGCCGCCGCCACCGGCTGTATAATCAGCGTACCGGAAGAGGCCGCCGATAGTACTTCCTCCGCAGAGCGGATTTTGTTTCTGGTTCGGGGCAAAGAGCCGGCAACAGGCAAGTTAGACCTGCCCGGCGGTTTTGTAGACCCCGGCGAAGGTATTTTTGAGGGCCTGTACCGCGAATTACAGGAAGAAATCGGCTGGTCGCCGCCCATTCCCGACGGCGCATCGCTTGCCGATGTTTTTACCCTGTTTGCCTCATTTTCCAATGTGTATCCCTACAAAAACATTGCCTACAATACCTGCGATTTGTATTTCTACCTCCGCGCACCGGGTCTGCGGGAACAAGACCTGCGCCTTGAACAGGATGAGATTACCGCCGTTCGCTTTCTCAAGCCGGAAGACATTGACTACAATGAGATTGCCTTTGATTCAACCCGCCGCGCGGTACAGGCTTATTGTATGCGAGCGGGCGCGGCACTCGCTTGACTATTTTTCCTTTTCTTATCATGGTAAAACTATGAACCATAGTTCTTCATCTGCACATAATGCCATCCCCGGCGAGTACCGCAAAACTGCGGAAACCCTGTTTCCTGCGGGATGGTTTTCATCGGAGAAAGGGCTGGATTTTGCGGCAGCAACCAGCTTTGCCGATGCATTGGGAATTGGCGCTGAATATCGCCGGATTCTGGGAGTTGAAAAAGGTACCGGACAGATGCGTGAATTTCTGGGGCATTTTCAAAATAACCTTGATCTGTTAATACAAAAAACCTGGGTTGAAAAAGATGACGTGTCCCGCAAGGAAAAGCTGCAGGATGAAATACCGCCTTTAATAACTTTAATTGTACAGGATAATCTTCAACAGGCCCTTAAAGATTTCGGTTCAATTCTGGACGAGTTGGCCTATCTTTTCTTTGGTTCGCAGAGCAGTAAGGACGATTTTACCGAATATACCTTCCGCATAGATTCCCAGATAGGGCTGTTCTGGTGGTATGGTTCCCGGCTTGGCAGCCTGAAAGGAACAGAAAAAAATAATGCGCTGAATAATAAATCCCTGTGGGCAGTTTTGCTTATCGGTATCTGTTATCTGACAAACTTCTAAAGGAGCATCAATGGCTATTGCAGATAATGACGAAACCGGCAGGGTAGAAAATGCCGCCATTGGCGATGCTGCGGATACCGCCGGGTCAGATTTTATCAGTGAATTTATAAAAGAAGATTTGGCATCGGGCCGTGCCACTTATGTGCATACCCGCTTTCCGCCGGAACCAAACGGCTGGCTGCACATCGGCCATTGCAAGGCGTTCTATATTGATTTTAGCATGGCGGAGCGTTTTGGCGGAAAGTGCAATCTCCGCTTTGACGACACCAACCCCGAAAAAGAAGATGTCTCTTATGTTGAAGCAATCAAGCGCGATATAAAATGGATGGGCTACGATTGGGAAGACCGGGAGTATTACGCATCGGACTATTACGAATACCTGTACGAGCTTGCCGTAAAAATTATCAAAAAGGGAAAGGCCTATGTTGATGATCTTTCCGATGCGGAAATCAGCGAGTACCGGGGGACGGCAGTCCCGGACAAAAACAACATAACCATAACGCCGCCGGGCCGGAACAGCCCCTACCGCGACCGTTCTGTCGAAGAAAATCTGGATCTTTTTGCCCGTATGCGCACCGGTGAATTTTCTGATGGGGCAAAAACCCTGCGGGCCAAGATCGACATGACCCATCCCAACCTGCTGCTGCGAGACCCGGTGATGTACCGCATACGCCGCGAAACCCATTACCGTACCGGCAATTCCTGGTGCATCTATCCCATGTATGATTTTCAGCATCCATTGTCGGACGCAAAAGAAGGCATCACCCATTCCCTGTGTTCCCTGGAATACGAGATTCATCGGCCTTTGTATGACTGGTTTATCAGCGAGGCGGAAGTTTTTCCTTCACGGCAAATTGAGTTTGCGCGGCTTAACCTGAGCCACACGGTAATGAGCAAGCGCTGGCTGCTCAAGCTGGTGCAGGACAAATACGTTTCCGGCTGGGATGATCCCCGTTTGCCCACTATTGCGGGTCTGCGCCGCCGGGGTTACACGCCGCAGGCAATCCGCAGTTTTGTCTCCCGAATCGGCATTGCCAAAACCGACAGCATGGTAGACATTGCCTTTCTGGAATACTGCCTGCGTGAAGATTTGAACAAGCGGGCGTTGCGGGTAATGGCGGTTTTGAAACCGCTAAAACTAATTATCGAGAACTGGGACGAAAGTAAAATCGAAGAACTTGAAGCGGTAAACAACCCCGAAGATGAAAGCGCCGGAAAGCGCAGCATAAGTTTTTCCCGCGAATTGTGGATAGAACAGGATGATTTTGCGGAAGTCCCGCCGCCCAAATATTTCCGGTTGTTCCCCGGCAATGCCGTCCGGCTGCGTTATGCGTATATCGTTACCTGTACCGGCTTTGACAAAGATGCTGCGGGAAACATTACTGCCGTGCGCTGCACTTATGACCCCGAAACCAGAGGCGGCAATGCCCCGGACAATCGCCGGGTAAAAGGTACGATTCACTGGGTTTCCGCAGCCCAGGCCGTGCCGCTTCAGGCGCGTTTGTACGATTACCTGTTCAGTGTTGAAAAGCCAATGGAAATTGCCCCCCGGCCCGACGGCACTGCCGGCGAATTTACCGACAACCTCAACCCTCATTCGCTGGAAGTAATTGCCGATGCCTGGGGCGAATCCTGCCTGGCAAAAGCCGCGCCGGAGGCAGTTTTTCAATTTGAACGTCTGGGGTATTTTGCCCGCGACCCCGACACCGGGGTGGATGGGCGGCCTGTCTTTAACAAAACCATCGGTCTGCGGGACACCTGGGCAAAAATAGCAAATAAGAGCTAAAAACTTTTTACCGCATATTGCTTGACACTGGTATTGTAATCCAATAAAATATGGTATCGTGATACCATAAAATATAGGAGGGCAAAAATGGATTATATACACAGGCTATTGGAAGATACCCTTAAAAAAACGGTAAGAACAAGACCTTTGTTATATCTGAACGGATCAAGACAATGCGGAAAATCAACTTTAGTCCAGAATATATCTGTCGGAAAAAATTTGAATTATATCACTTTCGATAATCCGGTTCATTTGTTTTTTGCCCGGAATGATCCCGCAGGTTTTTTGCAGCAGTTACCGAATAACAGGCTCAATGTAATGGATGAAGTTCAGCTTGCCCCTGAATTGTTCCGCAACCTCAAGATAATTGTAGATGAAAAACGTCTTACCGATAAAAGCCGCGCCCTGTATGTGCTGACGGGTTCGGCGAATATATTTGCCCTGCCTAAATTGGCCGATGCGCTTGTTGGCAGGTTGTCAATCTTAACCCTGTACCCGTTCTCTGCATCTGAAATAAAGGGAACGGGCGTAAACGTTATAAAAAAATTGTGGAATGATGATTTATATCCAAGAAAGTATTCACGCGCCAATATAGTTAGCATAATTTCAAATGCGACTTTTCCGGAAATTGCCCTGGACAAAAGAAAGAATCGTTATCTATGGTTCAATGACTATATTACCACCTTGCTGCAAAGAGATGTTCGTACTCTTGCCGACATCAAGAATCCCGACAAGATTTATCAGTTGCTGGTATCATTGTCGCAAAGGGCGGGAGGGCTGCTGAACAATGCCAATATAATGAAAGAAACAGGGCTTGACGCGAAAACGTATGAGAAATATAAGGCCCTCTGCGATAATACCTTTCTTACTTTTGAACTGCCTTCATGGACAAAACCAAACAGGCTCAACAAAAAATTTGTAAAGCAGAAAAAATTGTATTTTACCGATACCAGCCTGCTCTGCCATATAATGCAAAGAGATATGGATGACGTATATAAAAACGACAAGACCACAATGGGGCATATATTCGAGAATTTTATCGCCACCGAGATTATGAAGGCGGCAAAATCACTTGATTCATACAGTGTGTCGCATTTTAATCCGGTGCAGAATCAGGGTAAGGAAGTAGATTTTGTCATCGAAAGCCCCAACGGAAAAACTGTTGGAGTAGAGGTAAAACTTGACAGCACCATCAATGAAAAAGATTGGGCCAATATGAACACTTTACAGGAGACGATAGGGAACAGGTTTATGAAAGGCATTATTATTTATACCGGTTCCGACCTTGTGCAGGTCAGCCGCAAAATATGGGCTGTTCCGGTACAGTATTTGTGGATGCAAGAGTAAAAGGTATCCGTTCTTCGATTTACCCAATAGGGAAGTACTTCACCCCTACATCGTACACATCGATTCCTTCGCGGTTTTTCAGCAGACGCACTGCCGCATAAGTGGCCGGTAAGACCAACGCTTCGATAAGGCATTTCAGGATATAGTTGGTTAATACCAGTGTAACAAAAAGATCCCAGCCAAAAACCCCGGTGAGACACGCGATTGACACAAAAATAAAACTGTCCAGCAGCTCGCCCACCAAACTGGAAGCGATAGCCCTGAACCAAAGCAGCCGCCCCTGCATCATCACTTTGATTTTTGAAAGCAGCACGGAGTTGAAAAATTCCCCTATCAGGTATCCGGCCAAACTTGCCAGAACAATGCCGCCGGAACTCATGCCGCCAAGAACGGCGTTATAGGCAGCGCTGCCGGTTTCGGCTTCCCATGAACTTTCCGCCGGCAGGATACGCAGTACAAAGAATACCAGCGCAGAAAACGCCAGTACCGCAAATCCGGTGTAAATGACCCGCCGGGACGCCTTAAAGCCGTAGACCTCGGTAAGCACATCCCCCAGCACATACGCCAACGGGAAAAGCAGGGTGCCGCCGTCAAAAGCCAGACGGATTCCACAAAGAGAAAAGCCGAGGTCAACGATTTTGGCCGAAGAAGCGATGTTACTCAAAACGAGAATGGCGACAAAAAGCGCCATTATAACATCGAAATACCGGTATGTCTGTCTCAGGCCCATTTAATAAAACCTGTGCGGTAGGGGTGAATCAACGCGTCATGTTTGGGCAGAATTCGCACCGTGTGGCCCTGGATGCCTGTGTCGACACATTCCACCCGCACATGATACAGGTTCAGATTGTCCTTGCTGCCGGTCCACTTCATTTCGGTTTTGCGGGCATTGGTTATTTCCCTGCTTTGGTTTGACACCGTGCCGTGGTACAGTTCCACCTGCAATTCATTAGGTGACATTTTTCCCAAATCAACATAGGCGGTGACATTGAGCGGATCACCCCGTTGCATTACCGGCTTGGTGTTGGCTTCAATCTTGACGATTTTAAGGCTGTCCCAGGAATCCTGCAGTTTGGCAAAATACGCCGCAAGGGATTTTGCTTCGGCGTAATTATCTTTGACCAGCCCGCGGTAGTTTTTAAGCGCCGGGAAGTAGGACATATTGGAATAATCCATCAACATACGGTGGCTGGACATTGAATGACCTATCTGGCGCATACAGTCCTTCATTCTCTTTATCCATTCGCGGGGAAGGCCGTCCCTGCCGCGCTGGTAAAACAGGGGAACAATATCCCTTTCAAGAAGATCATAGAGGGCCTTGCTTTCCACATCGTCCTGAAGATGTTCGTCCACATACTGTTCGCCGTGGCCGATAGCCCAGCCTACTTCGGGGTTATACGCTTCATCCCACCAGCCGTCCATGATGGAACAGTTAAGGACGCCGTTCATCGCGGCTTTCATGCCGCTGGTACCGGACGCTTCCATTGGCCGCCGTGGCGTGTTGAGCCACACATCGCCGCCCGATGTAAGGTACTTGGCAACGGTCATATCGTAATTTTCAACAAACACGATACGGCTGGTGACATCATATTTTTCGGCAAAATGGATAAGTTCGCGGATAAGTTCCTTGCCGGGCATATCGTGGGGGTGGGCCTTGCCGGCGAAAATAAGCTGAATGGGGCGGTCGTTGTCCTTGACCAGCCGCAGGAGCCGCTCAGGATCGCGCAGCAACAGATTGCCCCGCTTGTACGTGGCAAAGCGGCGGGCAAAACACAGGGTAAGGGCGTAGGGCGACAGGGCGTCTTCCGCCTGCCGGACACGGCGTTCTACCGCGCCGGTACGTTTGTACTGTTCGCGGACACGCTCGCGGACAAAGGCCACCAGCCGCTCGCGGCGGCGTTCATGGGTGCGCCACAATTCCTCATCGCTGATACGGTCCATGCGGTCCCAAATTGCCAAATCGGTCGGCTTATTCTCGAAATGGGGGCCAAAGTAGCGGTCAAGCAGTTCCAGCATACCGCTGGAAACCCAGGTGCGGGAATGGACGCCGTTGGTTACATGGCCGATGGGGATTTCGTCTATCGGGAGCCCCGGCCACAGACCCTGCCACATTTGACGGGAAACGACCCCATGCAGTTTGGCAACGCCGTTGGCATAAGCCGCCAGTTTAAGGGCCAGCACGGTGAGGCAGAAAGATTCTTTCTCATCATACGTATTAACCCGCCCCAAACCGAGGAAATCTTTCCAGGATATACCCAGAATCTGCGGCCAGGAACGGAAATATTTTTCCATCATGTTAATTTCAAAACGTTCATTGCCTGCGGGAACCGGAGTGTGGGTAGTGAAAATATTGGTAGGCCAGACCGCTTCTTTTGCTTCATCAAAGGTAAAATTTTTCTCGGTCATAATTTCGCGGATACGCTCAAGACCCAGGAAAGCCGCATGGCCTTCGTTCATGTGGGTAGCGGCGGGGTTAATCCCCAGGGCGCGCAGGGCGCGAATACCGCCTATCCCCAGAAGAATTTCCTGCTGCATTCGGGTTTCCTTATCGCCGCCGTACAGCGCCGCGGTGATATTGCGAATGTCGGGAGCGTTTTCTTCGATATTGGTGTCAAGCAGATACAGCGAGGAGCGGCCTACTTTTACTTCCCAAATCTGGGCAACTACCTGACGTCCCGCCAAATCCACGGAAATCTTGAGCGGCTTGCCGTCTTTGCCGTTTTTGCGCTCAACCGGCATATTGTACCAGTCGTTTTCCGGGTAACTTTCCTGCTGAAAACCGTCCGCATTGAGCATTTGCGTAAAATATCCCTGCCGGTACAGCAACCCTATACCGACCAAGGGAAGCCCCATATCGGAAGATGTTTTCATGTGGTCGCCTGAAAGGATTCCCAAGCCCCCCGAATAAATGGGGAGGGAAGTATCCATGCCGTATTCCATCGAAAAGTAAGCTACAACATCCTTATGGCTGCCCCGGTACCAGGTTTCGCCTTTTTTGTAGTTTTGGAAACGGGTATACACTTCCTTGAGGGCAGCCAAATACGAATCATCTTTGGCTACCTGGGCAAGCCGTTCCTGGCTGACCATACCCAAAGTCCGTACCGGACTCTGCTGGGATTGCATCCATACGTCATAATCCAGCCTGATATATAGCTGAATCGCATCATAATTCCATGAAAGCCAGAGATTGCGGGCAATCTCTTCCAGGGGCTTAAGGGAAGCCGGCAGCTTCGGTTTTACTGTGTATGTGGATATATTCATAAGAAAATCATATACTGTCCGGTCATTTCTGTCAATGCTGATATTTTATTTGGATAATTGACCCCTTTCCTGCTTTGCCGTATCATACACTATGGCTGTTCGGAAAACAGGCGTTCAAAGAACCAGAAATTCCGGGAGAAAACCATCGGGAAAGGCTGACCGTGCGCCCGTCTCAATGATTTTTTGGGTGCTTTTTTTCATTATTCTGATTACGGCCTTTTTTGTGCTTTTGCCGAAAGTCAAAAAAGGCGTGAATATCCCCCAAAAAAACATCGCCACAGAACAGCCCGCACCGGAGAAACCGCCGGATTCCGGGCAAAACCCCCAGTCCGAAAAACCACCGGCGGCAAAACCGTCAGAAAAAGCGCCGGTTGAAAAACCGTCTGCGGTGAAAGAGACACCCAAAGAGAAAACTGCGCCGGAAAAACCGGCGGAACAGCCAAAGGCGCAGGAAACGGCCAGTCAGCCGCCCGCCGCCCAGCCTGCGGAAAAGCCCGCCGAAACCCGCGACCGGAGCATCTATTTTATGCGGGACGGCGGCGACGATATGCTGTTGACAAAAGTTAACCGGAAAATCAAAGTTTCGGATTCCCCTCTGCTTGACTGCCTGAATGCCGTGCTTGCCGGACCAACCGCCGAAGAAAAAAACCGCGGTCTTGTCAACTTTGTGCCGTCCGGTACACGGCTCATTTCCGCGCAGGTCAGGCAAAATACCGTTTACCTCAACTTCAACGAAGAATTTCGCTACAACCCCCTGGGCAGGGAAGGCTGCGCCGCCCAGCTTAAACAAATAGTCTGGACAGCCACCGAATTTCCCAATGTACAGGATGTGCAAATACAAATCGAAGGTCAAACCGTAGATTTTTTAATCGAAGGAATAATGATCAGAAATCCCATAAAAAGAAATTAAGTTTAAATTCGCCTAACGGACACGGCTTTTCCTGATTCAATATCAATTTCCGCAATAATGCCCTGCACTTCGGCGCCGCTTGTGCCGCCGGTCTGATTATTGGTGGCAGGTTCCATGCGGTACAACACCTGCTTGCGCGTCCGGTCAAGGCAGATTTTAACGTCCATGCCAATGACACTATCGGTAATGCCGGTCATGCCCAAATCGGTAATGTAGGCGGTTCCTTTGGGCAGGATGCGCTCATCGGCAGTTTGAACGTGGGTGTGCGTACCGGCAAGCAGCGTTGCCCGTCCGTCCAGGTAGTGGCCCAGGGCCTCTTTTTCGCGGCTTGATTCAGCATGAAAATCTACCATGATAATGGGAAACGTTCCGGGCGTGGTTGATTCAGCAATAATAGCGTCAAAAGAGCGGAACGGACAATCAATGGGTGTCATAAATTCCCGTCCCTGTAAATTAATGATAATCCAGTTTGCGCCGGCTTTTTCCGTACAAAGCCAGCCCCGTCCCGGCGCATTGCCGGAATAATTTGCCGGACGCAGTATTTTTTTAACAGGATCAATGGTTGGCCAAAATTCCCGCTTTTCCCAAACATGGTTCCCCGATGTCACCACATCAACGCCGCAGGCCAGTATTCGTTTCAGGGTAACGTCGGTCATGCCAAAACCGTCCGCGGAATTTTCACCGTTAGCCACGGTAAAATCCACGGCGTTATCTTTAATTATTTTGGGCAGAGTATCCTCTAACGCCTTGAGTCCAGGCTCGCCGACCACATCGCCAATCATCGCCGCCCGCACAATATTCATTGTGTTATTATAATGATAAAATAAAATGGTGTATATGCAAAAAACTTCCGGCATTGCTGATGGCAAATTCACTCCTAAGCCGTCTGTACAAAATTCAACATTAAAAATACAGCCGTCACCACAGGCAGTAAAACTTTCTGCAACATCGCCGCCCTCCGCTGCCCGTTCCGTTTCCGCCCTGATTGCCGCCGCCGGACTTCCTATGGATAAACTTTCTGCCGCTATTATTTCTTTTGCCCGTTTTTTTTCCCTGCCCCTCAAACCGGAATTGATGGCGGCAATGCGCCGTCAGGCTTTAGCGCCATCACCGTCAACAGCAGCATCAGCAACAGTGACACCTGCAACGGAAAATGCGCCCGATTTGGGAACTGTTGCCAAAAACCGCGAAGCGCTTTCTCTGGCTGCCGCTGCCGCTGAAAGCAAGGGGGTAGGGCTTGACCCGAAAGGGCTTGAACAGTTTGCCGAAGCCATTTACCCGGATTGGCAGAAGCGGCAAAACCCCGATGAACGTAACCGGCGGCAGCATAAAAATTCTGATGAGCAGGAAAAAGAAAACGCAGTCCCCAAAACCGGCAATTTATCCGCCGCCGGCATTAAAGAAATGGCGCTGGAAACTGCGGAAAAAAATCCCCTGCTTGCCCTCTTAAACAGACTGCCCGGCAAAAACGGACAACGCTGGTTGGCGCTTCCTTTTAGTTTCAGCGAAGGCGGCAGGGAATTTAAAGTGTCGTTGAGAATACTGCTTGAAATGAACAACCAAATATCAAACCATGCCGTCTGTATGACTTTGGATATTGCCGAAAGCGAAACCGGACGGCGCTGGCTTTTTATTTTAAACGGCCCCAACCGGCACGGAAAATCCGCGGCATCCGCCCTTACTGTTTACCTTCAACCTGAACTCTCCCCCAAAGCCTGTGCATCGCTGAGCCGTGAATTGTCCACGCTGATGGAAATTCCCCCGGAGCGCGTTTCCGTAAAAAACCGGACAGAATCCTTCCCCTGGGAATCAGGCTGCACGGACGATGTACCGCTTGCAATCAATGAGGCGGTATAATATGCGGAAAAGGAAACTTGCGTCCGCCATTGGATACTCGCCGGGAGACCCCGCCCCCGCAGTGCTGGCATCGGGCAGGGGCAGGGAAGCCGAACACATTATTGCCATAGCGGAGCAGACGGGGGTCGCGGTTGTAGAGGACGCGGCGCTTGCGGCTTTACTGGATTCCAGCGCCAAACCGGGCGATTTTATCCCGCCCTGGTGTTGGGAAGCGGCGGCAAAAATCCTCGTTTTTGTCACAAAGGTACAATAACACCATGCACAAAGCCGGTTTGGGGAAAAAGGGCGAAGATAGGGCAGTTCAGGCGCTTGAAGCGGCAGGAATGAGCATAATTGCCCGGAATTTCCGTTCCCAAAGGGGAGAAATTGACATTATTGCCCTTGACGGGGAAGTTGTGGTGTTTGTCGAGGTAAAAGCATGGTCAGCATTTGGCATTGAAAATCTGTCGTACAGCCTCAGCCCGAAAAAACAGAGCCGAATCATAGAAACAGCTAAATACTTCCTTTCTATCTATCGACAATATTATGGGAGGGCCATTCGCTTCGATGTGGTTTTTATAGGCAAAGAGGCGGTTACCCATCTTGCATCAGCCCTCACGGAGCATGTATGATAATAATGGAGCAAACATTAAGTTCCACAAGACTTGAGCAATTACGAAAGCGTATTAACGACCAGGATTATATGTACGCGGCGATACAGCGGATTGCCCTGGTATTGAGCAACGAGTTGATAGATATGTCTCCGGGAGGAGGAAGTCATAATGAGCGGCAGTGGCAATGGCAATGGAAGGGGAGGAGATAACCGGGGAAACCGGAGAAAGCCTTTCAGGCGCCGGGAGCGGGAAAGTACCCAGCCACGGATCCGCGATGCTTCAAAAAACGGAGGAAAGAAAACGATTGATTTTTCCCCCATCAGTGAAGGCAAACTTGAAAGACGGCGGGGAATACTGTTTGACCGTCCCAAATGGGTTCCGCCGTTACCGCCTTCCGACCCTTTGCCTGCCGCTTCCTGCGCCTGGTGCGACAAGCCCATCAAAGACATTTCCCTCGCCATTTCGGAACCTGACACGGGAAACCCCGTACATTTTGAGTGCGTAATTAACCGGATTATTGAAAGGGAAAATCTTGAAAGCGGCGATACGGTAAGCTATATCGGCGGCGGGCGTTTTGGCGTCGTTCATTTTAACAATCCCCCGGACACCAGAGATTTCACCATAAAGAAAATTTTTGAATGGGAAAACAAGGAAAACCGTTCCGACTGGCGTGTAACGATCAGCGAACATTTTTCGGTTACTTGAGACAGGATAGGAGAAAGGTATGGAGATAAATAGTAAGGAAGTTGAGAAACAATTTATCTCCAATCCTAAAGTTATAGAAAACTACAGCCTCCTCCGTGAACTGGGAGTCTTTTCTTTTCTCGACAGCCTTATGCGGAACATACACACTTATAAAACCCTGCTGAACGGCGGTCTGGATATTTTTAACCGCACCAGTACCAGTGAAATAATGGACGCCACGGTAAAACAAATCTCGTATCATTACCTGCCCTCATATATCGCCTTTCTCTGGAAACCGGATCAAAACCGCCCCGATATTACCATACGGGCATACCGTAACTACCGGCCGGTCGATATGGGTCTGAAAGTCAATAACATCACCCCTTTCGAAAATTATTTTCAGGAGTTTCCCAAGCCGGTCAGCTTTGAATCTTTTGCGAAAAAACTTGAGAACGATGAAGCCCTCTTGCCGTTTAACGCGGCGAAGCCGGAAATCATCATACCTATTCTTGGCCCGTTCGGCCTGTACGGAATTATTCTGGTAGGGCGTAAAATTCAGGAAGAAAAATATACTGAAGAAGAACAGGAATTGCTTCAGCAGCTTATGTCTTTTATGTCACACGCTATAAAAAATTATTTGCATTATGAACGTTCACTGCGGGACGTAAAAACAGGGTTGTACAACCACGGCTTTTTTATGTCCCGCCTGAAGGAAGAAGTTGCCCAAGTACAGCACAGCGCCCATACATCTTCGGTTGTTGTAATAGATGTGGACAAATTCAAAAACTTTAATGATACTTACGGACACCTTGCGGGGGATCAAGTGCTGGAAAAACTGGCGCAGGCTATCCGGCAGAGCGTACGGAACAATGATGTTCCTTCGCGTTTTGGCGGCGAAGAATTTACCGTTATGCTGCCCCGCGCCGATGTTACCATTGCGAAAATGGTTGCAGAGCGGCTGCGAATCAGCGTGGCAAAGATGCATGTACCCTGGGAAGAAGTTACCCTGCCCCAGGTAACTATCAGTTTGGGGGTATTTACTTTTGGGAAGGATAGTAACTTAGAACCGGAGGAAATACTGCGCCGCGCCGACGAGGCGTTGTATGTTTCCAAAAACAAGGGCAGAAATTGCAGCACTGTTTGGGAACCCGGTTTATTCGAAAATATGCCCGCAATGGCATTAAGGAATTATTAAGTGATAGGTATTATTGGCGCAATGGAAGACGAGGTTAGTCTTCTCCGCAGCGCGATGGAAACGCCACGTTTAACCAAAATTGGCGAGTTCGAGTTTTATGAAGGAAAACTTGAAGGGAAAAGCGTTGTCCTGCTGCGCTGCGGCATAGGCAAGGTCAGCGCCGCAGTTGGCTGCGCTCTGCTGATACACACTTTTAAACCGGATTTTGTCGTTAACACCGGTTCCGCCGGCGGCATTGATCCCACCCTTCATTTTAGCGATGTCATTATTTCCACCGGCCTTGTGTACCATGATGTAGACGTTACCGCTTTTAATTACGCGCCGGGACAGCTTCCCGGGCAGCCGCAGATTTTTCCCGCCGACGAAAACCTGATTGCCAGGGCGGAACAGGCGATGAGTGAACTTAAACAAAAAAATGTACTTCCCGCCGACCTTAATCACTGCCGGGGCCTTATCGGCACCGGCGATATTTTTATGCACCAGCCGGAAAGCATCGCGGCGCTGCGCCGGCGCTTCCCGGACATTGCCGCGGTGGAAATGGAAGGCGCCGCCATAGCCCACTGCTGCCGCTTGTTGTCCGTTCCCGTGCTGGTTATCCGCGCCCTTTCCGACATTGCCGGCGTTGAATCGCCGGTAAAGTTTGACGAATTCTTGCCTGTCGCTTCAAAACATTCAGCGGAAATGGTACGCTGTATTGTAAGGAAGAGCTAATATGGAAAAAATTGCCAGTTTTCAGATAGACCACCTCCGGCTTAAACCGGGCGTGTTTGTGTCCCGCAAAGACCGTTTTGGCGGCACGGCGCTGACCACGTTTGATCTGCGTTTCAAGGAACCCAACAAAGAACCGGTCATGGATCAGCCCGCCCTGCACACCATTGAACATTTGGGGGCGACTTTTCTCCGTTCCCACGGGGAATGGGGTTCCCGTGTCGTTTATTTTGGCCCCATGGGCTGCCGTACCGGCTTTTATTTAATTGTCGAAGGCGACCTGGACTCCGCGGGAATTCTTCCCCTGCTGCGGGAACTGCTGGACTGGGTAGAACGCTTTGACGGCCCCATTCCCGGCGCAACCGCCGCCGAGTGCGGTAACTGGCGGGAACAGAACATCGACATGGCTCAATGGGAATGCCGCCGCTACGCCGCGCTTCTCAAAAACCCCGGCAAAGAAAATTTGAATTACCCCAGCGTGATAGATTAGGGTATTACTACCAATTATGCCGGTACTTTCTGCCTGACGCTTAATTGAAAGCCAAACAGTAATTATGTATAAAAATGTATAGACAGGATAATTGATTAATGAAAAACAACAGCATAAAGAGCATTTTTAAGAAAAACCCCATATTAATTGCATTAATATTTTATTTTTTTGCAAGTGAACATTTTTGTTTTGCAAATGAAAATATAAGAAGATATATGGAACAAAATAATATGAATTACCCGTATAATTTAGCTGCTGCTATTAAAAATTCTTTTTTTATGGATAAGACACTGGAAAATGATGAAGATATATATGTAAAACAATTTAAATTAACTCCTGATCAAATTAATTTATTAATTCCGTTTTTTTTAGATTTAGAAGTTATAAATAAATCTGATAATTTCAGGGAATTAAAAGAACAGAAAAATGTTATTGCTTTTTCAATTTTAAGAGTTTCTATTTGCAGAGAAACAGATGAATATGAAGGTATATATGTTTCAATATGTTTTTATAGTGACAAGAAACTTGGAAATATGTCTATATATGATAATAATTATAATTTTTGGTTTGTACATAATATAGCTGTATATTCAATGATTGATTATGAATTTAAGGGATGGGTATTTTAATTATTGAAATAATATAAAAAACACTGTACATAACAGGACTGTAACTGTACGCCGCGTTAAGCGGCGTTAACCGAATAAAAAGCGGCCGACGGGTAACCGAATAACAGCGCCGCGTTGAGCGGCGTTGACTGAACAAATGCGACACGTTACCGCGCACAATAGATTCCACTGCTTACACTAATGCCGGTTTGCTTTAGCAAACCGAGTGCGCGGCGGAAACCGAATAACAGCGCCGCGTTGAGCGGCGTTGACCGAATAAATGCGACACGTTACCGCGCACAATAAATTCCACTGTTTACACTAATGCCGGTTACCTTTAGGTAGCCGAGCGCGCGGCGGGACTCCTTACGGAATACATGATAAATAAAGCCAAAAAGGGTTTGCAAATTCAGAAAAGATACACTCAGCGGCCGACGGGAGTCGAACCCGCGTCACGAGCTTGGGAAGCTCGGGTAATACCGTTATACGACGGCCGCAAGAATTATTCAACCATGACAGAAATTCTGTCCTTTGTCAACATGATACAATGCGCCGTATTTTGTTTCGATGTAGTCCAAAAACGGCTCGGCCCGTAGCGGCTCTCCGGTAATTTTTCGCAGCAGTTCCGCCGGTTCAAGACGGCAGCCCCAGCGGTAAATAGTGTCTTTCAGCCAATTATGAAGCGACGCGAAATTTCCCGCCGCGGCCAGGTTTTCAAATTCGGGAATGTCCTGCCTGAGTTTGCGGGTAAATTGCAGACCGTACAGGTTGCCCAGTACATAACTGGGAAAGTAACCGAAAGAACCCATTGACCAGTGAATATCCTGCAAAACGCCGTCCGCATCGGAGCGGGGACTTGAGGTTTCAATTTCCAGACCAAGGTACTCTCTGGTTTTTTCACGCCAGGCAGCGGGAAGTTCTTCCGGTTCAAGAGCGCCCGCGATAAGCTGCTGTTCCAGTTCAAAGCGAAGAATCACATGGAGGGAATAGCTTACCTCATCAGCATCAACGCGGATAAGCGAAGGTTTGACCTCGTTCACCGCGCGGTAAAAATGTTCGGCGCTTACGCCGGCAAGCTGTTCAGGAAAAGAATCCCGCAGCAGGGGAAAGAGGCCGTCCCAGAAGGGGCGGCTGCGGCCAATAACATTTTCCCAAAAGCGGGACTGCGATTCATGGATCGCCATTGAAGCGCCGTCGGCAAGGCACGTACCCCGCAGTTCCGGCGGAAAACCCATTTCGTACAGGGCATGGCCGGATTCATGGATAACTGAAAAAATACCGGAGAGCAGGTTGCCGGGAAAATAACGGGTGGTGATGCGGATGTCGTCCGGGCCGAGGGTTGTGGTAAAGGGGTGGGCGCTGGCATCCAGTCTTCCGCGCCGGCAATCAAAACCGATATAGTCCATGAGCTTTTGATTGAAAGCGGCCTGCTGTTCAATGGGAAATGTCTGTTGCAAAAAAGAAGTATCCGGCGGAGCGCAGCCCTGGATTTTTTTCAGTAAGGCTGTAAGCCTGTCCCGTAATGCAGCAAACAGTACGCTAATTTCCGCCTCGCCCATGCCCGGCTCGTAAATGTCCAGCAGGCCGTCATACAGGGTTTGGGAGCCATTTCCAAAGCCCCAATATGCGGCCTTTGTGCGGGCAATGTCAATCATGGTTTTTAAGTGGGGCAGAAAAGCGGCAAAATCGTTGTTGTGCCGGGCTGCCGCCCATGCCGCCTGGGAAAGGCCTTCCGCCCGCGCCGAGGCGGTGACAAAATCCGGCGGGAGTTTTACCGCGCGGTCATAGCGGCGGCGCATCACCCGCAAAAAGTCCCGTTCAAGCGCGGGAAGGCTTTCATCGCCGCGGGGATTTTCGGCGCTTGCCCCCGCTTCGGCGAGCAATTTCCCCGTTTCCGGCTCTATAAGCCGCCGGTGGGCAATGCCCTCAAGCAGGGCAAGCTGTTCGGCGCGTTCTTCCACTCCCCGTGGGGGCAGGTAAGTCTCCTGATCCCACTGGAGCGCCGCTATAACCCTCTCTAAATGGCGGTATTCCCGGTCAATGGCATGAAGCTTTTCCATACCATAATGTAATAATTATAGACTTTATGGTAAAGTCTTATATAATATATTATAATATATAGATGAGTCAGAATAAAAAGCACTTATTTATTATAAATCCCCGATCGTTCTGGAAAAAAACATACCAAAATCAAATAGTTGCCGGAATACACCAGTTTTTCAAGGAAATAAAAGACAGCGAGTATGACATACACGTTTCACAATTTCCCCGGGACGCGGTAGGTTATATCCCTTTGTTTGCCAAAAACCTTCCCGATACAACCACTCTCAGGGTATACGCCGTGGGCGGCGACGGGATTCTGTTTGACTGTTTGAACGGCATTATGGGGCTGAAAAATGTTGAACTTGCCGCCCTGCCCTACGGATATACCAATAATTTTATACGGGGTTTTGACAAAAACGAAAAAAATTTGTTCCGGCTTATGTCTCAGCAGTATGATGCCCCGGTGATACCTATGGATGTTATGCGCTGCGGAAATAACTATGCCCTGAATTACTGCACTATCGGTATTGAAGCGGAAACGGCGCAACGCGCCGGAAAGATACGGGAACGAATGGAAAAGAGTCATTCCCTGAATCAATGGTTATCCCGGCAATTTTACACGCGGTTTTATTATACGGGCTGTCTTGGCGCCGGCGGCGACAAAAAACTGCTGCGTCAGCAGTATGAAGTAAATATTGACGGGGAAAATCTCAACGGCGCTTATCAGGGCATTTCCGTTTTTAACAGCCCGTATTACGGCGGAAATTTTCACCCGATAAATAAGGCCATGCCCAATGACGGCATTTTGGATATGCTCACCATCCGAAACCAGGGATTTTTGCGAACCTGCTGTTTATTTCCCTTCTATGTATCAGGCCATTATAAAATGTTCCCGCGGAATTTTACCCTGAAGCAGGGAAAAAAGATCACCATTCGTTCTGAAAATATTTTATCAATCAGCATGGATGGCATAGTGTTTTTTGAACCGGAACTTGAAATAGAATTACTGCCCGCTGCGGTACAGTTTGTAGATGCCGGCAGACATGGATACAAGGGGTGGCGGCCGTGAGCGAATCCGGTAATACCAAATATTCCCGCGCTTTTCTGATAGTCATGCTTACCCTTATCATTTTTTCAGCTTTCCTGCTTATGGAAACCGCCGATCAAGGGTTTATGGTCTTGATAATGACGGCGATTGTTATGGCCTTTCTCTGTTTTTTGATTATCATTATGCATGGCCGGGGACAGTCCACAACAGAAGCCTTTTCCATACCTTTTATTCTTTTTTTGGCAAACACTTTTAAATGTTTTATAACAACTGATTATTTGAATTACTTTCCTCTCTGTCTGGGAATAAGCTGCCTGGGGGCGTTGTTCTTTAACAAGCGGGAATTGTTAAAATTTATTATTTTTTCCAACTTGATTATTGCCCTGCAGTTTGCATTTCGTCTTCCCATGAACAAAACGGAACAGAATACCCGTTTTGTAATGAACTCATCCGAAGTGCTGTTTAACTGGTTTATTTTTCTGGCTGGTTCCGTCTCCGTTTATCTGGTAACGACGTTTGCCGAAGACAAAAACAACGATGCCAAACGTGCGCAGGATTCTTTTGTTGGGGCGCTTTCATCAACGCCCGACCCGATGGTACTGCTGGATTCCCTGAACAGGGTGGCATATATCAGCAATTCATTTATGAAAATAATACATGTACAAAGACCTTCTCACGCCAAGGGAAGGTCGGTGTTTGATCTGCTGAAAGATCAAAACTTTAAAAATTTGTTTTACGATATTTTATCAAAAGGAGATTCCTGCCATATTACCCGTGAAGTTATTCTGGACGGGCAGCAGTATTTTTTTGAGATAGTAGTTTCAAAACTTTCCGAGTCCAAGGGATATTTGATTAGTATTATTAACATAACTCCGGTAATGAAGGCGAAATTCGAGGCCGAAGCCGCATCCCGTTCCAAGAGCGCGTTCCTTGCCACCATGAGTCACGAAATCCGCACACCGTTAAACGCCATTATCGGCCTTTCGGATATTGAGCTTCAGAAAGACCTGTCCACAGACGCCCGTATAAACCTGGAAAAAATTCATAATTCCGGCGATGGTCTTTTGGCTATCATCAACGATATTCTGGATATTTCAAAAATCGAGGCGGGGAACTTTGAACTGGTTCCGGTTGATTACGACATACCGAGTCTGGTAAATGATACCGTACAGTTGAATATCGTGCGTATCGGGTCAAAAAATTTGGTATTCAAACTCAAAATAGACGCAACCATACCGGTAAGATTATTTGGCGATGAACTGCGGATTAAGCAGGTTCTCAATAACCTTCTTTCCAATGCCTTTAAGTATACCGAGAAAGGAAACGTGTCATTAACCGTTTCATGGGAAAAACGGGGGGACGACGCGTGGGTTGTCTTTGCAATACAGGACACCGGGCAGGGCATAAGGCAGCAGGATATTCCCAAACTGTTTTCGGAATACCGCCAGCTTGACGCCAAGGCAAACCGGCATATTGAAGGAACCGGGCTTGGCCTGTCCATCACCAGAAATTTGGTGTCATTGATGGATGGGAGAATCGGCGTGGAAAGCGAATACGGCAAAGGCTCTGTCTTTACCGTGCAGATTCCCCAGCGGATTGTCGATGGAACTTCCATCGGGGAAACAGTAGCGCAAAATCTTGAATCATTCCGTTTTAAGGATGTTTATCATAGCCAAAGTTTACGGCTGGCGCGGAGCTATATGCCCTATGGCAAGGTGCTGGTTGTGGACGATGTCGAGACCAATCTGGATGTCGCCAAAGGACTCATGCTGCCCTACGGCCTTTCCATTGATACTGCTTCAAGCGGCCCGGAGGCGATTGAAAAAATTAAGGCTGCCGGAAGCGGAGACGAGGCTTCCCGCTACGATGCGGTTTTTATGGATCACATGATGCCGGGAATGGACGGTCTGGAAGCGATACGGATAATCCGCAACGAGCTTCCCGGTAATTATGGCCGGACTATACCCATTATCGCGCTCACTGCCAATGCCCTTGCCGGAAATGAAAAAATGTTCCTTGCCCACGGCTGCAACGCTTTTATTTCCAAACCGATTGACCTTATGCAGCTTGATATGGCTCTGAATACCTGGGTGCGGGATAAACAGAGCGTGGAAACCCTTAAAAAAGCGGAAGCGGAAATGGAACTCGCCAAAGCCAAAAAAGAAGAGCCGGATGCGCCCGGCATACTGGACGGCATAACGGTGGCGGGCATAGATATTGTTCAGGGTCAGCAGCGGTACAACGGCGAGGCCGCCTATTTGGATATAATCCGCTCCTGGTGTCTGCATACCCCGGCCCTGTTGGAAAAACTGCGGCAGCTTTCCCCCGAAAATCTGCCGGACTATTCCATCACGGTACACGGGCTTAAAGGTTCCAGTTATGGGATTTTTGCCAACGACATCGGGAAAAAAGCGGCAGAGTTGGAAGCCTTCGCCAAAGCCGGAGATTTCTCGAGCGTTCAGGCGGCAAATACCCCCTTTATCGCAATGGCAGAAGCGCTGCTGGCGGATCTGGGAAAACTGCTGGAAAAAGCCGCCGCCGGAAAAGAGGCAAAGAAAAAAGCCGCCGCGCCGGATCCTGCCCTGCTTGCCAAATTGCTGGACGCGACCAAACGATATAAATCAACGCTTATGGAGGAAATTTTGGCTGATATTGAGTTATACGATTATGAATCCGGCGGAGAGCTGGTACCCTGGCTGCGCGAGCAGATGGATAATCTTGAATATGACGCAATCTGCGAACGGCTGGAATCAACGGCAAATTAAGGCACAACGATGAAATCAATATTAATTGTAGATGACAATTTGGTAAGCCTCAAACAGATCAGCGCCCAGCTTGCCAAAGATTACGAGGTATCTTTGGCAAAGTCCGGGGAGTTGGCGCTGCAAATCTGCGCACGGGAAAAGCCCGATTTAATCCTGCTGGATGTGGAGATGCCCGGCATGGACGGTTTCGCAACTATCGCCCGCCTGAAAGAAGATACTCAGTTAAAACAAATTCCGGTTATTTTTCTGACCGGCAACCGTGATACCGCGACAGAGGTAAAATGCCTGGAATCGGGGGCGATGGATTTTATCACCAAACCCGCCAATGCTGATATTCTGCACTACCGGATAGAAATGCACCTTGACTTTGCCGCTTATCAATTCCATCCGGAGTGCGCGGTAAAGGAACTGGAAGACAATATCGGCGCTTCCTTTATGGAACTCCTGGAATGTAAAGATTACAATTTAACCGACCATGTAATGCATACCGGCAAGTATGTGGAACTGTTGATGGGGGAACTGCTCGAAGAAGGCGTTTTTGGAAATGAAATCACCGCTGAAAATATTAGTGTAATGAAACGCGCTACTCCCTTCCATGACATCGGAAAAATTGGCATAAGCGACATTATTCTGCTCAAGAAATCTTCCTTGACAGAAATAGAATATCAGGAAATTTGCAACCATACCACAATCGGCGCACAGGTGCTTAAAACTATTTATGAACGCGCGCCCAATCAGGATTATCTGAAAACAGCCATAACCATTGCCGAAGGCCACCATGAACACTATGACGGGACAGGTTATCCGCGGGGCCTTAAAGGAGATGAAATACCCCTGTACTGCCGGATTATGGCAGTGGCCAACGTATACGATGCCTGTGTCACCGACCGGGTTTACCGGAAAAAACTTTCGCATGATGACGCGTGTAAAGTTATTCTTGCCGGACGGGGTACGGAATTTGACCCGCGCGTGGTGGACGCGTTTGACAAGGTACGGAATAAATTTGCCTCTCTGCAGGTACCGGCCAAATTATCATTAATGGACAAGGGATGGAGCTTTTATAATGAAACGAATACTGGTAGTTGACGACGATCTTGCGGTTCTTAAACAGATCTCCGCGCATCTTGCCGATAACTATGAAGTTTCGCTGGCAAAGTCCGGCAATCTGGCCCTGCAAGTCTGCGTAAGGGAAAAGCCGGACCTTATTCTGCTGGATATTGAAATGACGGACATAGACAGTTTTGACATTATGTCCCAGCTCAGGCGAAACCCCTATCTGGACCGTATACCGGTAATTTTTCTTGCCGCCAGCCACAGCACGGAAGTTGAGGTACACGCCGTGGAAGCGGGGGCCAGGGATTATATCGTAAAGCCGGTGGAAAAAGGCATTTTGCTCCACAGAATAGAAATGCATCTGCATTTTATTTCCTGTCAGGCCCAGACCGAACAAGCGGTTACAACCCTGTCCGACAGCATTGCCGTTTCATTTGCTGAAATGATAGAATGTCGTGATGAAAATATCGCCGGTCATGTAATACGCACTTCAAAATATGTTGATATTTTGGGCAAAGAATTGATAAATCAGGAGCTTTTTCCTGATGAGCTTAATCCCGCGGAATTACAGATGATGGTGCGGGCGGCTCCGCTCCATGATATAGGAAAAATTATCATCAGCGACCGCATATTGCTTAAAGCCGGACAGCTTGACGATATGGAATTCTCCATGATGAAACGTCATGCGGAAACAGGAGCGACTATTCTGAAACGAATGTACCAGCGTATGCCTACCATACATTATCTCCACTATGCCAGCCTTATTGCCGGCTCCCACCATGAGCGCTATGACGGCAAAGGCTACCCCCAGGGTCTTGCAGGGGATTTAATACCGCTGTGCGGGCGAATCATGGCGGTAGCGGATGTTTATGACGCCCTAATGGAAAACCGTTTATACCGCAACAGCCTGGGCCATATCCAGGCAAGCAATATTATTTTTGATAACGCGGGAACACAATTTGACCCGAGGATTGTAGAAACATTCAGAAAAACCCAGGATCAGATAAATGAAATTGCCAATACACATTAGACTTGTTCGACAGGAAGGTATGTAATGATTAAAATATTAACCGCGTATACCTATGAATTGGACAATCCTGAAAAAGCGGTTCAGGATATTTTAAATCAAATAGACATAAAAAACGGTTTGTTGAAAAACAGCGCCGCCCTGCTGTTCTGTCATGCGCAATTTATTGAAATGGGCGTAACGGAAGCGGTGTGCAAAAGCCTGCCATTTGATGTTGTGGGCTGTACTTGCATGTATCTTGCCCTGCCGTCCCAGGCGGGTGAAATGATGCTGACGGTGACGGTTCTGACCAGCGATGACACGGAATTTGCCGCCGGCATCTGCGAACCCCTTACCATAAAAAATACCGAAACCTGCATCAACGCGCTCTACCAAAAAACCGCTGCTTCCCTGGGCGGAACGCCGGCTCTGGCATTTGCTTTTCCGCCGACAATGCTTAACCTGACCATAGATGTTATGGCCGCGGCTCTGGATCGCGCCAGCGGGGGGCTGCCGGTTTTTGGCACCGTTGCTCTGGATATGCACGTACACATCCGCAATCCCCGGACAATTTATAAGGGCGCGGCATACAGCGACCGGATGGCGCTGCTGCTTTTAAAGGGGCCGGTTAATCCCCGTTTCTTTTCCCTTCGTTTTCCGGAAAAATCATCCCTGGCCCATGACGCGGTTATTACCGATGCCGACGGCGCGCGGCTCATCAGCATAAACAACAGGCCCGCCGCTTCTTTTTTGAAAGAAGTGGGGCTTATCCATGATGATAAAAACAGTTATACTCACGCTATTCCCCTGGTTGTAGAAGACAGCGGCGGGGCAAACCCGGAAGTGGTTGTTGTACAGGACATTGATTCCAACGGAACGCTTATCTGCAGCAGGCATATACCGGTTGGGGGAATTTTGAATATAGGCGCAATCATCGAAGAACATATACTTGAAAGCGCACAAACACTGATTCAGGAAATCAAAAAAAATCAGGGCGGAGCGGGGCTTTTTATTTTCTCATGTTTTTTACGCACGGTGGTATTGGGAGGCGGCGCCGCAGTGGAAGTTGAATTGATACAGCGGGAACTGAGCGGTTACCCGGGTTCTTATCTGTATCTTAATTCCGGCGGAGAATTGTGTCCCCGGTACATAAAGTCCGGGAAAACGGCGAATCAGGCGCTCCAATATGCTATTATTGCCTGTCAGCTTTAAGAGGCGCTACAAATGACAGATATTGAAGAAGAAAACAAACGCCTAACGGCGGAAAATAACGATCTCGCCAGAAAGTATCAGACAGCCCTGGAAACCATTGAACGCGCCAACGGGTATCGTCAGTCGCGGGACCAGCTCTACGACAGCCTTCTGGCAAAGAACACGCGCCAGAAGAATTTTTTCAATCTGCTGCTGAAAAATACCCAAAATGTTATTTTGATTTTGGATCATAATCTGTGCCTGCTGTATTGTTCAGACGCTTTTCTGAAAGTTGCCGGAATCTCCAACATTGGATTTGTCAGCAACCGGACTTTTGATGATTTCTTTTCACAATATGTGGACAAAGAAAATGTGCAATTTATTCTTGATACGCTGGTATTGGCGCTGGTTGACAAAAAGGCTCATGTTATAGACCGAGTCATGTGTATCGGAAAAGACCCCGCCGCTGAAGGCAATGCCGCAGCCGCCGCGTCGCGGCATTATCGTATAAATATTGCCCCCATGTTGAACGCGGAAGGAATTATCGAAGGCTCGATACTCCTGTTTTATGACATTACCGAAATTATGGAAGCCAAAGAACAGGCTGAACAGGCAAACCGGACAAAGTCGATTTTTCTGGCCCAGACCAGCCATGAGATTCGCACCCCCATGAATACCGTAATCGGCATGAGCGAACTGGCACTGCGCGCGGATACCCTGGCCACGGCACAGGAATATTTGGAGGGCATCAAACAGGCGGGCCTTAGTCTTTTATCAATTATCAATGATATTCTTGACATCTCCAAAATCGAAGCGGGGGCTTTGGAAATTAACGCGGTTTCCTATTCCCTTTCCTCCCTGCTTAATGACATTATTAACATGGTTCAAATAAGGGTCGCAAACAAACCAATTATTTTTATCGTTGACGTGGACTCTTCCCTTCCCAATACACTCAATGGCGACGAAGTCCGGGTACGGCAAATTCTGAACAATCTGCTTTCCAACGCGGTAAAATATACCCATATTGGTTATATTCGCCTAACGGTAACCGGCCGGGTATCATCCAGCGGCAGCAATAAAATTAACCTTGATTTTGAAATCGCCGACAGCGGTATCGGAATAAAAGAACAGGACATACCGAATCTGTTTCAAAGTTTTACCCGACTGGACATGAAAAAAAATCAGGGCGTGGAAGGAACCGGCCTGGGGCTTTCCATTACCCGCAGCATCTGCCGGGCTATGGGCGGCGACATCAGCGTTTCCAGTAAATACGGCGAAGGTTCTGTTTTTTCCGCGGTCATTCCCCAAAGTATTATCGAACATGAACCTCTCGCGCAGGTGGAAAATCATTTTGAAAAAACCGTGCTTTGTTATGAAAAACAATCCCTTTACGCGGAATCAATCATTCGCACCCTGCACAATCTGGGAGTGTCGGCGGCATATAAAAACAACGCGGAAGAATTTCTCCGGGAACTTTCCGGCGGAAATTATACGTTTGCCCTGGTAAATGTTGATCTTGCCGAAAAAGCCGATGCGTTAATAAAAACACAATCGCCCGGCACGAGTCTTGTCCTGCTTGCCAATGACGGGGAACCGGCGGCGTTCCATAACATACCCATACTGAGCAGACCCGTATACAGTATCCCGCTGGCCGCCGCGCTTAATCACCAAATGGAAACAGAGTTACAGAAGCGGCAGGAAAGGAATTTTATCGCTCCCGACGCGCACATGCTCGTTGTAGACGACATTAACACCAACCTGGTTGTTACCGCAGGACTTTTGGCAATATACCAGAGCCATGTCGATACCTGTACCAACGGGGCCGACGCCATCTTAATGGTACAGCGCAAGCATTACGACATCGTGTTTATGGATCACATGATGCCGGAAATGGACGGCGTTGAAACCACCCGGAACATTCGCGCGCTGGAAGGGGATTACTACCGGAATATTCCCATTGTCGCGCTTACCGCCAACGCGATTATCGGAATGAAAGAAATGTTTCTGTCAAACGGCTTTAATGATTATATCAGCAAACCCATTGACATATCGAAACTTGATGATATATTGGCAGCATGGATTCCCGGTGAAAAACAGGTGCAAAAAACAAATTCAGGAGAAGCAAAAATGGACAAAAGTATTTTCCCCGATAATATTTCTATTGATGGCGTTAATATTCAGGAAGGAAAAAACCGCTATCAGGAAAAAGCATATCTGGATATACTGCGCGCTTATTGCGTACATACCCCGGCCCTGCTGGAAAAAATGCGTCAGGCAAAAAGTGAAAAATTTTCCGAAGAAGTAATGGATGAATATGTCATCAACGTTCATGGCATAAAAGGTTCAACCTATGGCATTTGCGCCGAAGCGATGGGAAAACAGGCGGAAGCCCTTGAACACGCCGCCCGCAAAAGGGACAGGCAATTTATTGATCTTAATCACGACACCTTTATTCAGGTTACAGAAAAACTGCTGGAAAAACTGAAAGCATTGCTGGCTGCCGTTACGGCACAGGGAAGCGCAAAACCCCGTTCCCCAAAACCCGACGCGGCTCTTTTGCGGGATATTGCCGATGCCTGCAAACATTACAAAGTCAACGCCATGGAAGAAATGCTGGCTAAACTCGAATCATATCAATATGAATCCGGCGGCGATCTGGTACAGTGGCTCCGCGAACAGGTTGACAATCTTGAATATGACGCCATTCAGGAACGGCTAACGGCTGCTGAATAGGGATGGTCACTGGTCACTTCGACAAGGGGTGGTACCCTGAGCCTGTCGAAGGGTACCCTGAGCCTGTCGAAGCGACCCCATATCTAGCGTACCCCCCGCCTAACGACACTAGACGATCCCGGTGTCAGGCACCGGAAAAACACACTAAACACAACCCATCTTTATAAAAAATACCATAAAATCACCTGTTTGTCAACTATTTTTTTAAAAAAAGTCAATTTTTAATAGTGACCCAAAATCTCAGCATAATGAGAGCTATAAAAAATGAAAAAAGATGTTGACAAAAAAATAAAAACGTTGTATAATTACTAGTAATTACTAGTAATAGGTGGCAATATGGCGTATACGAACAAGGAACTGCAAAGAAGATTTAAGGAGAAAATGTACAAAGCCGGCTTCAAACAGATAAGTCTGTGGGTAGAGAAGAAAGAAGCCAAGAAGGTGGTTAACATGAGCCAAGAAGATTTCATTGAACATTTCGAAAAACTTACCGCCAGATGGGATGACGGAAACCTGTCACGATTGTACATTTTACTGCTTAAAATAATAAAAGGAAAAAAGGAGGCGGCCGGGCTGAAAAAAAGACCATAATAACCGGGAGGGACGTCTTTGGGAGGGGAATAACCAAGGAGGAAACCCATGAAGAAAAACACGGTTCTGCTGAATGCGGAACAACTGTCGCTTATATTAAACATAAGCGAGTTCACGGTCAAAAAGCTGGCACAGGCCAAAGAATTACCCTGTATGTATGTAAACCGCCGTCCGCAGTTTAATATGGATGCTCTTATAAAGCATTTCAAAAAGCTGGAATGGGGTGCGGCATGAGCGAGTTGGCAGAAGCAATAGCGCAGGTGAGGGGGCAGCAGCAACAGGACATAGCTTCCATGAGATTTTACATTATAAGCAATTTTCCTGATACGATAAAAGCCATGAGAAAGATAGATTTTGAATACACGCGGCCCAAGCGACGAAAAGGCTTTAATCTGGTCAAGAGAGAGAGCAAACAGTATGGGTTTTTGTATTATGTCCGGTATTCTCATAACGGGAGAAAACTTCCTACAAAATTTAACACTCACACCAACAATCTGGAGGCGGCTGAACAGTTTGCCCGTGACAACAAAGATTGTTTGATAGAGCGGTATTTGGCAAGAAAAGACGGCCGGATGTTTACAACATTGGAAAACTTTTATGAGGCAAATCCGGCTCTTTCGCATCTTTCCGAAAACTGTAAAATGGAAAATGCGGTAGTAATAAAAAAGAAATTTATTCCATTTCTCAGACAAGAAAGGATAGCGTCTTTTGACCAGATAAAAGCGGTAACGCTGTATAAATTCCAGGACCATCTGCTGGCCGGCGGGATAAAGCCTCAAACGGTCAATAGCAACCTGTGTGCGGTAAAGCGGGTTTTTTCGGAGTTGGCCCGAAAAGGCATGATACCGGAAAACCCGGGCGACCATATCCGCGGGATACCGGTACACCGGGAGGATAGAAAAATGCGCGGCTGTTACGAGTTGGAAAGGGTACAGAAGGTATTCAACAGAAAGTGGAAAGATGAAGAATCGTATCTTTTGTGTTTGCTTATCTACACGACCGGCATGAGAAACAGCGAAATAAGAAGGTTGAGGATGGACGACATAGAAAAAATAAGCGGCTGCCGGTTTATCAACATAAAGATGAGCAAAACACAGAGCGGCGTACGCTTGATTCCGCTGCATGAGACTGTATACCGGAAACTGGAAGTCTGGGCGGCCAGAAACAAAAATAATTCCCTGTTGTTTGATCATCCAACTGCCGCCTCGTTTTGCAGGGCGAATGAAGAACTTGCCCGGCAGCTGAAAGCCGGCGGGGAAGAATTGGAAAGAGAGCATATAACCTTTTACAGCGGGCGGCATTTCTGGAAGACGCTGATGAACGCCGAGGGGCTGGGAGATGACATTGAGGAATTTTTTATGGGACACAAAGTGTCCGGTAATGTGGCAAAACTGTATAATCATCGGGACAAACAGGGCAAACAACTGATGGTAAAGAAAGCTAAACAGGTATTTTCGATACTCGACCGGCGCCTCTTCAAAACAAAACCTTGAGGGCTACTGCCCTCAAGATCGCGGGGGCGGCGGGGGTGCAATCCCCGCAATACAACGCCCAAGAAAGCGGAAAAACAGAACGCCGCCGGAGCGGACAAGGTGTGGTTTTTATAATGCGATGTTACCAGCGGAATTTACGCCGGTGGTGAAGTTCGACGGGGTCTATTTGAGGGTTTTGATATTCATTTTTTCGAGAGCTTCCTGAAACCAGATATGATCTTCCCGCCTGTCTTGCCGCAAGGATTCGACTTCTTGCCTCGTCAAGGGACGGGGCCCGTCTGAGAGCGAAGGCTTCCGGGTTCGTGAGGGCTTTGTAATTACCGCCATAAAGATTAAACTCCTGTAGAAATAATGATAACGTATCAGTACCGTATTTGTCAACAAGTTCTTTAATAATTTCCAGATTGGGAGAAATCTCATTACCATGACCGCCGAGAGACAGGGCAACAGCGTGTACAACCTTTCCACCGTTTTTTTCGATAAATAACCGCAACTCGTTAAAAGAACCTCCGTTAGAAAAAACATCGTCCACAACAATATAATTCCTGCCGGCATTTACTTCGCCATTAAAAGAAGGTCTGAAAGCGAAGCGGTGCCATTCGTCTTTTCCGGTATGATGGACGCGATTAGTTTGGATAATATTATCGTTAATTTCTATATCCGTACATTTACTGATATATTCCGCAAGCGCTCCGGGTATTCTATTTTTACCTTTTGCTTCAATAGCGTGAACCGGAACAATAATCGCGTCGGGATACTTTTGTTTAAGCAATTGCATCTGCGCATGGTTTTCCTGCGTATTAAGGAAGCTGTGAACAAGGCTTAGCGCGGCAAGACGGTCTTCGTGATTTTTCGCCAAGTCATAATCGGGATGTTCTTCAAGAATTGTCCAGGGTTTTGCATGGCAGTTATCAAGGTCGACAAAGTGCATTACCGGGGGAAAATCGGGGTTCCAGGAACCGTCATAGCCGTTCATTTTTTCTCCTCAAAACGGAATTCTATTTTGCCGTCAACAAGCACAAATTTCGCGTTAAATTCCTTGCCGGCTGACATTTCGTTCTCCACGGCTGATTTTTTTTTGGGAGCTTTGAGGGTATTGATTATCAAACCTCCGCCGATAACGACGGCAAAAAAGGCGCACAGGACAATGAGGACTCTTTTGCGGTTGAATGATCCGGGTGTTTGCGGGCCGCCGTCAAAGCCGGTTGCTTCATCGGGAGACATTTCAAACTGCGGTTCCTCTTCCTGCGGGTTTTCTTCAGGGGGCGTTATCCGCTGTTCTTCCGGCAGTTCTTCTTCGGGTGGCACGTCATCGCGCATATTATCTCCTTTTTTTTACGATGGTAACTTCGATACGCTGGATTTTAACGGTAATACTTTCGATTAACTTGTCGATGATAACCACATTTCCGTTGACGCGGTAATTGACAATATCGCGGCGGTTTTCAAAGACCGCCGGCAATTCCCTTTGAAGGACCATATTCGGGAAGGTGATATATGTTTTACTGCCGTCATCAAAGGCCAGTTCGGGCAGCCAAACCGGTTTTTTGAAAAGGCTGTACGTTATACGATAATTAAAGGAGAGGAACCGGGGGTCAATACCGGGGGTATTTTGAACGTCTGCGGGGGCACCCGGGGAGTCCGCAGGGCGCTGGGGAGAGAAAAAGTTATTGGGGAAACCGGAGCGGTAGCGCCATCTGATCATGGGCATATGGACGGTTTCATAGCTGCGCAGGATGACGTGGTAGACGCGCCGGTCGGTGTTGATGATGAGCGACGCGGTGAGGGCTGTTTCTGAAGGTTTGACATAGATATGCTGGACGGGCACATCTTTTTCGTAACTGACACCGGCGCCGAGAATCCAGCGTTCGCTGTCGGATATAAAGGGGGGTTCGACGGCGCGTTCACCCGGTTCGAGGGCAATATCACAGACGCGCAGGGGCTGTGCGTAGATTTCATACACCCAGTCGGGGTCATAGTCGTATACCATCGCGGCATGTGAATACTCGCTGGGTTTAACGATGCCGGCGCTGTTTGATTCCCGGACGGTGGAAACTCCCGGCGGGGTTTTCGCGGGCGGTGTTTCTTTTTCGGGAACGAAGACGGGTTTTTCCACGACGACGACTTCAGGTTCGAGGATAATCTGCGCCAGCGGATTTTCCATGCCGCCGTTTTCCTGGCGGCCGGCTCCTGCGTCGCGGATATTTTTTTCAACGTCGACTGAAGCGCAGGAGAGGAAAATAAAGCATAATACTAAAACTATAATTCTCATAGTTCCGTCATCTCAAAATTTTCAATATAGATACCCAACGGGTTTCTTTTAATGGTGGCGTCGGTAGGCGTAATGAGGCGCACCGTGACGACGGCGCGCATTTTGGCATTTTTGGGGCCGGACGACGACGTTTCTATAACGGATTCAGCCCAGTTGATCTGGTATGACCTTCCGGTAATATTGAGGACGCTTTCGATGGAAACGGTGCGCCTGATTTTTCCAACCAGGTCGAAGGGAGAATTTTTAATGAGCATATCCCTCATAATGGGGGAATAGTTAGACGTAACCATATTAAAACAATCGTCAATATTGTTATACAGCACCTGGTAATCAGTGGAGACGGAACGGAGGTTGGAAACGAAGGCGCGTACCTGGAAATGGATAGCTGCGTCGGGAACCTGAAAGTCGCCGTTCTGGCGCACTTCGCCGAGGTATTCCGCTTCGCCTGAAGGCATGACGTTAACCAGGATGGGGACTGTTTTCTGCTGGTTGACCGAGCAATAAAAGAGGAGCAGGGAAACGGCGAAAAAGAAGAGGTTGGCCAGGGCGGAGCGGCGCCACCAGTTACTTTCCTTTATTTTATCCGCCAGGAGGTCTGCGAAGGCTTTATCCCCGTCATCCCGGAAGGGGTTGGGAATAGGGACGGGCTTATAGCTGGTTTTTTTATGTTGTGCTGGCATTTGGGTCAGGTCTGTCTATCTTATAACCTCTTACTTTGTCCATGTGCTTTAGCCCGGTCTGTGCGCCCGTTTGTTGTCTGGATTCTTTTATTTCACCCAAAGACTGGCCGCCGCTCTGACCGCCGTAGATGCTGCGCACGAGGTTTTGGGAGGCGTTTTTGCCGAGGCTGCTCATAAAGGCGCCGGCCTGATTCATGCGGGAACCGCCGTCTAGTCCTGCGGCTTTTGCCGCTGAATTTGCTTCGGCAAGAACGCCCCCCGCCTTTGTAACGCCTCCGACGACCGAACCTGCGGCGCTTTTTGCGGCGTTTCTCATATTTCCGGGCATACTGGCGACCGCTCCTGCGGCGGCGACCGCGCCCCCTACGGCGGCGATGGCGCCCGAGGCGCTGAGGCTGGGGGTACCCGAGAGCAATGACTGCGCGATGCCGGGGGCGCTCTTACAGATAAAGAAAAACAGGAGGCAGGTAAAAATGATAAAGATCATCTGGTCAGCATTTCCGGTGAAGGTATTGCCATCGCCTGAGAGGATATAGAACAGTGAAATAAAACCGTAGAGCATGAGGAAGATGGCGATATTGCAGAACAGGAGTTTCATAAAGAATCCGATGATGGCGCCTATAAATTTTTCTGACAAAAATTTGCTGCCTTCCCAGATGGACATAGGGAAGAGGATAACGCCGACGGAGGCGACGAGCATAAATTCGAGGAAGCAAACGATATATTCGAGCAGGGCGAAAACGCCGGTGAACATGAGGAAGAAGGCGCACAGGAGGCCTTTGAGTATGCGGCTGAATTCCGGGAAGATAATATTTTCTTTTTTATCGGCGAAAGCAATGCACTCGCCGGCAATGAACAAGATAACTTGAATGACGGCCGCCGGAGCGACGGTTGTATAAGACATTTGCGGGGTATTGCGGGTTTCGGAAATGTTGTTGAATAAATGATTACGGTCTTTTGTTATTTCGCTGACCAATTGTCTGGTGAACGTGAACGTGTTGTTGCCGCCCCTGTTATCAGGTGACGAAATATCAATCTGGGTTGTCATATCCGTGGTTATTGTTTCCGTAACGTTATTAAAATAGCTTTTAACGGACGGATAGATGCTTTGCGCCGCCATATCAAATGTCCATGAGGTAATGAAGCTGATAATTCTGGGGTAGGCGAAGATGACGATGAGGAAGAAGAGGGTGGCTTTGCCGATTTTGATAATATTTTCTTTAAGGCCGGTACCGGTGAGCGCGTAGTTGAGGGCGGCTGTCAGGATGGCGATGAGCAGGACGACGGAGCCGATAGTTTTAGCCTGGCCGATGAAGAAATTCTGCAGGTCGATAATTTTATCGACGACGAAGTAGAAGGCGTTATTGATAGTGTCGCCAAAAGAGTTCCACATAGGGGGCCTCCTTATTGTTTAACCTGGGGATCAAGTGGTCTGAATCCGTTTGGTTTCCATTCTGACAGGGGCGGGGCGAGCGCGGGCGTTTCATCCAGATATTTTTCGGTAGCGGCCAGTTCCAGGCTGCGGGCCGTGTACATGGCGATGTTATTGAGAACCCTGTTGTTATTTATCTCTACTTCCAGAATAGCCTCTTCTATTTCTTTTTGGCCCATTTTCTCTTTAGAATCCTTATCTTTGTCCGCGTCCATTTTGTCGGTCCATTTTTTGTTTATTTGCATATCTTTTTTATATTCTTCATTTTGGACTTCGGAAATGAAGAGGTTTTGCCGGTAAATGTCGTGGGCTTTGGCGCGGAGGGGCTGGACGAAGGCGTAATTGGCGGGTGTGAGTCCGAGGCCGAGCCACATTTCGCGGCGTTGTTCTTCGGTAAATTCTTTATCCCAATAATCGATGTAGGTATCTTTAATGCCGGAAGTGATACCTTCCGCGTCCGAGAATTTGTAATTTTTCTTGCCGATATTGATATTGGCGTTTTTGAAAGCGTCGATGGTCATTCTTTCGAGGTAGAGCTGGCGGTTATACCAGTCCATGAAATCCTTATAGGAATGAATATCGGCGCTGGCCAGGTTCTGGATGGCCCGTTCTGTCATTTCCGCCATGTGTATTACCTGCTCTCTCATGTGTTCGATTTCTTTTACCCACTGAGCAGCTGTTTGAGCATAGTGAACAACCTGCTCTAATTTAGTATCTAACATTAAACCATGCACAACTCCATCTGCAACTGCCAACTGTGCGTAAGCCGGTTGTCTGATTATTGCAATCACCAGAACCATCATAACAAATAATTTTTTCATATAAGCCTCCTAACCTATGTACATAAAAAAAGCCGCCCCGAAGGACGGCTGTAGAATATACCGGAAGTTTTAACGGTTATTTATTTTTTTATAAATCGTTCGTACGTCATATTCTCGACTGTTAAGATATTTCCATTGACACTTATCCGCCAATTATTGCTGGTTACATACTCATCACCTTTCTTTTCAATCGTATAAACGGCGGATTTTTTCCAACCTAAAGAGTTTACATACCATATACCCTCCATACCTTGAATTATATGCATGGCTTTTATGCCACCCATAGCCTTCCATGTTCCGGCAAATGGGTTTTCCGGGTCAGGTGCAACATAAAGGTCTTTTGGTACAGTCCAGCCAATACAAAGAACGGCTACTGACAGAACAACAATGACAAAAAACGCTTTTTTCATACAAACCTCCTTAATTAACTTTGTCTTTTTCATAAAATTCCCTCTTATTGGGATTATAAAATTAATTTTCAGAATTGTCTAATAGCTCTGACATAATAACTATATATTATTTCCGAATGCGTTTGATACCCATTTGAAAAATCAATAGTGAATGCTGATAAGGAACTTTCCTGAGTTGAACTCCAATAATATGAATAGCGCTCATTTTTGAATTCACCGATACCTTTTTTATGTAAGTTACCGTACATCCAATTTAGTTCATCAAAACTTGGTAAAAACCAATCATTAAAACCATTTATAGTAAGATCAACACAGGTTCGAGCAGCTGTATCAAAACCACCTCCTCTGTTATTAAAAACTTCCATTATTTTTTGTGTGTTTTGTTTTCCCAAGCCTAAAGCGCGTTGATTTATTACACTATCTATGACGCGACGTTCATGAGACCAAATTACTTTAGCCTCGGTTCTTTGTGGAGCTGCTTCAAGATACCGCCATCCACCTGTGTTGTTGCCCTTGTCATAGAAAATAATTCCTCCTGCCGGACCGGTATCGCCGATTTTGTAGGAAGATGTAGCAGGCGCGGCAGCGGTTCTTTCAATTTTATCCGATTGATTAATGGTGATGGTCATATCAGGCTTAATTGATATATCATTTTTGATATAGGCGGTCTCATCGGTATTTAGAACAAATATAATATATTTTTTTGTTAAATCAGTGGGCGGTAAGGATAATTTTTTGGAAGCTTTGTTATCTACTTTTCCATTAAAGGATACTAAATTATCTCTGCTGCCCGTAGGATAAAGTCCAATACTAGAAATGGCAGAACCAGTGTTGTTTATAACGGTTATACTCAAAGTTCCGGCAGCAGAGGTTGCATTATCTGAATTCAACAACGCCCGTACCCGTTCGTTTTTAGCAATATCCGCCGGATAAGACGCCGTAACGGTCGCGGTTTCCACATTTATCGCTTTGAGCGTAAGGCGGTATGAATCGCCAATATTGATGAGCGTTCCTGTAACAATGGCACCCGCTCCAAGCATTTTACCTATGGCCTTGGCCGACTCGTCGCTTACCTCTCCTGACAGTTGGAA
>JAITCL010000045.1 GCA_031283105.1 Treponema sp. | reverse complement strand
AATTGTGTTAATGTTACACCAGATATGACATCATATTTGTTGAATAGCAGTGAGTAATTATAAGTAGTTGTGAATAATTATGAAAAAAGAACTTGACTTAATTCCTTATGTGGTATAGAGTTATGAGTAATAAAGCGTACTTATGAGTGAGCATAAGAAAACTGTAACACTGTACCTGACAGCGTTACCAGCATTGGAATAGGCGCTTTTGCAGGGACTGGTCTTACCAGCGTAACCATACCCAACAGCGTTACCAGTATTGGAGATTGGGCTTTTGCCGGTTCCAGCCTTACCAGCGTAATCATACCAAACAGTGTTACCAGCATTGGGGAAGGCGCTTTTAGTATATGTACCAGCCTTACCAGCGTAACCATACCCAACAGCGTTACCAGTATTGGGCTAGCCGCTTTTTACAACTGCACCAGCCTTACCAGCGTAACCATACCAAACAGCGTTACCGCCATTGGGGAATTCGCTTTTGCCCTTTGCACCAGCCTTACCAGCGTAACATTTCAAGGAACGATTGCTTCAAATGGGTTTGACGATGATGTGTTCGATGAACTCGGCGACTTGCGCGCCAAGTTTTACGAAACAGACCCAGCCAACGGCACGCCGGGCACGTATACAAGAGAGAGCGGTGGTTCAGTGTGGACGAAGCGGTAAAAGGGGGGCACGGGAGGAGTGCCTGACACCTTAGCGTGTCCATTGCCTTTGTGGTAAACTGTAAACAATGAAGAACAAAACAGTCCTGACGCTTATCTTAATAGCGGCGCTGTCGGTCAGCGCGTACCCCCAGCAGTATGACGATGAAATTGATTTTGAGGTGAAGTTAGAATGGAATAGCGTAACAATAACCGGCTATCTCGGCACAAAACAGGAAGTCCGCATACCGCCAAGAATACAAAACCTTCCTGTTACCAGAATTGAAGCTGCCGCTTTTGCCGGATGCGCCGGCCTTACAAACATAACCATACCGGACAGCGTTACCAGCATTGGGATTAGCGCATTTGCCGAATGTATCAGCCTTACCAGCATAACCATACCATACGGCGTTACCAGCATTGGGATATACGCTTTTGCTGGCTGCGAAAGCCTTACCAGCGTTACCATACCGGACGGCGTTACCATCATTGCGAATTACGCTTTTTCCGGCTGTTGGAGCCTTACCAGCGTAACCATACCGGACAGCGTTACCACCATCGGAGATAACGCTTTTTACCGCTGCACCAGCCTTACCAGCGTAACCATACCCAACAGCGTTACAAGCATTGGGTATATGGCTTTTAACTGTTGCACTAAACTTACCAGTATAACCATACCAAACAACGTTACCAGCATTGGAGAATCGGCTTTTGCCATTTGCCACAGCCTTACCAGCATAACAATACCGGACAGCGTTACCAGAATTGAAGCTGCCGCTTTTGCATTTTGTGCAAGCCTTACCAGCGTAACGTTTCAAGGAACGATTCCTTCAAGCGGGTTCGCTGATGAAGTGTTCGACGGACTAGGCGACTTGCGCGGCAAGTATCTTTCAGGCGGAATAGGTACGTATATGAGGGCAAGCGGTGGTTCAGTGTGGACAAAGCGGTAAAAGAGGGGCACGGGAGGAGTGGCTGACACCTTAGCGCGCCCTAGGCGTGGGCGCATGCGTGCCCTAGGCGTGGGCGCACGCGCGCTCTAGTCGTGGTCACTCGCGCGCTCTAGTCGTGGGCGCATGCGCGCCCTAGTCGTGGGCGCATGCGCGCTCTAGGCTTGGGCGCATATGCGCTCTAGGCTTGGGCGCATGCGTGCTCTAGTCGTGGGCGCACATGCGCTCTAGCCTATATCACGCTGTCCTGTAACCCTACTGGGCAGTCAGGCTGAACTCTGAGCGCACTTCCCGCAGGTTTTTGAGCAGGCCGCTGCCGCGTTTCACCTTGCTCTGCGTAACGACTTTCAGGCTGTAATGCCTGCCCGCTTCCAGAGCCGCAGGAACAATCACCTTGAGCGTTTTCGGCTCGTTTACGGCGATAATCTCCGCCTTAACCGCCTGCCCGCCCCCCTCCGGCTCAAAGAATACGCCCGCCTCGTCCCTGTGCGCCGCGTCCGCATCGATTTTCAGCGCATAGCCGTGAATTGTCAGCAGTTTGCCTATGGTGGCGGCTTCGTCCGCCAACTCTGTAGCCTCGTCCCTTACTTCGGCAATAAGCCCGTCCCCCTGATAGACGCCGTCAAACTCAACCTGCACCCTCTCCTTGAGGTACTTGCGGAACGCCGCGCCCGCCTGCAAGCGCGCCGCAGGGTGGACGCCGTGCGGAAGGCGGGTTTCCGAGCCGTCGTACTCGCCGGGTACGCGCAGTTTGACCGTGAACAGCGGCGTCTTTATCCTGAAACCGTCCGCGACAAGGTAATTGATAAGCTCAATGCCCGCGTTCATGCCTTCTTCGATAACCTTCGGGCTTGTTACGATATTGTACACGTCCGCCTTTGACGCTATGCCGTGAATGTCCAGTTCCGGCTGGTGTACCGCCCTGAGAGTGTAGGGCTTTTTCGCGTCCGGCAGATAAGCGTGGATAAACTTAACGGCGATCTTGTGGGTTACATCATTAGGGTCAAAGTCTATAGGCATTTTATTCCCTCTTTGCGTTCCCTGTCTGCTTATATATAATGACCTTTACAGGAAATAATACGCAAGTTTTGTTTGTCATCAACGGAATAAATGAGGCGGTTACTGTCGTCAATATGCCGGCTGTACGCTTTCATGTGTCTTAATGCTTCCGGTTTTCCAATCCCTTTCAAGAGACCGTTTCGTTGAATATCAATGATGAGGTCATTTATCTTTCTTAAAGTTTTTCGGTCTTCATTCTGCCATTCCATATATTCGTTAAAAGCATCAATATCAAAAAGCACATTATTCATTGCCAAGAACCTGAAGCTCCGCCATGGTTTTTACAATACCTTTGCCTTCATTAAGAGCCTGTATGCGCCGCTGCAATTTTTCGGTAAACGCCGTATTATACCGGACTTTCTCCAGTTCTTCATCATAATCTTCTTTGGACAAAATAATAATTTCGCGCTGTTGGTAAGTGTTTTTCAGTGTTTGAACAAGCCCTTCATTCAGTTCGTCTGCCCGTAAACGATAGGTAGCGTACATATTTCTATCCCTCTTTGTTATTCAATATACCTCTTTCGCCGGTATATTGCAAGAAGATAGAAACGTCAAGCAAAAAGTGACAGTCACCATAGGGAATTTTCCCTATGTCCCCCACTGGTCGGTTGTTTTTCCCGTCCGGTTGCATTATAATTGAAGATAGCAGCCTTTTGGAGCGGATAGGGGGTTTAATATGAACAAAAAGTACGCTGTAACAATCCTCATGGTGTGTGTTCTGGTTTTGGGCGCCTGTTTTAGCCCCTGGAAAGGGGACGAAGGCGCGTTCAGCATCAGTATCGGCGAAACCGCCGGCGGCGGAGGGACGCTTAATAGGCAAGCAGCCCTTGGTGATGAACTTAAATCATCGTTGCTCGCTACCATAACATTGAGCGGCGGCCCCGGCCCGGATCAAAAGCGGTCAGGTCTCAAAGAGGGTCAAACGGTTCATTTTTCGGTGGTTTCCGGACAGTGGACGATAACCATAGATGTTATTATACCCGACACGGAACAAGCAGGCAGCTATGAACCATTTGCCAGAGGCTCCCTCAGAGTAAACATAAAGCCCGGACCAAACGGCGTTATTACCATACCGATGGAAGGGCCGACCGTAACGGTAAATGATGAAGATAGCCTGCGCAAGGCCATAAATAAGTATAATGATAAGCCTTATATTCAATCGTTTGTTATTGAAATTGACGTGGCTGAAATTATATTATCACAATCGATTACTGTAGAGAACGGTAAACACATTACCATTAAGGCGCGGAAACCCGTAACCATTAAGCGGGGCGACCAGTTATCTGCTTCCCTGTTTATCATTAAAGCCATTCAAGACGTTACTGACAAGATTTTTACAACTGTACTTACTCTGGGCGGCGCGGGCAGCGCGTCAATTACCATTGACGGCAATAAAAATTTCATCTCTAGTCCTCCCGCTGCTGGTACTGTCACAGCGCCCTTGATTACCGTTGGCGAACCTTTCGGCGGCGAGTTGGTTATGAACGAGCGCGTGACGCTGCAAAACAATAAAAATATTCCTACTACAGCAGGTGTCGGCGGCAGCGGCGGCGCGGTGCTTGTTACAGGCAGCGGTCCCAGCGGAGGACATAGTGTGTTCCGTATGTACGGCGGAACCATTTCCGGCAATGATGCCGTCAACGGCGGCGGTGTGTATGTGGATCAATTTGGGCAATTCGAGATATTTTTTCCCGCAACGAAAGAATCGGTAAGCGGCAATACTGCTTCCGACACTTCCTCCAAAGATTATCTCAATGTTTGTGTTTCCCCCTACACCGAAGCCGAATGGAGCATTTGGATAGACGGTACGCCATCTATCGGCTGGTAGATGATTTTTATTTAGGTTATAAGGAGAAAAAAAGTGATTGATACTGTGTTGAAAAAGTTTCATCCGCTGTTTTCGGCCATTCTCTTTTTCGGCCTGCTTTCCGCGCCGCTGTGTGCGCAGACTGCGGCGGAACTGGAAGAACTGCTGCAGACCCGGGCGGTTACTTACGCACAGGCAGCCCGTTTTGTGCTGGAGGCGGCGGACGCGGCAAGCCTGAAAGACCAAAATTTGGCTTTTGCGTTCGCGGCGGAACAGCGCTGGCTGCCCCAAAAATCGGTGCCGTGTGAACCCGCCAAACTTGACGGGGTTTCCCTGCTGTTAATGCGTTCCTTCGACGTTAAGGGCGGCGTGTGGTATTCCCTGACCAAACATCACCGCTATGCGTACCGGGAACTGGTGTATCAGGATATTATTCAGGGCAGGGCCGACCCGAAAATGACCCTGTCGGGGGAACAGCTTCTGTTTCTGATAAACCGTCTCCTGTCCGTTCAGGAAGGCATAGCCTCCGCGGCTGCTGAACGCGCTGAACGCGCAGAGCGGGAGCAGTTGGCGGCGGAACAGGATGAAGCCCATGCGAGACAACTGGCTCTGGCGGAAGAAATAAATAACCGGTTTCAGGCTTTGGGTATTACGGACGCCAGCGCGCGGGTTACCGATGAAGGGGTTACCATAAGCCTTTCCAATATACAGTCTTCGGGAAATTCCGCCGACCTGCCGGAAACGGAAAAGAAAAAACTTCAGGAAATAGCCCAAATACTTAAAACCATTTCCTCGCGCAAGATTGTGGTTGCCGGACATACGGCGCAGGCGGGAACCGAGCAAAGCCGGGTGCAGGCTTCTCGTGAACGGGCGCAGGCGGCGGCGGATTATCTGGTCTCCATGGACGCCCGGAAAGCGGAAGAAATTGAAGTTTACGGTTACGGCTCACAGCAGTCTATTGCGGATAACAGAACTCCCGAAGGAATGGCTCTTAACCGGCGGGTAGAATTTACTATAGTGGAAGATACGCCATGAAAAAAAACCTTGTATTACTGATATGTACGTTGATACTGTTCCCCTGCCTGTCCCTATGGGCGGCGGATGTCGGGCTTATTCTGGACACGACCGCCGGTTACAGCGGTTCTCAAGGCGACATTGTTTCCGAAAAAGACGGCGCGTTTGACTATTCGGGTTCTTTGATTCCGTGGTTTTCCGACTTTTCAGGGAATAACGGCGGCATCTATTTTTCCGCAAGCGCCAGGGCGGATTGGAAAAATAAAGAACTCACCTGGATACCCGAACTTCTGCGGACAGAAGTTTCCTGGCGTTCCGACAGCGGGGAATTCAAACTGGGCCGTATGCAGTACGCCGACCCTCTGGGCTTTATTGCGAACGGGCTTTTTGACGGGGCATATATTTCCATGGACATGGGAGGGGGAAGCGTCAGCCTGGGGGCATGGTATACGGGACTGCTGTACAAAGAACGTGCCAACATTACCATGACTCAGACGGAACTGGAATTGTACAATACCGCCCTGGATTATGAAAATTTTACGGACACGTATTTTGCCCCCCGCCGCGTTATTTCGGCGCTTGGCTGGGAACATCAGGGATTGTTTGAACGGGCGCAGGTACAATTTACGCTTTTGGGGCAGTTTGATCTTGCCAAGGAGAATGGCCTGTACAGCCAATATGCGGTTGGAAAACTTTCCCTGCCCATCAGCTTCCTTGTCTTTGACCTGGGGGGATGTCTGGAAGCGATAGAATTTTTGGAGGAATACAGATTCGCCGCGGCGGGGGAATTTGGAGTCGCATGGATGTTCCCGGCAGCCCGGCTTTCTGTGCTGGGGCGTTATTCCGGCGGGGTGCCGGAAGACGAGGAATCCAAAATGACGGCGTTTCTGCCGTTGAGTACCGTGTATCAGGGAGAGATTCTCAAGGCAAGACTTTCGGGGATTTCGGTTGCTTCACTGGATTATCTTGGCAGGTTTCACCAGACTCTTTCCGCCGGCGTTACCGCTTCCTGTTTTATGCGGAGTGATTTAGCCACCTATAGCGGATATCCGGTCATTACCGGTGACGATACCGGCGATGACAAATATATTTTGGGTTCCGAATTGTTTGGACGCGTCATTTGGGCGCCGATTTCGGAAATGCAGGTAAGCGTGGGAGGCGGAGCGTTTCTGCCCGCGTTGGGAAATGTGGCTCGTAATGCCCCCCTGCTGTGGCGGGTAGAAATGAACCTCATTTTTGCATTATTTTAATCTTGGGAGAAAACCATGAAAAGAACAGTTGTGGCGTTTTGTTTGATGATGACGGTGGGACTGGGCGCTTTTGCCCAGAGTGGGATGATACGCGAATTAAGCGGCACGGTGGAACTGAAAAATCCCGGCGCCGCGGAATATGTGCCCGCAAAAATCGGGGATACGGTAAGCCAGAAAACGGTGATTTCCACAGGTTTTAAAAGCACCGCCCTGATTCAGGTGGGAAACGCCGTGCTGACCGTGCGGCCGCTGACCCGCCTGACCCTGACCGATATTAGCGCTTCGTCGACTGCCGAAACCCTTAATGTAAGTCTCCAGGCCGGAAGGGTGCGGGTAGACGTAAACCCTCCGGCGGGAATCAAAACTTCCATGTCGGTTAGCAGCCCCAGCGCTACCGCTTCGGTGCGGGGTACGAGTTTTGAATTCGACACCCGCAACCTGTATGTAAATCAGGGAAAGGTCAGCTTCAAAGGCAGCCGGGGCGCCGGAATACTGGTAAGCGCCGGTTCCTCCTCCCAAATAAAAGAGAACAACAAGGCCGCTCCCCCCATTGAAATCATAAACGGGAATCTGCGGCCCCCTGTGATGGTGGGTTCGGATAACGGAGGCGGCGCATTGGGAACTTCGGTTTCCGAAAGCGGACAGTTTAGCATTGATTTGACATACCCCGACCAATAAAGGCTGATGAACTGGAAAAATTTTTTAACAGGATTCGCGGCGGCGGTTTTTTTCTCGCTCCTGTATCTTCTGGGAATCTTTGATTCTCTGGAAGACCGGGCCTATGACCTGTTCCTCCGTTTCCGTTCCAACCGGGAACGTACCGCGGATGTGGCGTTTCTTGACGTAGACGACAACGCCATTGCGTATAACGGCGTTTTTCCCTGGCCCCGCTCGATAACCGCGGACGCGCTTTTGCGGCTCAAGGAATACGGCGCCCGCGCGGCGATTTTTGATATTGAATATATTGATAAAGGCCCCCAGGGGGTAGATACCATTTACCTGAATCAGGGTCTGCCCGCGGATTTTAACCGGAGTTTTTCCGAAATCAATTCCGCAGCTTCGGATATTTTTGCCGCGCTGGGTTCCGGCAGATTAAACCGCGCCGACATTAACAATTATGCACAGGCTTTTTCCGGCATTGTCAACGATGAACATAATAAACTTTTTGCCCGCGCCCAGGGCATAGCGCGGGACAATGACCTCTACCTTATTCAGGCTTCCGCGCTGTTCGGCAGAAGCTGGGCTACCATCAACCTCCGCGCCGAGCCTCCCTTTGGCGAACAGGCCGAGCGGCGGCCCCTGGCGGAAGAACATTTTTCCTATCCGGTTAAAGCCGCTCCTCATGCCAACAAGGGAAAATTTACCGACATTCTGCCCGCCCTGCCCGGCTTCGCCCTGTCCGCGCAGGGCGCGGGTTATACCAATATAGAAATTGACACGGACGGCGTACGGCGGCGCGTCCACCTTGCCCAGAATGTTCATGACCACTGGTATTTGCAGCTTGCCTTCGCCCCCCTCATTAATTATTGGGGAAGGCCTGAAATTGAACTCGACAATCACCGGCTTCTTATAAAACAAGCCAAATACCCCAACGGCGTTGTTAAAGATATTGTCATTCCTTTGGATGGCAATGCCCGTATGATGATTGACTGGCCCAAAGAAAACTATAAAGACAGTTATAAACATATTTCATTTGCGGATTTTTCCCTGCTGGAAGACCTTGAAGCCGGAATGGAACAATATGTCCGGGCTTTGGGCGCTACGGATATTCCCTTTTTTGCGCGATTTGATTCTTCTCTGGCACGGGTACCCTTTATCGCCGGAGATTTGGCGGAAATTTTTGACGGGATTCACGCGGTCAAAGCCGCTGCTCTGGAATACCGTTCCGAAGAATCCTTTGCCGCCTATATGGATTACCGCAGCCAGAGCCGCGGCCTTATGCGGGAACTGCTCAGCATTGACCCCGGCGCCAAAGTAAACGCCCTGCTTCCTGAGTTAGCCGCAATGTTCCCCGGAAACGAAGACGCAATCGGCGAAGAAGCCGGTTATATAGCAAATCTGGCGGAGTATCTTAAAATCAACCTGAACCGATACGGAGAAACAACTGCGGAAATTGAAAATAAGGTGAGGGATAAATTTTGCATTCTGGGACGGGTCGATACGGGAACCACCGATATGGGCGCGAACCCCTTTTACGGCGAATATATCAATGTAGGAACCCACGGCGTTGTGCTGGACATGATTCTTTCGGAAACATTTATACTCCCCATCGGCGGAATGTGGCTGATGCTGTTCGTCCTGATTTTTGTAACCCTGTTTTTTATTGCCAGCGCCAAACTGTCGCCGGTGCCGAGGGCCGTATCGGGCTTTGTGATAACCGCCCTGATTATCACGGCTGCAGCCGGTTTGTTCCGCTTTACGGGAATTTATTTCAGCCCCCTGCTGGCGGTTTTCGCCATGATCAGCGCCGTTATAGTGCGGGAAATAATTTCATACGCGGGCTCTGAGCGGGAAAAACAATTTATCCGCAAAGCCTTTTCCACTTATGTTTCACAGGACGTGGTTAAAGAAATTATCGCCGATCCTTCCCGTCTTCAGTTGGGGGGAACCATGCGCCACATGAGCGCGATTTTTACCGACATTCAGGGCTTCTCCACCATATCGGAAAAACTTGATGCCGAAAAACTTGTCCAACTCCTTAATTTATACCTGAGCGCCATGAGCGACGTAGTGTTAGATGAAAAGGGAACCATTGATAAATACGAAGGGGACGCCATTATCGCCTTCTTCGGCGCGCCTATGGAACTTCCCGATCATGCTTTAAGGGCCTGCCTTTCCGCCATTACCATGAAACAGGTTGAAAAGAAACTCAACGAAACCATTGTGAAAGACGGGCTTTCCCCTACCCCGCTGTTAACGAGAATTGGCATAAACACGGGAAGCATGGTCGCCGGCAATATGGGCACCGGAAACAAAATGAATTATACGATTATGGGAAACGCGGTAAACCTCGCCGCCCGTCTGGAAGGAGTCAACAAACAATACGGCACATGGATACTTGCTTCGGACGCAGTAATCAAAGAAACCGGCGGCAAAATCCTCACCCGCAGACTTGACCGCGTCCGGGTAGTCGGCATCAACGAGCCGGTTCAGCTTCACGAACTGCTGAACACTATGGAACACGCAAGCCCGCGCGAAAAGCAGCTTGTCACCGTTTTCCATCAGGCGCTGGATTACTACAATAACCGCAAATGGAAAGAAGCGGCGCAGGGTTTCCGGCAATCCATGACCATCGAAAACGGCGGCCCCTCAGCCAAATATTTCAAACGCTGTGAAACTTTTTTGACCACTCCGCCGCCGGACACTTGGGACGGTGTTAGTAATCTGACGGAAAAATGAAATTCGACCATATAGACCAGCCGGAGGGGGCGCTACGGGTGAGCGGTCACTTCGACAAGCTCAGTGACCATCGACAAGGGGTACCCTGAGCCTGTCGAAGGGTACGCCCGTCCCCTCCGGCTGTCTTATACTATCAGAAATAAATGCTGTTGACCGCTTATGTTGACAAGAATAGCCAAAAATGTTAGCTTTTCATACGGAAAGGCTGTGGATGCCCTGAACGGGCAATAGCGCAGTTGGTTTAGCGTACAAGTCTGGGGGACTTGGGGTCCCCGGTTCAAATCCGGGTTGCCCGATCAGCACATTCACAGCCTTAATTCTTTAATTGCCTTTTCCCGCGCCGCAATAACCCTGTCGCACCATGAATCAAATTCGGGGTCTTCTATTTGATACTCCTTGTGACCGAGTACATAAGTAATACATTCCCGTATCCCCTGATCAAAACGAACATGGGCGCAAAAACCGGGAACCAGCCGCTTGAGTTTGGTATTGTCAAAGACCACCGAATTTGCCTTGTCGCCGGTAAGGCTGCCGGTAAAATCATAGGTACTGCATTGGGCAAGAAAATCGCTGGAAATACACACCGCCTTTAACGGAACATTAAGGACGGCGGCAATAGCCTGATATATCTGATTCCAACTCAGGCTTTCATCGGAGGTTATCTGCACCGCTTCGCCGATGGCGTGAATATTTCCCATTAAACCCGCAAAGGCGCGGGCAAAATCGCTGTTATGCGTCATTGTCCACAGGCTTGCGCCGTCGCCGTGAATGATTACCGGCTTGCCTTCAATCATTCGTTTAACTACCTGCCAGCTTCCCTTATTGCCGTGGACTCCCAGCGGGACGCTTCGTTCATCGTAGGTATGGCTCGGCCTGATTATGGTAACGGGAAATCCGCCCTCGCGGTACTTTGCCATAAGAAATTCCTCGCAGGCAATTTTGTTGCGGGAATATTCCCAATAGGGATTCGCCAACGGGGCGCTTTCCGTAATCAGGTATGAAGACAGGGGCTTTTGGTAGGCCGACGCCGAGCTGATAAAAAAATACTGCCGGCACAGGTTTTTAAAAATGTCAAAATCTTTTGCAACATGATCAACGCTAAAGGCGATGAATTCGGCGACTACATCGAAAGGCTGTCCTCCGCCCGCCGCCTGTACCTTTGCGCGGATTGATTCTGCGCTTTCCGTTCTGATGTCGCAATTTATTTCAACCAGTTTTCCCGGCTTTCCCTTCGCGTCAATCACCGTGTTCCGGCTGCCCCGGTTCAGCAGAAACAGTTCCCAACCCTGTTCCAGTATCAGTTTGGAGATTGCCGTACTTATGGTTCCGGTTCCCCCGATAAAGAGCGCTCTCATGTTTCCTCCTTAATTATCCCAGCACCCGGACATGGACTTTTCTGACGCGGGGGCCGTCGTATTCGTTGAACCAAATGCCCTGCCATGTTCCCAGCAGCAACCTGCCGCCGGAGACAATCAATGTAATCGAAGGCCCCACCAGGCTTGATTTGGTGTGGGCAGCCGAGTTGCCCTCGCTGTGGCGGAATTCGCGGCGGTCGGGGGAAATTTGGTTCAGGGCAAAACCTACGTCATGGGGAACGTCGGGGTCGGCGTTTTCATTGATGGTCACCGCCGCGGTGGTATGGGGCACGAACACCACGCATATACCTTCGGCTATGCCCGAAGCCGCCGCCGCCCGCTGCACTTCGCCGGTAATGTCAATCCACTCATGCTGCTGCGAAGTGCGCACGTTAAAATTTGTCAGATAGCTCATAACAGTTCCCCGTATTTCCACACAAAGACCTTTTTCATCGCCGTAGCCAGAAGCATATAGGCGAGAATAATGCCGCCCAGATAGGGGAAGTAATACAGCGGCAGGCGGGTCATATCCAACTGCGTCCCCAACCAGGTATAGGGAATGACAGTGCCGGCGGCTATTCCCAGGGTGGTCATCAGGGCAAGTTGGCCCGAGGCGCGGCTTTGAATAAAGGGAATCTTGGGTGTACGGATCATGTGAATCACCAGAGTTTGCGACCACAGGGATTCCACAAACCAGCCCGTATGGAACAGGCTGATAAAAAGCACCCGCGCTTCGGGATTCAGGTCGGCCCAGGGGGCCCCCGCAAAGAGGGGGCAAATGTAGAAGAACATTAAAATATACGTGGTTATGTCAAACACGGAGCTGGTCGGCCCTACCCAGAGCATAAAGCGGCTGATGGAAGAGGCGTCCCATTTGCGGGGTTTGCGCAGATAATTCAGGTCTACGTTGTCCCAGGGAATGGCGATGCAGGAAATGTCGTAGATTAAATTCAGCGCCAGAATTTGAATCGGCAGCATGGGCAGGAAGGGCAAAAAGGCGGATGCCGCCAATACCGAGAACATATTGCCAAAGTTGGAACTGGCGGTCATTTTAATATATTTAATGATATTTGCATAAATTTTTCTGCCTTCGATGACGCCTTCTTCCAGTACCATTAAATCTTTTTCCAGCAGAATGATGTTGGCGGATTCTTTGGCGATGTCAACCGCGGTATCCACCGAAATGCCGACATCAGCCGCTTTCATCGCCGCCGCGTCATTGATGCCGTCGCCCATGAACCCGACCGTGTGTCCGTCATTGCGCAGGGCGCTGACAATCCGCGCCTTTTGGCTGGGCGAAAGTTTGGCAAAAATATCAACCTCATCCACCGCTGTTTTCAGAACGTCATCGTTCATGGATTCCAGCTCGGAACCAAGCAGTATACGCCCCGCGTCCAGACCCACCGAGTGGCACACGGTGCGGGTAACGCTGTCGTTATCGCCGGTCAGCACTTTTACTTTAACGCCGTATTCGCCTAACGCCTTAATCGCCATGCCGGCGCTTTCCTTGGGCGGGTCAAGGAAGGCAAGGCAGCCGATAAAGGTCATGCCGCTTTCATCCGCTGCGGAAAGGGTTGCCGGCAGGGTAACGGTTTTTTGCGCCAGCCCCAGCACCCTCATTCCCTGTTCATTGAGTCTGCGGCAGGTGGCGAGAATTTTCTCCCGCAGTTCCCCGCTCATCGGTTCCGCCGCCCCCTGATAGCCCGCCTGATCGGAAATCACCAGCATTTCTTCAACGGCGCCCTTGGTGATAAGTTCAACCTGCCCCGATGAGCCTTCCACCGCGACGCTCATACGGCGGCGGTTAAAATCAAACGGAATCTCATCAACCTTTTTGTAATCTTCCCACAGGCTGGTCAATTCCGCCTTGCGGGCGTATTCAATAACCGAAAGATCCATCAGATTTTTCAATCCCGTTTGATAATAACTGTTGAGAAAAGCCTGACGAAGCACATCAACATTTTCCTCGCCGTGTATGTCCAAATGATATTCCAGAATAACCTTGTCCTGGGTTATGGTGCCGGTTTTATCGGTACATAAAACATCCATCGCCCCGAAGTTTTGAATTGAGTTAAGATTTTTAACAATGACCCGTTTCTTTGACATGGAAACCGCACCCTTGGCAAGGTTAGCTGAAACTATCATGGGCAGCATTTCCGGCGTAAGGCCCACCGCAATGGAAAGGGCAAACAAAAACGCCTGCAGCCAGTCCCCTTTGGTAAAGCCGTTTACCAGCAGCACTATCGGCACCATAACCAGCATGAAGCGGATCAGCACCCATGACACCGAGTTGACCCCTTTCTCAAAACTGGTGGGCGGGGCTTTAACCTGCAACTGTTGGGCGATAGAACCGAGAATGGTGTCATCGCCGACGGTAATAACCAGCGCGACAGCGGAACCGGAAATGACGTTGGTTCCCATAAACGCCAGATTGTTTAATTCCAGGGGATTGCTGTTTGATCTGGCTACGCTGCCCGCGAATTTTTCCACCGGCTCGCTTTCGCCGGTAAGGGAGGACTGGCTGACAAACAGGTCTTTTGCCTGAATGATCCGCACGTCCGCGGGAACCATGTCACCGGCGGCAAGATGCACCACGTCGCCAACCACAACCTCGTCCATGGGAATTTCCCGCTTGCGGGAAAAAGTTACGCCGCTTTCCTTGTCCTTGAATTTGCGGGATGTGCTGACCGTGGTTTCTACCATTTCGGTGAGGCGTTTGGCGGCGTTATCGCTGCGCAATTCCTGAAAGAAACGCAGCATACCGGAAACAATTACCATCGTCATGATGATAATTACCGCGGTAAAATCAGGTTCCCCCAATTCCACCCAAATAACGTCGGTAAAAAACGATACCGCCGCCAATACAAACAGAACGATGGCAAAAGGGTTGATAAAGGCCCCGACAAAACGCTTGAACAACGAATCTTCAGTATGCCGGGTAATCACGTTTGCTCCGTGTTCGTCCCGCATTTCTTCGACATCGTCTTCATCGTAGCCGGCGGCGCTGTTGTCATATTGAATCAACAGCGAGTCGCCGTCCCTGCTTGCCGCCCTGAGCAGACGTTTTCGCGCCCGTTCCGCCTGTGAAGAAGGCGTATTTGCTTTTCCCTGTGTATGTTTTTTTGTCATGTTACCCTCTTATGATTTACAGGCTTTTTTTTAACTGCTGTACGAGAAAAAACATTGTTAAACCCATAATTATGAGCATAATAGAAATTACCAATTGAAATACCATGTTAACCCTCTTATTACATTACATGTGTTTTCTCATATACCGTAACATAAAATAAGCGGTAAAACAAAGCATCGTTATCATGATCGAAGTTACTAATTGAAATACCATGCTACCCTCCTATAATCCACTTTCTGACAACGTCAACAATGCTGAGAATACCCAATGCGCCAGCAAAAAGCACAACCATCTCCAGCATCTGGACAAATTTATTCTTTGGCCTCTGCATGACCGCCAGCATTTTTTCCAGCGTCTGGTTTATACAATCCAGCTTTTCAACAACTTTTTCCATCATATAATAACTGCCCCCTATTGTCCAGTACGGTACACGTTGGTTCTCTGCCAGTACTCCTGTTTTGCAA
>JAITCL010000036.1 GCA_031283105.1 Treponema sp. | reverse complement strand
AATGAGCGCTGTCCGTTTTCAACGGACAGCTTGGCAGTTTGCTTTCGCAAACTGCGATAATAGAGAAAATGTTAGGTGAATGAATAGATACTGGCGAAAAAAAATATGCTGTTAGATAGTTGACACGATTATTTACGTTATGTGTATAATTGACTGTTGACTGTTGACTGTTGACTGTTGACTGTTGACTGTTGACTGAATTGCCGAATTGCCGAATTGCCGATCACTGCTTAAAAAAACTTCCGTAGGCAGTTTTTTTAAGCTTGGAGTTTTGTTCAAAATCCGCATCCTTGCGGATTTTGAACATGGGAGTTTTACCTTCGGTAAAACTCCAACTAAAGCATTAGTAACAGCGGCGTCAAGAGGGGAACCTTCGCGCTTAGCGCTCGGTTGAGGTTCCATGCCGCTGGCGGTTTCTGCGCTCATGGGGACTAGATTATCACAAAGAAAGAATGATGTCTACATATTGAGCGGATTTTCTTTCATTTGAAGGGGAGGGGCAAACAATGCACCCCGTCAAGGGGTGTAGATGAGTAAATTTATCACGCCCCAGCGCCGGACAAGGTAACCAAGATGAGTAAAGGGAGACCAGCTTTAGCTGGTCGTACGCGCTGCGGTCAAAGCGAAGTATGCGACAGTTTACAAAAAAGTTATGAAAAAGCGAGGAAAAATGCGCTGGTTTGGGGGAGATTTAGTTACAAAGGGAGTAAATTAGCCGTCAAAAAGAGGGAATTTGCCTGTTTTTTTAGGAAAAACACAAAAAGTGGCTCTTGCATTTACTTGAAATTAGATATATTTTGCGTTATTGTTTGTAAGTGAGAGTTTTTAAGAATACGTGGTTTACCCGATTTGCCGACAAAGAAGGTATCACAGACAGCGAATTGAAAGAAATGGTAAACCAACTTGAAGCGGAACAGGCAGATGCCGATCTCGGCGGTAGCGTGTACAAAGTACGGGTTGCTTGGTCTGGCGAAGGAAAATCTGGCGGCTATCGGGTAATCGTATTTTTTAAGAGCGGGGAACGTACATTTTATGTTTATGGTTTTGCAAAGTCAGACAGAAGCAACTTAGACCAGAAAGAAACAAGGGAGTATAAAGCATTAGCAAAAAAGTATCTGAACTTATCCGATGAAATGATTGAAAGAGCAATACAATCGGGTAAATTTGTTGAAATATAGGAGTTTATTATGGGAAAAAGATATTACAGCGAAGCGCTTGAGGCAGTCCATCAATCGGCAAAAGATTTATTTGAAATATGCGCTATTTCCGAAGACGAAATGAAGGAATTTGACAAGGGGTGTTTTGTTAAACAGCCTGATAAAGAATTTGAACTCCAAAAAACCTTTGAAGTTGAACACGCTACCGCTTAAATTTCATATTTTTCTATAATAAATGTGCGCCATAAGGGGCATTTATTATTCCTTATTTTTATTTACTTGCCAGTGCAAGGGGTATTTTGTGTAACTCCACACAAAATGCCGATAATGAAATATGCGAAAGTTTTTGGCTTTGCTCGCTGTTTTTTTCCTGCTGACAGCCTGTAAATCACCGCCTCATCAAAGTGCAGAAGAACCGCCACCCCCGGAAACCATTGCCGCCGAGCCGGACATTGAGCCGGTTCAAGCGCCTCAATTCACCATTACATCAATTACCATTGTACAGGCGGACTTGATTAACACCCGTCTAAAACTCAGCCTGAAAATCGACAACCCCAATGCAGTCCCCATAACCCTTTCGTCTTTTCGTTATGAATTTTACGGCAATGACCGGTTTTGGACCAGCGGCACGGAAAAGAATTTACCGGTCATTCCGGCCCAAAGCTCATCGGAGGCCAGTTTTGAATTTGAGATGAACTTTATCAACATGAAACGGCAGCTTTTGGACGATATAATCGCCCTGCGGCAGGTACGTTACCGTATTGTGGGCGATGTGGACGTGGAAACAGGCGTTCCCCGGATTCCCGGTCTTCGCATAAATTTTGATTATTCAGGCAATTCCACCGTAATAAAATGAAAAAAAAACTAAAAACACTAATGCAAAATGCAACATTGCGCCATATAGAGTATATGAAATACATAATGAGCAGAATGTTGTTAATGCTAACAGCAGTAACAGGGCTGGTTCTAACCGCCGTTTTCCCCGGTTGTACCAGTCTTAAAAACGGAGCGGAGACCCATGACGAAAGCGCCTTTTATGATGGCGCGGCAATGGGCTACCGGGGAATGATCCATGTGCGCGTGGGCTTTGAACAGGGGACTATCACGGAAATTACCGTTGTTGAATCCCGCGAAGACCAGGCCATTGGAGGGGCGGCAATAGAGGAATTGACGGATCTGGTGTTGATGTACAACACCACGGAAATTGACGCTGTTTCCGGGGCCACGGAAACGAGCAAGGGTTTTCTTGAGGCTATAGAAAATGCTATAATGAGTCCATGAGCGACTGTATTTTCTGTAAGATCATTAAGGGAGAAATCCCCGCCAGGAAAATCTACGAAGACGAAGAAATGTTTGCCTTCCATGACATTACCCCAATGGCGCCGGTGCATTTTCTGGTCATTCCCAAAAAGCACATCAGCAACCTGATGGAACTGGAAGCGGAAGACATTGCCCTGGTTGGCCGTCTGCTCAACAAGGCCCAGCAAATTGCCAAAGAGCCGAAGCCCACAGGTTTAGGCTGCGGCGAAAATGGCGCCCGTTTTGTAATCAATGCCAAACGCGACGGCGGCCAAACGGTGGATCATCTCCACATTCACGTTCTGGGCGGACGCGCCCTGAGCTGGCCTCCGGGGTGACTCCCGCCATGTACGTTACTTCTTGGTGGTCTTCTCTCCCTTTGTGTCTTTGTGAGAAATAGATTACCATTCCCCATAACCGGCAATGACGTCGCGGAAAAAGTAGGCGCTGTCTTTGGGGGTGCGTTTCTGGGTGTGGTAATCAACATGGACGATGCCGAAACGTTTGGTGTATCCATGAGCCCATTCAAAATTGTCCAGCAAAGACCACACATAGTAGCCTTTAATGTCAACGCCGGCCTTGATTAAATCAGCGCAGACGGCGAGGTGCTGTTGAAGGTATTCGATTCTTTCCTTGTCGTGGATTCTGCCGTCCGGGCCGATTTCGTCTTTGCAGGCGCAGCCGTTTTCGGTAATAAACAGGGGAAGGCCGGGTTTGCCAAAAACGCCCTTTGAAATTTCGGCGAACCATTTGAGCTGGCGTTCAAGACCGCCGGGAACAACCGGCCAGCCCGTATCGGTAGTATCCTGCCAGAAGGGACGGGCAGAATGTTTAAACGGGGCTTTTTTATCGGCGGATACCGGAAATTCAAAATAATAATTGATGCCGATAAAATCAATCGGCTGGGCAATGGTTTCCAAATCGCCGCTTTTAATGGGGAAAGAACCTTTGTAATCTTTGGCAGCCAGTTCCGGGTAGCCCTTGCCCAGACAGGGAAAGACAAAAACTTCGGTTTCCAGCGCCCTGGCAAGTTTGGCAGCTTTTTTATCGGCGGGGCTGTTGGTGGCCGGACGGGGAGTAACGGGGTTCCAGGTGATTCCTATCGGCGCGGTCAGGCCGGTTTTGCGGTAAGCCTTAACGGTAACGCCGTGGGCCATATTGATATGGTGCACCGCATTGAGCGCTTTTTGCAAATCACGGTGTCCCGGCGCGTGCCGCCCATGAAGGTGGCCTACATAGGCGATACACAGCGGTTCGTTAATCGTAATCCAACGGTCTACGACATCGCCCAGTTCCTTAAAACAGACTTTGGCATATTCTTCAAAAGCATTAACAATGGAACGATTTGCCCAGCCCCCGGCGTCTTCCAGCGGTTGGGGCAGATCCCAGTGATAAATCGTGGCGCAGGCGGAAATGCCGTGTTTGTGCAATTCTTCGCAGAGGCGGCGGTAATAGGCTACGCCTTCTTTGTTTACTTTTCCCGTTCCGGCGGGAATAATACGGGGCCATGCAATGGAAAAACGGTAACTGTTAAAGCCAAATTCCGCCATGAGCGCGACATCTTCGGCATAACGGTGGTACTGATCGCAGGCAACCTCGCCGCTTTCCCCGGCGTATACCGCGCCCGGCTTGCGGGCAAAAGTATCCCAAATACACTCGCCGCGCCCGCCTTCGTGAGCGGCACCTTCAACCTGATAACTGGCAGTGGCGGTTCCCCAGATAAAATCTTTGGGAAAAATAAGTCTGTCCATAACAATTCCTTTATTACAGCTAATGATTCATGAAAAGCGTTGATGAATACAAGTCAATTATTTTGCCCTCTATCATTATTTCATTGGCTACGCGCAGGCGGCGGGAAAGATCGCGGGCAAGGTTCATCAACAGCAGGGAAAATGATTTCATGTCGATCTTGTAAATTTCCCGCAGTGATATGTTTGTTATGGTCATAACGGTTACGTCAGTTACCGCTTTGATGGTGGCGGCGCAGGGCATAACGTCCAGCACTTCCATTTCACCAAAGGTGTTTCCTTCCGCCAAATCATAAATCACCTTGTTTCCTCTGACAATGGAGACCCTGCCATCAACAATAAATAGAATCTTGTCGTTGGGAGTTCCTTCAACAATGATAGTATCACCGGGTCTATACTTTTCCTCAGTCAACAGGGAAAGTATTTTATCAAGGTGCTGCTCCTCGATGCCGCCAAACAGCGAATACTTTAACAAAACTTTTTTGTCAATCATAACTACACCTCACACATTAAATTTAAAAAAAATAACATCGCCATCATGGACGACATATTCTTTGCCTTCAATACGGTACTTGCCCGCTTCTTTTATCTTTGCCTCCGTGCCGTAGCGAAAAATATCATCGCAGGTATACACCTCGGCTTTGATAAACCCTTTTTCAAAATCGGTATGAATAACTCCCGCGGCTTTGGGGGCGGCGTCGCCCGCGTGAATTGTCCATGCCCTGCATTCATCGGCTCCCGCAGTAAAAAAAGTCCTCAGCCCCAGAAGCCGGTACGCGCTGTGAATAAGCGCGGAAAGGCCGGATTCTTTCAAACCCAGTTCTTCAAAAAAGGCACGCTTTTCCCCGGCGTCTTTTATGTCGGCCAATTCCGCCTCAAATTTACCGCAGATGCACACCGCCTCGGAATCTTCGGCGGCTGCCCGTTTTTTTACCGCCTCAATATGGTTATTACCAGACTTTATCCCCGCTTCATCAACATTGCACACATACAACTGTGGTTTTGCCGTGATAAAATGGCAGTCGTAAACCGCCGTTTTTTCCTCATCGCTTAACGCCGCGGAACGCACGGGCTTGCCGTTTTCCAGCGCCGGCCCGATTTTGTCCAGCGCGGCAAGAACCGTCTCGGTCGTTTTCTTTTCCGCCTGAACCTTCATTGACCGTTCCGCCCGCTCACGGCGTTTTGCAAGGGTGTCCAAATCCGCCAGCGCCAGTTCAATATTGATGGTTTCAATATCCGATTCAGGATCAATTTTATTGTTTACATGGACAATATCGGGATTTTCAAAACAGCGAACCACATGGGCAATAACGCCGACCTCACGGATATGGGAGAGGAACTGATTCCCCAGCCCTTCGCCCTTTGAAGCCCCCTTTACCAGCCCGGCAATGTCTACAAATTCCACCGATGCCGGAATGGTACGCTGCGGGTTAAAAATTTCCGTCAGTTTTACCAGCCGCGTGTCCGGCACGTCTGCAATGCCAATATTGGGATTGATGGTACAAAAAGGATAGTTCGCCGCCTCAGCCGGTGCCGAACTCAGGGCAGAAAAAATGGTGGATTTGCCCACATTGGGAAGCCCCACAATACCACAGTTTAAAGCCATAGGTTACACATACAGTATACACAGGTTCGCCGTCAGCGGTCAAGGGTAATTTTGAGAAGAATATACCCACGAAAACAGAAAAAAACCACCACACCACGGCAAAAACTTACGAATGAAAGCAAAAAAGTTACGAATCGGTGACAGTCACCATAGGGAAAATGCCTGATAAGAGGGCGAAAGTCGTTTTTTGAGGGAAAGGCTTTTCTATTCGTGATTCGAGGCAGGTACTGCACGGGGCTTTATAATATTTTCAGAAAATCTTCCAACTCTATTCCTGCTTGAATTAGTATACTTTTTAACGTTCCCCTGGCTACGGTATCATGCATTGGAATAACGGTCGTGTGATGCCCATCAGTGTATTTTGCATGACTCCCTTTTTGACTTTTATATTTAAATCCTTTTTTTGATAATACTGAAATAATTTCATTGGGTTTGAGTATTGGATATTTATTAGCCATTATAGCGCCATTTCCAATGTAGTTATATAAACTTGTTCATTTTGGATAAAATTTAATTCTTCTTTATTTGTATCATCTTCATAATAAAGCGCAATAGCTTCTTTTAAGTTTTCCATCGCCTCATTTATTGTCTTGCCTTGCGATGCTATATTATTTTCAAGACAAGTTGCAACAAACCATTCTTCTTCTTGTTCTATCTTGATTATACCCCTAAAAGTCATTTTATCCTCCGTAAAATTTATATTCAGATAATACAATACTTTTTAAAGTAAGTAAACTGCCTTCTTCGGGGCAGGCACTGCGCATGACCTTAAGTTGACGCACTTCACACTATTACTTTTTCCAATATATTTATTAATTTATCATATTTTCCATTAAACGCTTCAATGTCCGCCGTTAATAATTCTTCTTTTTCTGTTTTACTGAAATCTAATGTATATTTTGCATTTAATGATAATTGTCTAAAAAATTCTCTTGCTGTCCTTCCGTTCCCTTCACGAAATGGGTGTAATGCGTTTGTTTCACCCATATAATATGCCATCTTTTCAATAAATTTTGATTTATTTAATCCCAATAAATTATTTTCCTTTAGAATATTTTCAAATATTATTTTTGCATTTTCAACAATATATGGGCCTCTGCAAAATATCGAATTCCCTTTTGACAGGAAATCACCTCGCCGTATAAGGCCTGCCCATTCATATATATCCTCAAAAATAATTTTATGTATTTTACACAAAGTCTCAAAATTGAATTCAACCATTAATGGCATATTATAAAGTTTTAATAATTTTAAACTTGTTATTTCCCTTTCGGCTATTGTTAAGGCATTATCGTCCCTTATGCCAAGTTTATTTTTTAATACATCAGTTTCTGGATAGCAATAACTTTCAGAACCTTCATAGGTATAGTCATATTTTTCCATGATTATATTTCCACAAATGTATGTTTTTTTATAACTTCCTGTAATATTTTATCAACGTCTACTTTCCCATTCAAACAATCCCTTAAACGGTTTTTGTCTTCATTAGTAAGAGGCATATCTTCCATTGTCATTGAAAAATCGATATTTTCAATGACATTTTCCATATCATATGCCATAAAAGCCCTCCAAGAATATTAATATTCCCCTTGTTTTTATTATATCATAGGATAAATTATTATACAATAGCATTTTTTAGTATTTTTCAACTATTTCATGGTAATTTCGCATAACGTTCCGGCTTGAAATTAGCCGCCCTAACGGCGGCGTACAGTTATCGGTTTAGATGGAAAATGCAAGTGGGGGCAATAAAATACCCCTTCAAGGGGTGTAGATGAATTTTTACCACGGAGGAGGGAAAACGAATGAGGAATAAGAAAAATATTCCCCCTATTCCTCATTCGTTCAGGCGCTGCGCGTAACCGTTATCCCTTCATCCCCTATATATACCCCCAACTGGCTCACTCATCTCTACTTGTGCCGGACTCATGAAAATTCCCCCCGCCAGTCAATGTATATACAAGATTACTCACCTCCGTTTGGAAACCTCGTTTAAGTCCATCATCTGTAGAACGATTGAATTCTTTAGCTTCAAAAATTTCATAGGTTTCTACACCGTTTGTTACAAAGGTTTTATAAACTTTTCCACGAAATGTCTCTAATCCATCAGGTACATCTGTAGGATATGAGTTGCCTATTAATGAATCATACATAGTAAACGGAACGGGCTTATACTGCTTCGCAAGGAATTTGATATAATCGTCAAATGCACGACGTGTTGTTAAAATATCCATTGACTTCCCATCGGGCCATATTATTCTTTTATGCGCTGAAGTAATATTAAATTCTATCCCGCTGTCTGATCTTGGCACTTCATTCTCTTTCAGAGCCTCAATATCGTTATAATCAAACCTGTTGTTTACAATAGCAATTTCCTCTTCAACCAGCACATAATGGCTGCCATCTTTCAGCACAATGTAATCACCGGGCTTGGCGGCCTTTACAGCGCCGACGGTGTTGGGGATTTCACCTGCAAAAATAGGGCTAATGGCAACGGCAAGAAGACATATAAAAACGATTATTTTCACCTGGAACCTCCTTGATATGGCGCTTTGTTCAAACGCTCCCGCATTTCTTTTACAACCGGCTGATACCGGATGAGTCGATTAAACATTGTGCCTTTTGTTTGAATCTCTGCAATAGCCTCTTCTGCACTATGGAAAGATTTGCCATAAAGCAAAGTAACATCGACAGCCGCTGTGATCTTACTGACATTGTCCGTTACAGGATACATATAAACTGCATAGCCATTTTGTTTACGTCCATCGTGCGTCCATGAAAAGAAACCCTGTTCAAGACTTAAATCACCAACCGCGATATATGAAGTTTTTATACGGGAATAAATTTCAATTCGTACCAGGTATGGCTTTTCAATGTCTGACGGCTTAGGCCGAGAATCTTCTTTATGTTCCACAGTAACGGTTGTTTCCATAATCGCATCAGCCGCTTTGTCCAAAATAGCCTCTTGATCTTCAATTGATAAATACGGCTCATCATCGGACTCCTGCGCGAAAACGGGAAATAAGAAAAACATAATTCCCAAAACACAAAAAAATTTCTTCAACATAGGCACTCCTGATTAAAATATTTTCCAAGCATATTGTTATATTATACACTTTTATTCTTTTGTCAAGTCCATTCTTTTGTTTATTCTATTGTCGTTAAGTATAGCCCAAACATATGATGGTCCCTGTACCAAATTGTTAATTTCACTTGGACCATTTAAGGGAAGTGAATTAAAAGCTTTCTCAATATCATTTTTAGGAATATTCCTCTCCGTTCTGTCAGTAATTAAAAAATTTCCATTAATTCTATAGGTAAATTCTTTGCCAGAAATTGTGTAAAATGTATTGCCTTCATTGGCAATTATATTATTCCAAATAATATAAAAATCTTGCATAATAACCCCCTTGAATTAAAATTCTATTTCAGAATTCATTTCTTCCACTGATCCTCACTCCATGTCAATACTGACAAATATTTTTCTATATTATTATAATCATCTGATGGATTATCCCTTTCTACATCTGCTTTCAGGTCAGCAAGTTCTTTTTCTCTCAGTAATGGAGAAAATAAACCAGAAAGTTTTCCCCATTCAAATAGACGAAAATAAAATCTGTCTCGCTGTTGGAATTTCATCTTTTTAGTCAAATAAGTTATAAATTCATACGGTGTTTTCCCTTCTTGATTTGCTACTATCACAATCATATCATATATAGTCTGAACCATTCCAACTATATCATTTGTTTTCTTATCAACTATTTGAGCTGGCAAATCAAGATAAGATAAAAAAGTTCCCCCTCCTGGCACTTGATATGTTTCAGCCCATGAAACAAGATAAGCAGCCCAGATTAATTGTTCAGTTGTTTTCGGCGGAACTACTATACCTATAGAATCAGCTACTGTTGGTGTAAAGCGATTTTGCGCTTGTAAATTTGATATATCTGCACACATTATCATTACAAAAACAAGAGCAAAAATTTTGGCAAATTGTATATTTATTCTTTTCATATTTTTTCTACCTCTTTTAAATTTCCAACCATTTTATGATAAATGGCGCTTAATAACTCCCTATAAATGCAAACCTCTCCAAAAGAACTAAAATTACATAGTCCATTATAGACCATGTAAAGGCCCGAATAATAATATAATAGGTCATAATATGTCCCACTGTCAAGAGGTTTTTTGTTAACAAGCATTATTTCCGTTATTTTCTCTGTTTTTTATGATTTTGTGGTAATAATTAATGGATATTATGACCATAAAAATAATATAGAGGGACATAATATGGCCTATTACGGGAATGTATTTATACTGCCTTTATGCAAATGAAGGACGTTGCTCGAATATTTGCGGAAAATGTAGGAAAGTACAGAAAGAAAAAAGGGCTTTCCCAATACGATTTAGCAGACTTGTCGGGGATTAGCAGGCGAATGATAGGGCATTATGAAAGTGAGGGGATTATTCCCCCCGCCGACCGCTTGCAGGCCCTTGCCGATTCGCTGGATATTCCTGTCTACAAACTGTTCAAAAGCACGGGTGATGAAAAAACAGTCGATACCGACCTTTCCGGCATTGATCCCCGGAGCGTCAAAAAACTGCGGGATATTCTTTCCCTGCCCGCCGAAGACCGCAACGACCTGTACCGCATACTGAATAAAATGCTGCGTAAAAATCAGCTTGAAAAACAGAGCAGGGAGGCCTTGAAGGTAAAGCGTTAAGGTAGTTGAGATGGCTGACTCGAATATGGTGGTTACGCTGGGTTGCCGGAATCGTTAGTCTGCCTCGTAAAATCAATATGTGTTTCCGCAGGAGGGGAACGCAATGATAAAACCGTAACACCTCTGGCGTTGGTTATCGCCATATCTACCATACGCAGAATATCCATTCCCATAATGAAATCAAATTCATGGTTACCGGAAAATTCAGCAGCTTTTATGTTTTTCGCCATCATTTGGTTTGGGAATAAAATATCAACAGTATAAACAGATGAAACATACTCACCTTTGGCCATTCGTATTGTACATTTTTCGTATGAAGCAAGTTTTGCCGCCTGAATAAAATTACTGCGGATTGCCGACCTTGACGCGCCGGTATCAATAAGGGCTTTTGCTTTTAATGGCATTTTCCTGTCCTGCGGATAACCCTGAATAGGAACGGGAACACAAACGTCTATATCTATAACTATCGAATAACGGTGGTTATCAGGTACACGGTAAGTGAAAGCGGCAAAATCAGCCAAAGTTTACAGCCTCATTATAGTAATACATACATTCATCATCTTTAGATATACATTCTTGAATCAAAAAATCACCCATTGCGAAACCGGATTTTTGGGCATATTCCAGCGCCGTACCTTCGTCATGAAAATAAGACACGACAGTTTCGTCTTTCAAAAGGGCGTGATCCTTTTCATGCCCTTTGATAATTGTGTCCCTGTTTTCATCAAACCATTTGTACAAAGCGTCTAAATTTGCCATATCGTATATAAATACTATGTTCAAACATACGAGTTGTCAACACAAATGAGAAAAGGAAACTATTCTTCCTCCGTAGGAAAGGTATCCGCCACCTGCTATACTGGGAAAATGACCGAACAATTTGTTGCCGGAATTGTCGGCGCGCCATTTGGATTGAAAGGTTTTGTTAAGGTAAAACCGCTTTCCGGTGAAATTGAACATCTGCTGAAACTGACATCGGTGACGCTGCGCCAGGGTGAAAAAGAACAGGTGTTTACCATAGAAGAGAGCGCCGCTATTCCGCCGGCGGTGGCGGTGCGTTTTGCCGGTTTCAACAGCCCGGAGGCGGCAAAGGCGTTGCGGGGCGCACAGTTGCTGGTGGGCCGGGAAGATGCCGCCCCCTTGCAGCCGGGGGAATTTTATGTTGAAGACCTTAAAGGGCTGGCGGCGCTTGCCGCTGACAGCGGAGAAGTTTTGGGGCATATTGCCGATGTTATCGAAGGCGGCGGAGGCGATTTGGCGGAAATCCGGCTGAACAATGGGGAAACGCGGCTGGTTCCCTTTAGAAAAGAATTTCTGACCGGCATTGACCTTGCAAAGAAGCAGGTGATACTACAAAATTTGTGGGTACTGGAATGAAATATACGGTTTTGACGTTGTTCCCTGAAATTACCGATGCCTACTTTGCCACTTCCATTATGGCAAAGGCGATTCAACGGGGTATTATCGAATACCGGGCGGTTAATATTCGGGATTTTGCCCTGGATAAACATAAAACCTGCGATGACGCGCCCTACGGCGGCGGGCCGGGTATGTTGATGCTGCCTGAGCCGCTGGGCCGCGCCCTGGAATCTGCTGGCGTGAGGGAAAAAAATGCCGCTGATTGGGGGGTAGGTGCAGACAGTGAAACTGGCTGCACCGGAGGGGGGGCGGACAATACAGGCGATAGTAAAGAATTACAGCCTGGAACTAGCCCCCCCTTCCATAATAAACGTGTTATCTACCTGTCTCCGTCGGGCAGGCCGTTTAATCAGGCGCTGGCGCAGGAGTTGGCGCAGGAGCAAGAACTGGTGCTGCTGTGCGGGCGTTATGAGGGTATTGATCAACGGGTGATAGACCGGTATATTGATGATGAGGTTTCGGTGGGCGACTATGTGCTGTCGTCCGGCGAGATTGCGACGCTGGCGTTGATTGACGCTACGTACCGGCTGGTTGACCGGGTGATTACCCCCGAATCGCTGGATGAGGAAAGTTTTTCCGGCGGGCTTTTGGAGTATCCCCAGTATACACGCCCGGAGATTTTTGATACGATGAAAGTTCCTGATGTTCTGCTTTCGGGGCATCATGAGAATATCCGCCGCTGGCGGCTTGAAAAGCGGATTGAAAAAACCCTGCGTTGCAGGCCGGATTTGATACGGCGGGGCGGGGAATTGGGGCTTTTTAACGAAGAAATTAACGGTATTATTGACCGTATGATAGGAGATAGTGAGCATGAACGAGATTAAGGCGATTGACGCCGCCCAAATGAAATCAAACCCCGATAATTTTAAGGTGGGGGATACCGTTAAAGTGCATTTCAAAATTATTGAAGGCAAGACTGAGCGGATTCAGGTGTATGAAGGGCTGGTTATTGCCATGAAAAACGCCCAGGTTGGCAAAACCTTTACCGTGCGAAAGATTTCCTACGGCGTGGGCGTTGAGCGGGTATTCCCCCTGCATTCGCCGCGCATTGCCAAAGTGGAAGTAATGCGCCCCGGTAAAGTGCGGCGGGCAAAACTGTACTATATCCGCGAGAAAATCGGCAAAGGCGCCAAAATCAAAGAGCTTATTATCAAAAAGAGCGCCAAACACGCCGCTGTTGCCGTTGCGGCTGCGACACCGCAGGCGGAAACGCAGGGTTAAAGTAACTGTCACCCCCAGCATCTAACCCTGTTAGGCGCTGGGTTGCTTTTATTCGGTTATGATGACTGTCAATACGATGTATGCCTAAAGATTCTATTGCTACCCACATCCTACTGCTTTGTCCAAATTGGTCCTTTTTTTACGTATGTTCCGCCCGCCCTGTTTTGACTTATCCAGAAGTTGACGAGAGCCTCTTCAAAACTATCTTCTAGAGCTTTCTCATTCATTCCTGTTGGAATAGTAATACGGGTGATTGTGGTGATTCTTCTTGAGATATTTTCATATCTAAAACTAGAAAAAGCACCGTAGAAACCCCCATTTGCAAGAGAGGCAGGAATAATAAGGGTTGTTATCGGATTACCTACAAATGCTCCTTCATTATAATTCACATTAGTATACCCTGGAGCCCCCATTATAGAACTGGAAATTTTAGTAACACCATTTGGAATAGTTAACGACTGTATTTGATTGTTCGCAAACGCTCCGCCTCCGATTGTTTTTAAGGAAGAAGGCAAATTATTAAGTTCCGTAATCTGATTACCCCGAAAGGCTGCATTACCAATGAACTGTAATCCCGTACTAAAAGTTACTTTCTGTATTTTATTGTTATAAAAAGCAGCTACTCCGATTTCCTTTAAAGATGACGGCAGGTTCAACTCTGCAATCTCATTGTTGGCAAATGCATAACCTTCAATAGTCTGTAATCCCGTACCAAAAGTTACTTTAAATACTTCTTTTGTTCTTTCATCAGAATCACTATCACGCCTTCCAGCCCATTGGAAAGCCCCATTTCCAATTCTAGTTACAGAGTTTGGAATAACAATTTCGGTTAAATTGGAACTTTGAAAAAAAGCGTAATCACCTATATTTTTTAGCCCATTTCCTAAAGTAACTTTTGTAAGTTCTTTATTGTAAGCAAAAGCACCTCCTCCTACTCCAACTCCATTTTCAATAGTAATTACCGTATCTGGGATTACTATGCTTCTAAACTCTTTACTTCGAAAGGCATTATTCCCGATAATGGTTACTTTAAGCCCATAAAGCGTAGCAGGTATAACCAAGTCTTTTGCTTTCCATTTATACCCTGTAATGGTAAGGGTGTTGTCGGCATTCTGCTTTACTTCAAAGTCGTCATCGCTCTGGACTTCCTGCTGGTTATTAGCTTGGGCTTGTTGTGGGCTGTTATTAGTCTGCGGTTTGGGCGCTATAGCGGCTTGAGCTTGATTTCCAAAATCCGCCAGAACTTGTACCTTTGTTTTTGTTCCTTTTGAATATTCGCCAACCCTTTTCCAAAACAGTTCTTCAATAGCGTCATCGGTTTTTTGCGCCAGTTTGCCGTTAACGTTCTTTGCCATATCGGCAAACGCGGCGTAATGATTTTGCCCGGCAAGGAAAGGCTCGCTATAAGTATTTTTAATCTTGTTTATTACAGTGGTATTGCCGACTAAATCCCTTGTGTCTTTTGCCCATTGCTCAAGGAAGCCGTCATTGGTGGTAATCCATTCGATCATCGCTAGAGCGGCTTGGGGGTCTTTGGTGTTTTTATTGGCGGCAAGCCATGTACCACCCCAGAAATACGGAGCTGGACCTTGTATCATTGCCCAGTCTCTGGCTGTATTCGGAGCGTTTGTTTTAAGAACATAATGAAACCCCCACGTTGGCATGAAATAGGAAAAAACCTCTTTTTGGTAAGCATCTTTCATTGCGTTAAACCAATTTTGCGACCATGAGTCAACGCCGCCTTCCAACCCGTTGTTACTCAGTGTTTTACAAAAGTCCATATACTGTTCCATAACAGGATCAATCTCAATTTTCCCATTTACAACCCAGGGCTTGGCTCGCGCTCCAAGAAGGGGCTTATAAAGGTCTTGTACACCAGCTACAACGACGCATTTTCCGCCTGACTTTTCTTTAAGGACATTTGCCGTTTCAAGGAATTTGTTAAAATTGGAAAAATACTCTTGTACTTTGGCGGGATCATCAGTACCCAAGTATTTCCTGGCAAGACTGCGGCGATAGAACATTGCGCCGGGACATGCATTCCATGACATTGCGTATACCCTGCCGTTATAGGTTCCAACTTCCACAGGAAAGGCAAGGAGTTTGGATTTATTTTTTTCATATATTGACGTAAGGTCTAAAAGTTGCCCCGACTCAACATATTTTCTGATACATGTAGAGTCCAAAACAAAAACATCCGGCAATCCCATGCCGGAAGCCAATACGGGATCCAGCCTGTTTTGATATTGATCCGATGGGTATTGCGAATACAAAATCTGTAATTCCTTATGAACAGGCAAGTATTTGTTGACCATCAATTTAACTTCATCCGTAAAGGACCAAACCCTCAAGTCCCCTTTGATATTCTGCGCCGTCAACGAGCTTACCGTAATCAAGGCAAGCGCTAGAAAAAAAAATTTCTTCATAAGATTATCCTTCGTGTATGGTGAGCAGTACAACTGACCGCTGTTGAGAGACGGGAAGAAAAAATAAATGGCTGGGTGGAACTACAACTAATAGATACTTGACACGATTTTTACAAGATGTGTATAATTGCCTGTTGCTTGGGGGGGGGGGGGGGGGGGGGGAAAAAA
>JAITCL010000019.1 GCA_031283105.1 Treponema sp. | reverse complement strand
TTTTTTGAAAGCGGGTATCATCACTCAATGCCCCGATACAAGTACCGCCTGTTATCATGTTTTATTTTTCAAATAAGTTATAGGCGGTTCTTGTATCGGGGTCTTTGCAAATAAAGGCTCTTGCGGTCTCAATGCCCGCCTACCCGAAGGGGTGGCGGGTCTTACGGAGTGCGGCTTGGTTCTTTCTCATCGCTTTGTTGGTGTGAAAAAGTTTTCGGGCTGGCTTGCCTTCACTACCCTTTTTTGCCGCCATTCCGCTTGCGGTATGGCGGGGTGTTGGCGGGTAAATGTATCATTACGGAATTTGGGAGACGGTATCACTTACGTTAGCCGTGGGGCGAACTGCGCTTTGCCTGTTGTAAGACGAAAATCCGGGCGGGCATACTACGCATCGCTGCGGCGGAACGAAGGGTTTTGGGTTTACCCAAACCGCACCCCCCATTAGAGCGCCCCTTCCCCCCGAGTTCAATAAGATACTATTGCGGGGGGGTGCCGGGGGTTGGGGGGGTTCGGGGGGGAAGGGGGCGGCGGGGGGGTGCGGCTTGACCCGTAGTGGAGCCGCCGAATTACGCTTTGCATGATGTGAAGACGAGAAGCGGGGCGGGCGTACTACGACAATCTCACACGGTGCTTAACCACGACCGATAATGCAACGCTTACAGGGGCGGGGTGCCGGGGTTTTTGTGCCGTTTTTGGAATTAACTATTTAATTGCACATAACGGTGGGGCTAAAAAGCGCGGTGCTTCACTTTTGAATTATTGGTAAAACATGGGCGGCGCTTGCGCCGCTGTTTGTATGCCTTTTGTAAATTGATTGGCAGGGCGGGAAGGGCGTGAGGATTAGCCCTTCTTGCCCTGCCCCTTGCCCGCTAGGACGGCGGGCAAGGTTGCGGTTTTGCCTTTTGCGATAAATGCCATGTTTTACCTTTTGCGTAGCCGTGCTTTTTTGTCCCAGATTTTGCGGGTTTATTTTGCAATGAGCGAAAGGCGGCGGGGGGAAAAGGGCGGCGTATATGATTTGGGAAAATTGCGGAGCGCAAGCGGAGCAATTTTGACTTATTTTCTTTTGCGGCGAAAAGGGAGTAAATGCCCGCCCTGCTCCAGTGCCGGGGTTTAACATTAAGAAATAAATAAATGACAGCGGGATTAAGTAAAGGTTGCGGAATAAATTATTAAACAGTCGGACGGGCGGGGCAAACTACGATTAGCTTTCGGAGTACGAAAAGCGGGGAGGCACTGGAGCAGGGCGGGTTACAGCGAATTGAATTTATGGCGAGGGGGCGGCTCCCATTTTGCTTTTCGGGCGAAGCCCGAACCGCCGTAGACGGTTATCTTGGGTAAATTGAAACAAGCGTTATGCGACATTCATTTTGAAAAGCCAAAAACGCTCTGTAGAGGGCTTTGTACGGCTTTATGGTGAAATGATACGGCAATGGTTATTTGGACGGCTCTACGGGCTTCTATGAGCGTTTTGGAAGGGTTTTAAAATAGTGTCTGTGGTAATGAAAGTTCGGGTTTGTTAAATGTAATAAAATAAATTGTGTTAATGTTACACCAGATATGACATCATATTTGTTAAATAGTAGCGAGTAATTATAAGTAATTGTGAATAATTATGAAAAAAGAACTTGACTTAATTCATTATGTGGTATAGAGTTATGAGTAATAAAGCGTACTTATGAGTAAGTATAAGAAAACTGTAACACTGTACCGAACAGTGTTACCAGCGTTGGGGAAAGTGCTTTTGCCAGTTGCAGCAGACTTACCAGCGTAACCATAGGGAACAGCGTTACCAGCATTGGGAATTCCGCTTTTCGGAATTGTGATTCATTGGCTCCTTCATTCCGTGAAGAAATCAAGAAGAGATTTGGTGGAAATGTTTTTTGACAGCTTAATATAGGGGCCGCGGAGAATCCTGGAAAACCGCGGCCACGCAACGTGCCTAATTGCGATACGAAGCTCGTTATAGGGGGTATAATTATGAGAACCGATTATTATAGAAATTTGAAACTTATGTCACAACTTATTCCTTTCGGTTTTGGATTACTTTTCCTTAGGCAACGCCGGGTGTCAGATGCCAAAATGAGCGGTGTTTTATTTTTTACCACGAACCAACGACAAGATAGGTGTTAAAAATTCGTGGGGTTGGCGGTTTAAATTCTTCCCCGTGCCCTGAGCCTGTCGAAGGGCCGGTCACTTCGACCGCTTCGACAGGCTCAGCGCCCTCAGTGACCACGCCTTCCCCCTCCGTGTTCTCCATGTCCTCCGTGGTAAAAATTCTTCTCTTTGTTCTTTTTACTTTACCCCTCGCCGCGAATAACATTCCGCTTGATTTTGCCGCTGATTGTTTTGGGAAGCTCCGGTACAAATTCCACCATGCGGGGGTATTTGTAGGGGGCGGTAACGTGTTTGACGTGGTTTTGCAGTTCGTGGATTAGTTCCTCCGAAGGGGAAAAACCCCGCGCCAGCACAATGCTCGCCTTGACCACCTGGCCCCGCATGGGATCGGGGGCGGCGGTTACGGCACATTCCAGCACGGCGGGGTGTTCCATCAGGGCGCTTTCAACTTCAAAGGGGCCGATGCGGTAGCCGGAACATTTGATAACGTCGTCGTTCCTGCCGACAAACCATAAATAACCGTCGCCGTCGCGCCAGGCCATGTCCCCGGTTTGGTAAATTCCTTTATTCCAGCAGGATTTGGTAACCGCCTCGTCTTTCCAGTAACCGCGGAACAGGCCGGGAAAATCCGACAAACCGATTACCGGCACGCCTTCCGCATTTGCTGTATTTGCAACATTCGCAACGGGCGCGATTTCATACATATTTTTTCCCGCCTGGGTAATGCTCATATTTCCGGCAATACCGTCATCGCAGGATTCGCCGTTTTCATCTAACAGGCTGATGCCGAACAGCGGGGCGGGCTTGCCCATAGAGCCGGGCCTTACCGGCAGCCATTTGAACACCGCCGCCATGACCGAAGTTTCCGACTGGCCGAACCCTTCGCGAATCTCAAGGCCGGTTTTCTCTTTCAGTTGATGGTACACTTCGGGGCTTAAAGGTTCCCCGGCTACCGAAGTATGATGGATAAAACTGAAATCATAACCGGAAAGGTCTTCTTTAATCAGATAACGGAAGATTGTCGCCGGGGCGCAAAAAGTCGTGGGGCACAGCCTGAGAATGGCGTCTAACATTCCCTGGGGGGTAAATTTTTCCGTATCATACGCGCCGATAGCCGCGCCGCAAATCCACTGGCCGTAAATTTTCCCCCATGCAAATTTTGCCCAGCCGGAATCGGTCTGGGTCAGGTGAACCGTGTTGTCCTCAACACAGTGCCAGTATTTGGCGGTGACAATATGCCCCAGGGGAAGGCTGTGGTTGTGCAGTACCATTTTGGGCATTCCCGTTGTGCCGGACGAAAAATAGACCAGCATGGGGTCTTCGGTTTTGATAGGTATGCGCTGAAAATTATCGCTTGCCTTTTCCATCTCTGACTGTAAATTGATATAGGCGGAATTCGTACCGCCATCCGGCGGCGCTCCACCCACAACGGCGATATGCCGCAGTTTGGCGCATTGGGGCCGGGCGGCGGCAATATCGGCCAACAGACCGGCATCGTTAAGCGTAATGAGCATCTTTACTTCGGCAACATTACAGCGGTATTCCAGGTCTTTTGCCGTAAGCTGATAGGTTCCCGGTATGCACACCGCCCCGATTTTCATCAGCGCGCACATCAGTACCCATACATCGGGCCTTTGTTTGAGTATCAGCATGACCACATCGCCCTTGCGTATACCCAGCGCGGTAAGGGCGTTAGCCGCTTTATCGGACAGCCGCTTAATGTCGGTAAAAGTAAAGGAACGCATTTCACCGGAATCATCAGTCCATAAAAGGGCGCATTTTTCCGGCATAAGCCGCGCCCATTCGTCAACCACGTCATGGGCAAAGTTAAAATTGTCCGGCACTGTGCAGCGGTAGTTGGCATAAAAATCTTCATAACTGTCAAATTCAATCCGGGGACAGTAGCGTGAAAGTATTTCGTTCATGATTATTCCTGTATGATGGTGATAAATTGGGCGCTGCCGTTCATCGCGCTCTGGCTGTGGGGCAGGGTCGCGTCAAAGTAAATCGAATCTCCCGCAGACAGGACATACTCGGCTTGGCCTACCGTCACTTTTACCTGGCCTTCCACCACATAATTAAATTCCTGCCCGGAATGTGACACCTGCGCCGCCACGGGCCGGGACGAATCCAGCAGTACCAGCAGCGGCTCCATAGTCCTGCCCTTGAAGTTATACGCAAGGCTGGAAAACTCATAGCCGGGGTAACGCTCAACCTGAACGCCTTTTCCCTTGCGGCACACGGCGGCGCTGTCCATGCGGGGGTCTTCTCCGGTCATCAGCACCGTTACATCCGTACCAAGCCTGACGGCTATGTTATACAATACGCTGATGGGAATGTCCTGCTCGCCGCTTTCGTATTTTTCGTAAGTTTGCAAAGGAACATGAATATCGGCGGCTATATCCATCGCGCTGATTTCCATAATCTCTCTCAATTCCTTGATTCTGCCGGGAATTTGCGCCGGGTTTTCATTCATGCCAATCTCCTTGTTTTACTATAAATGAGATTGAGAGAACAAACAAGACAGCGCCTCCCGCAGGGCAAAAGCATTTACTTTTATAACAAGGTAAATATTGTTGTTCTATGACGATAGAAGCCAGCCAGAGGGGGTGACCCTCTATGGTGAGGCTGTAGGTACTGGTAAGATGTATGCCCAATAAAGTAATTTGGGGCTTGTGGGAAAACCTTATAGGCAGCCGCACAAGCCGTTTCCGCAGGAAATGGCTTGGTGCGGTGCTTGTTAGAATTGTCCCCAAGTAAATTTTTTAGGCATACATCCCGATCACTTCGACAAGCTCAGTGACCGGATACTCCGCACGTCCCCTCCGGCTGAATTATACGGTCATAAAATAAAAAAAAATAATTTTTTTCCGCCAAGACTAATGCTTTTTACATGTTTGCACCCTATATAAAGTATCATAGATAGAATTGTGCAACTTGTTTTTAAAAGTTTTCCAAGTTGCACACTGTCTATGATCTGGCTGCTGTATGCGGCCAGATCATGTTATAGGAGATGTTATATGAACAATCTCAACAGCATTCTTATCGAGGGAAACATGGTGAGGGATCCGCTATTACGCAGTACCCCCAAAGGAACATCAGTCTGCACATTCAGCCTGGCTTCCAACCGTTTCTTCAAGCAGGACTCCGGATTTGAAAAAGAGGTTTCCTTCTTTGAAGTTGAAACCTGGGCGAAATTGGCGGAGGCCTGTAACAATCTGGGGAAAAAGGGGCGCGGGGTACGGGTGGTTGGCCGCCTGAAACAGGACAGGTGGACGGGCAATGACGGCAAACAACATTCAAAAATTGCCATCGTTGCCGAGCATGTTGAATTCCGTCCCGAATTCAAAAAGGAGGCCAACAACGAAAAACCGTTACCCGTAGGCGAAGAGCTTGCAACGGCAACGCAGGAGTATCCCGATGATGTCCCGCTTGCGGAAGGCGACGGCGCTCCGGTAATGACCGAAGTTCTGGAAGCGGTAACATTTTAATTAACAATGAGCAAGTAGCAATGAGCAAAGTTGTTGTTCGTTATCCAGGCGTATTGCTATACGTTGTGCTTGCTATCTTTGCTCTTTGCTCATTGTTGTTTGTTTTTCTGTGGTGTAAAAACCATTTTTCCAGTTAAAGCGGCTTATGCGGGGCAGCGGTGTGCCATTATCCGCCGCCCGCATAAGGTCTTTGTAATCCGTTTTTTTTAAGAGGCGGCCGCCGGGGAAGTTCCCCGCTACGTCTATGATGAAGCGCCGGAAGCCCGCTTCTTTAAGAAAGGGGATTTTATCGGTAATGGAAAATGGTTTTTCGGGAAAAACGGTTGACCCTTCGGGGCCGCAGACCAGGGAAAAACATTCGCCGCGGTTATCCGAAAATGCGGTGAAATCATATAAAGGCCCCAGATCGGCGCGAATGTGAAAGAGAGGGGGCCAGGCAAAAACCGGAACAAAGGCGAGGGAGCGCAGCATTTGACGGTTTCCCACATCAATGGTACGTTCCCAATTCTGCCGATTATTTTCCAGCGGCGAGACAAAACCGTCTACCCCCAACGACAGCACATACGACAGCGCCCATGCGTTAAAGGTATACAGCCAGGGGCCGGCAATCAACTGCACTTCCGGACGAATGTCGCGGAACAGGGAAAAATGGCCAAGATTGTTGACAATAAACTGCCGGTAGCCCCTTTCAACCAAGGGGCTGATAATACCGGCAAGTTCCTCCGCGGCGGCTTGCGGAAAAAAAGGTTCCAGTACCAGAATAATTTCGGCGGACTTAAAGGGCAGCGGCGGTTTGTCCTCCCCTAAAAGATAATTGATGGTTTTGCGGGTCAGGCTGAGCATCACCCGCGCCGGACGGGATGACTGTATAATGTACAGGTCATTGATGCGGGAAGTCGCAACATATAAACCATCGGGGAATGCGGCGGATTTATTTTTGGGTTGTGCGGCTTTTCGGGAAACAAGGGCCGGAAGCGGCGGTGCTTTTTCATGACCCGGCCCCCGTCCGCCCGTTCCAGCGTTATGGGCAATTACCGGCTTATGGCGTTTTGACATTGTTTTGGTTTGAATAAGATACACGCGGTCGCCCTTGTCAAAACCATCGGGAATGGAAAGCCATAAACCGTCTGCCGCCGCTTCGGCATATTGTACCTTATGCGATACCCGTTCAGAGTCATCGCTGCGGTGCAGTCGTATCGAATCCCCTACAGCCACAACACCCACGGCAGGGGACATTTCACTGCCGCAAACCATAGCCCGCCGCTCGCCGGCCTTGCCCTGTACTTTTGCAATCACCCCCAAACTGATACCTGTGCCGCCGTCCTGAGCGGGGTTGAGCCAATTAATATTGTTATCCGTATGCGCCGCATTGAAAAAATAAGAAGTCTTACTGCGGGCAAAATCACCCCGGAGAATCTTCTGCCCTTCCGCAATACTGCGCCGGATTTTTTCTTCATCACCGCTATCACTCATCGCGTCCAGAACCAAACGGTAGGCGGAAACTACCGCCCCCACATAATCGGCGCTTTTCATCCGGCCTTCAATTTTAAGGGCGTTTATTCCCGCTACGGCAAGATCGGGCAAATATTCCAAAAGCTGCAGGTCGGCGGGGCTAAAGTAATAACCTTTTTCAGTTACCGCGCCGGCGTTGTCTTCTCCGTTGTGATACAGGCGGCGGCAGGCCTGGGTACACATTCCCCGGTTGGCGGACTTGCCGCCCAAATAGCCGGAAAACAGGCAGAGGCCGGAAGCACTGACGCATAACGCGCCATGCACAAAAACTTCCAGTTCCATATTGGTTTCTGACCGTATCGAGCGCAATTCTTCCCGGCTGAGTTCCCGCGCCAGCACTACCCGTGAAACGCCGTACTTGGAAAGCGCGTTGGCCCCCCTGCCGGAAGCAACGTTCATCTGGGTTGAAGCGTGTAATTTCAGTTGGGGAAATTCCGAGCGAACCATTGCCAGAACGCCAAAGTCCTGTATAATCAGCGCGTCAGGCCCGACAGCGGCAAGGTACTTGAGCAGTTGGTACATTCTATCCGCTTCACGCTGTTCAAAAACGGTATTCACCGTGACATAGACTCTTTTCCCCATACGCCGCAGAGATCGCAGAGCAGCTTCAAACTGCGCATAGGTAAAATTGGCGCTGCGCATACGGGCGTTGAAATTTTTCAGGCCGAGGTAAACAGCGTCCGCGCCCTCCCCCACTGCGGCATCCAGCGCTTCAGGCGATCCGGCAGGGGCCAGTAATTCGATAGACATAGAAGTTTATTATAGGGGGCAAAGGCGGCAAGCGTCAATTTGCCGGCACAGGGTAACAGTATTTACTTTATGACTGTACAGGCCCAGCCGGAGGGGGCACTGCGGGCAAGCGGGGAGCTATGCGAAATGAGAAAGCAGGGAAGAATTTTCACCACGGAGAACACGGAGGAAGAGGACAGGGGTGGAACTACAGAATACCGCATTATTAACGCATAAAGGCAGAAGTCCTGCTTTTATTAGAAGAGAAAGCTCTCCCCTTTTACCGTTACAGGGCAACAGCATTTACCCTGTTACATCGGTTATAAGGGGGAATAAGGCGGCACAGGGGATAGCGCCGGGGTTGCCAAAACATTATGGGATTCTTCGACGGAGCAGACCAGAGAGTAAAAGCAAAAACTAAGTGTACAGTGAAAGCCGCACGGCGCAGAAAACAAGAGGACACGCTCATATATGGAATTACCTATGGTTATCAATGATGCACGAAAGCCGTGCGGGGGCTGCGTAGTTGAGTTCCCCCATCTGTTTTGGCAGCCCCGGTGCTGTCCCCTGTGCTGGTTTACATACTATTCATAAACTAAATATTGTTGCCCTGGATCGCAAATCCTTACCGGCGGCTCATTGCCGCGGAAGAGAGTATCATTAAAATTTAAAAATCTTATTTCTCGAATTGTATTTAAAGCCTTATATCTCCATACAAGGCTTTAAATTTTAAAACCTGCTATTGCCTGCTAAAACTTCCGATTGGAAGCCCCGTATTACCTTTAAGACGATTAAGTTTTAACGTATTCCCGTTTATTTTAAATTTCGCACTGCCGCTGCTTCCGTTATTGGGATTTGAAATTTTTAATTCGTCATTAACGACTACGATATCAGATGGACCGCTTCCTCCGCCAAAACCGCCCTGAACTATCATTTTTCCATCTTCTGTGAATTCAACAAAAACAGCGCTTCCTATGGCTTTTGATTTCCATTTGCCAACTAATTCTTGCGGTATTGTCGATTCTTGAGCAAATACTGCTCCCACGCAAGTTACCATAAACACTAACGCCAGCATTGTTGCTTTCCCGCAACGGGTAAATCCTTTCTTCATCATAAACTCCTCAGCTTACTAATATATCCACCTGTACAGGTAAGATTCCATCATTTTCTCCTTATGTTTTACCGCAAATCCTTACCGGCGGCTCATTGCCGTGGAATGTGTCCGGTGGCTCCTGCCGATTTCGCCGCCCTGGAATATATGTTTATTCATGTCAATTTTATGCCGTCCCGGATGATGTTCGGGAATTTTATACTGGGTCATAATAGCGGCCAACACGGGACCGGCAATACCTATATCAACACCGGTAAGAACGGGACTGACCAGCGCTGCGGCAAGCATCACGCCGGTAAATACTTTTTGGCCGATTCTTGCCAGTTTCTGCGCCTTTTCGACAAAGGTTCCGGCAAAGGTATCCGCAAGAACCGCCGCGGGCCGGTCTTCCCTGATTTTTTCTTTAATGAATTGCGCGGTTTCCCTGCCGATAGCGGTTTTTCGTTCTGAAGCGCTCAGGTTATCAAGGTGAAGATGTACAATATTAACGACCAGCGGCTTTGAAAGTTCATTAAATTCCCGGTTAAACGACGGTTTCTTGTTGATGTACATATTTTCAACATGATCGCTTATGGTTAAATGTAATTGTTTAAATTCATGGCTGTTTTCATCCCGCGCTTTTTCGATAAACTGTTTTTTGTCAAACGGACAATAGTGCAATTCGGCAACTTCCTGATAAGCCCTGTTGGCCATTCCCGCCATGAATTCGGGATTTCTGGTAATTTCATTAATCAGTCTTGTTTTGAATTGATCCATCTCCCCTTCCGGTACGGCGCTTCTGAAGGTACAGCCGCTGAAAGAAGCGTTAATGGCATTGGTAAACTGCTCGCGGACAAAATCATCAAAGCCGCCCATTCGCGCGTTATTCGTCTGAAACGGAATATAATCATTTCCCCGCCTGTCCCGGTTATCCAGATATACATCCTGATTAAGCGCCGCCGTCGGCATCACAAAAGAATAACGCGGATATAATGACGGGCTTTCTTCCTGATATAAAACACCCCTCGGCCTTTTTTCACGGGGAAGCGTTGAAAGCCAGTCAGGTTTTGACGATAAAACTTCATTCATCTTAACGTATTCCGTGCGGCGCATACCGTTCATATCATTGTCAAGCTGCAGATTAAAGTAATTCGCGCCGGTAATGGGCTTGCCGGAAAATGAATCGCTGATAAAGGAAAGGCGGGAATCGCCGGGCTTCATAAAAAAAGCCGCACCCCTTTCGACTGCCTCAACGGTTTTCCTGTTGAGTTCTTTATGAAAATAATTTTCCATATACTACTCCGTTACCTGTCTGCCGTTAATGTAATACTCAACCTGCGCGCCGTATTCTGAGATAATGGCCGGATTGAGTTTTCCGTTTTCATCATACGAATCGTTATGCAAGAGGCCGCTGCGGTAATGTTCGATATGGGCGTCCTGAAATTCAACCGCGGGCAATTCGCCGTCATCCTGAAGTTTCCCTTCGCGCCATCTGAGAATAATGCCGGTTTCCGCGGAATCAAACAGGTTGTGCAGAATCCGGTATTCGTACCCCTGTTTGGGACGGCCTGTTTCATCGGAAAAAATACCGTTCCAGAAATCTTTCATCCTGCTTAACATATCAACCTCCTCAGCGCAGTTCATCGGGCTGCAACAATGAAGTGATCACTATGTCTAAAAGCCATTCATCCTGTTTGGTGATTTGCTTGAGCGCAAACCATGAAATAACGGTGACAACGAGAAAGGCAATCTGGCCAAAGGTAAACACCATAAGAATCGTGATAAACCCCAGAACCATCAGCGGTATAAACGGTATGCCCAGCCAGAGATCACGGTGAATAATGCTCCGGCGTACCGGAATGGCATAATCGTAAATCTTTTTTGCCGCCGGGGGCGCCGCCGCGGACGCTGTCACCGTATTCAATTATTTTGCCCCCGAAGTTTTAAAGACAATGTCGACTATTGCCGAAAGGCTCAACAAAAGGGTGCAGCCGGCAATCCAGGGGATAAATTTTTTGACTATCCCCGGCTCCCCCCGGTTGATTATCATGCCGACGGCAAGCCCGCCGAGGGCGATGGAAACAATCGCCTTCATGTAATTGGACCTGAAAAAGCCGAGGATTTGGTTCAGAACTTCCGAGAGTCCCCCGATATCCCTGACCGTTTCACTGTAGTTGGGAGTCATGTCGGCAAAACACAGCGACGCCGACAGAATCAGAAAGCCCAGAATAAAAACCGCTTTCACTCTGGTTGACGACCGGTAATCAGAATTCACACACATACTTTACTCCTTATAAAATTTATTGTTTTCTTAAATTCTTAACCAAGTATTATTTTTTGTCAAATAAAATTATTTTAATAATATTCGATAGAAATCGCAGTGACATTCAAAAGAAACGTTATTTACTTTCATTCGTCAATTTTTGGAAATTCCCTTTTTCATCTCAATAATATCGTCGATTATGACTCCGGTATCCTTATCCTGCCTGATATAAATAATCAAGTCGATATATTCGCGCAGGTCGGGCAGGGACGCTTCGCCGGGATAATGATCAAGGAGGAGTTTCCTGATTCTGGTGACAGTTAACGCTGCGGAATTTGAATGGAGGGTGGTAAGTCCTCCCGGATGCCCGGTATTCCACGCGTCCAGCAATTCCGCCATGACGGAGCCCTTGCGGACTTCGCCGAAGATGATGCAGTTGGGGGTATAGCGCAGGGACAGGGACACGGCGCTGATGGCTTGCTCGGAACGGATAATAATCATTTCGGCATACTTTGTATTGCACTGGAGTTCAGAAACATCCTGCACGATGAAGTAACGGTCATGGGGAAACAATTCGCATTTTTTTTGAATGAGGGCGTTGGACAGGGTTGTTTTGCCGCTGCCGGTGCCGCCCGCTATGATAATATTTTTTTTATTTTTAATATAATCGACAATTATCTCATAACGTTCCGGGCTTAACTGGCCGTTCTGCACATAATCTTCCAGCAGGTAGATTTTTTCAGGCGGCTTTCTGATGGTAAATGAAGGCCCCGGAACCCAAGGGGGAAAAATCCCGGTTATGCGGGCGTTTTTCCATTCGGGAACCGGTATGGTCGCCTCAAGCACCGGATAACGAAAAAAATCAATGTTCTGTTCCATGTATTTCGCTATCTGGTTTAACACTTGCAGGCGCTCGCTCATGGAAAAGTGTACGTCGGTATCGCATATAGGCTGCCCAAAACATTTAACGCTTATCTTGCCTTCCGACGAGCAGAAAATGTCAGTTAACTTTGGGTCGTTGAGGAAAGAAACCAGATTCCGCAGGTTATAGCGGATATTGTCAAGCTCGCGTTCTTTGGTTTCATGGTTTGAAAAGTGCATGGTTACCGCCTGAATCCGGCATTATGCGGACATTCCAGCAAAAGCTCCCGGCGGTTACGGGGAACCGGCAAATTCACCTTGTCCTTATAACGGGGGTCAGCATAGTAGACGTTCTTTTTGGCGATTATCGCCGGAGAGCCTTGCGAAAAGATGATAAGCTGGTTGGCGGGCAGATGCTGAATCTCATCGGCATTCATTAAATTTCTTTGCTGGGTCTGTTCGGAAATATTGATATTATTCATTCCCGCCTCATAACGGCTGCCGCTTTTTGAAACATTGCTGAACGTTACCGACTCAACGCCGGTCATTTTGGAAAACATTTCGGCGCCTTTGGGATCGGACATGGCGTAAGTCATGATAAACTTGCAATGGTCGAATATGGTGGTATGTTCCCCGTACAGCCGGTAAATCTGGCTGGGCGACTGGCAGATAAGGTAGAAGGTGATGCCGTAACCGGCAAGAATTCCCATCATGGTTTCCAGCGCGGTAAAGGTGCCGAGGGTGGGGAATTCGTCGATTAAAAACAAAATCGGATGTTTGAGTTTTTGCACGCCGAACTGGACTTCGTCCTGGGAAAATTTACGCAGTATAAAGGTAACGATAATGCGGATAAATGAAGACAAGCGGTCAAGGTCGGGGAAAGGAACGGTAATGTACAGGGACAGGGGATGCTCGGAAACCTTAAAATCATTCAGGCAAAAATCGCTGGACGAACTACAATTACGAACCAGGGGGTCTTCAAATATTTGCAGGGCCGTTACCGCGGTAGAAAACACGGAACCCCGTTCATCAGGGGGACGCGCCTTGTTCCGCCGCGCGACATTGCACACAATTTCATGAATATCAAAAGAAGAATGCCGTTCGTTGATCATGATGTCCAGCAGCGCAAGGCCCCGGTCTTCTTCATCGGCATTGCCGCCGGCGCTGCCGGCCTGTGATAAAAACGCCAATACCCCGTACAGGGATTTGTCCGGGTAATCAGAAAATTTAACATGAAGAATGGTTCCGGTTATCAGGTCTTTGGCGGTATCGGTCCAGTGTTTGGAACTGCCGTCAATTTTGCCGTCCGCCGGGCTGGTCAGTATGTCGGCTATCATTGATGCGTCGCGGTAGACGCAATCATCGCTTAACTCATCAAGTATGTTGAATTGCAGGGTATCATTGCTGACCGGCGACAGGCGCAGTACATGGGAAAATTTTCTGCGCCAGCCGGCGGTCATGTTGAAATTTTCGCCCTTGGGATCAATCGTTATCAGGCTGTGGGGATAATCAATGCAGGTGGGAATGACGGAACTTACCCCCTTTCCGCTGCGGGTGGGGGCAAACATAATCGTTGAAGTCTGGCCGGAATGGCGCAAAATTTTCGACGGCCTGCGCAGCGACAATTTTACCGAACCATGAATCATCGCGTAATCAACCTTTGCGTTTTCCTGCTGGCCGATAACCACGCCCGCATCTTCAAACAAACCGATTGCCTGTATATCTTTTGCCGTAGCCCAGCGCGAAGTGCCGTGAATATTTTGCCTCCTGCTCATGGCGGTTCTGGCCCATGACAGAATAAAATACACCATAACGCCGGTAAAAATACCAATCACCAAAATCATGGTTGAGTCAAAAATTATCTTTCCCATGACTTGATCATTCGTGCCGATACCCCGGATCATAAGCGCAAACATGATAGACGGATAATAAACCGGGTAATAATTGTTCAAAATGAACCAGGGGTAGCCCAGTATGGAAGGGTCGTAGCCCAGGCGGTCTGCCAGAAACTGCGTGGAAATAACCAATGAAAGCAAACAGATTACGAGCGGAACTATTTTATGCACTAATGAAAATGTTAAAGCTCCCGATTGAAGCGGCTTGTCGCGCCTGAATTCATTGGCGCCGTCTTTGGTAAAAACACTCATGTTTCTAATACTATTGTTCGTTAATAATATTGTCAATAAAAAAAATATTATTGTTAATTGATATATGCTAGTGAAATTAACAATAATTACAAATGAAAGGAATCATGACCATGAAAAAGACTATAATGGCGGTAATCGTGTTTTGTACAGGCATCATCAATATGAATGCCATTGATAATCTGCATTTTAACCTGTGGGGGAACGAATACGCCGCCGGCATTGAGGCTCATCTTGAGCTGTCCGGTTTAAGCATGGGGGAAATGGTGTATAAAAATCCGTCCGGTGACGATTTGATCAGCAAAATAAACTGGGATATGGGGCTTCAAATGGCGGCGGGGACGGGATTTTTTGTCGGGCCGGTGGATCCGTTCAGGAAAATCGGGTTTTCATTGGGCGGAATATGCAGATGGTATTTTCCGGCGAATGACCGGAACATGACCGACACCGACTGGGACAATAACGGGAAAAAAATCAGTTATGGGGAAAGTCCGGCAAGCATCCCGGCGGGAATGGAAGCGGAAGGGACTCTTGCCGTACAGTTTCCCATTCACAACAAATACGCCATTGAAGTTATGGCGGAACTGTGGTACGGCAGATACGCCGTTATTGCGCATGACGGCTGGACAAGATGGGACGGCGATGCGGAAAAAACACGGCTCTACGGGACGTCAGTGGAATATATTCAGGAGTGGATAACGTGCGCGCCGGGAATTGGCTTTAAGCGGAAACTGAAAAACGCGCATATCGGCGTACAGGCGGCGTTGTCGCCGTTTATCCGGGGATACCATATCGACAACCATTATTTTAGAAAAGCGGAAAGCGATGATCCGGATCAAAAGTACATAAGCTACACAGACCGTACTAAGGGCGGCATTTATTATCATCTGCGGGGTAATTGGTTGTGGAATATAAGCGGTCACGTACAACTGGATATTGCCCTTAATTACCGGGCAGTTGAAAATGCGCGGGGTGATACCACGATCAATACCGCGGGGCTTGCCGGTTATTCTTTTGTAGAAACCGGAACGGCGGGAGCTGCGGCGCGAATTATTGCTCTTGACGTGACGATAAGGGCGGTACTATGAAAAAAAATTGTTTCGTTATTATGTTATTGACTATCGCATTTTCCGCCCATGCCCAGTGGAATGACGGCGTATTAATCAACGTGCAGGAAGTGACTATTACCAAAATGCAGGCGGCGCGTATGACCGGAGCGGAAGCGGTGATGAAAGTCATTGAACAATATACGGACGGCCGCTACCGTTTTGCCTTTGTATCAAACAATTACCTGATACCGGCGGAACAATATAAGAATATGAATAAGGGAAAAAACCATTTTACGGTGGTGCTGGCTGGCTATCCGGCGCAGAACAATCTTTTGTACGCCCAGATTTTTTTTGATAATAGTTTTTTCTTTGTCGCGCTGACAAAAAATGAAACCGACATGAAACGGAGCGGTGATATACAGATTACCAAAATGAACTATGAAAAGGGGAACGCGGTCAGAAGAAACAATGTCCGCGATACCATTCAGCGGAACAACATTATCCCGCTGGGTATTGATACTGTTGAGAGGTATTATTAATGAAAAAACTTTTAGGTATTGTAACTGCGGCGCTGTTAATTTCATGCGGGAAGAAATTTATCGCGCCGCTGCAAGCGCCGCCGCCCCAACCGGCATTACAGGCAATCGAAGCTCCGGAACCGGCATACGCCGTCACGGAAGATGAGGAAACAGGCGAAGAAACAACGGAAGAAAACGATATACTCAGGCGGATAATCATACCGTATGCCAAAGAGTACCTTGCGCCGGGACAGGAAACCAGAATAATGGTTCATCTTGAAAACGCGGACTACGGCGACGAGATGCATTTTACATTCAGCGCAGAGCCGGGAAAAAACTGTATCGAAGTTGATGCCTTTTACAATGCCGCGATCATAAAGGCGGTCAAAGAAGGGGAACAGTATATAGTCGTTAGCCACCCCAAAGCGCCGCAGAGCAGGGTAATTGTCTATGACGTACTGCCGCCATCGCCGCCGCCGCCGCCGGAAATTGATGTCAGTGAAAGCCCGATGATCGTGAGGAAAGGTGAAACCAAACCCCTGCGGCTTATTCTGCTGAATGGCAACGGCGCGGACAGGGAAAAGTTTCGGTTTCAGGTAGTTGAAAACGCCTATGCGATAGAAGTACGGCAGCAGGGGAATATGTTAAATGTAACCGGCATTGCCCCGGGCGCGGGAAAAATACGAATAACTAATACTGCGGCAATGCGGGATTATGATGTAATGGTCATTGTGGATTAAGGGAATAATACATGGCGACAAAATTAGATCAACAACCCCGCCCTGAAGGGACGGGGTTGTTGTTTAGGTAAGGTATTTGTCTCGGGGTACATACCTTTTTTAAGCGCCCTAAAGCTCCCCCGCGAAGCGGGTTCTTGGGTATGTACCCCTCGCATACAATCAACTGCAAAAATTAATATATGAAATCAGGAGGCAAAAGGTTATGCTTGACAGCGACCTTGCAATTTTGTACGGTGTTGAATTACGATCCTTAAACCAAGCTGTTAAACGTAATATTGGACGTTTCCCGCTCGATTTTATGTTCCAATTAACCAATGGTGAATGGGATTCTTTGAGATCACATTTTGTGATCTCAAAGAACAATCGGGGCGGCAGGCGTTATGTTCCTTATGTTTTTACAGAACAAGGCGTTTCAATGCTGTCCAGCGTAATTAATTCGGAACGCGCAATCAAAGTGAATATCAATATTATGCGTACTTTTGTAAAACTAAGGCGTTATGTACTTTCAAAAGGTGATACTAATGAGCAAATTGCCGAGTTACGAAAACTTCTCATGCTGTACGTTGAAAAGAACGACAAACGGGTAAATGAAATTATCATTGCCCTGAATAACCTTATTGAACTACCGCCGCCTAAAACCAAAAGGATTGGTTTTAATGCAGGAAATAATTAGAAGCCGGCAATTCTTACGCCAACTCCGTTGACCGCCGCCAGGCGGCTTCTACCGCCTGCATCACCGTAGAGTGAAATGCGCCGGCTTCAAGCGCAGCAACACCGGCGATGGTGGTACCGCCGGGGGAACACACCATGTCTTTCAGTTCACCGGGGTGTTTGCCGGTTTCCATAACCATCGCCGCCGAGCCTAAAACGGTTTGGGCGGCATAATACAGCGCCTTGTCGCGGGGCAGGCCGGCAAGAACGCCGCCGTCGGCAAGGGCTTCGATAAACAGGTAGGCAAAAGCGGGGCCGGAACCGGAGAGGCCGGTAACCGCGTTCAGGTAACTTTCATCTATGCGGTCAACCGCACCGGCTCCTTTCAGCATGGTTTCCAGTTCGGCGGCCTTTTCCCCGCTGACCTGCGGCGAAACGGCAAGGGCAATTAATCCCTTTGACACCAACGCCGGCGTGTTAGGCATAATCCGCGCCACGGGCGCCGCGCCTTCCCCTACAGCGGTCTGAATCTTTTCAATAGGCCAGCCCGCCGCCATAGACACCAGCACGGGCGCGTTACCTGCCGTCAGTCGCCTGCGCACAACCGGTGCAATCTCCGCCAGCGCCCCCGCCAAAACCTGCGGCTTAACCGCAAGAAAAATATAATCGCCTTTTTCAGCCGCTTCGGTGTTGGATTGGTATACCGCAGCTTTCAGCTTTGCCGCCGCCGCCCGCGCTTTTTGTCCGTCGGCATCGGCAAAACCAATATTTACCCCGCCAATAGCCCCGGCCATAGCGGCAATACCCTTCATCAGGGCAAAGCCCATGTTTCCGCTGCCTATACAGGCAATAGTTATCGTACCCATGTTTTCAGTATACCATAGAGGTTCTTGCAAAACTATGGCAATACAAAAATGTCACATCAATAGCGCGTAAACCGGCACTGGGGACAGCGCAGGGCTGCCAAAACAGATGGGGGAATCCAACTATGCAGCCCCCGCACGGCTTCCGTGCATTATTGAAAATCAGGAGTAATTCCATTATCAGCGTGTTCTCTTGTTTTCCGTGCCGTGCGGCTGTTACTGTACACCTAGTTTTTGCCTATACTCCCTGGTCTGCTCCGTCGGAGAATCCCATAATATTTTGGCAGCCCCGCGCTGTCCCCAGTGCCGCCTTATTCCGGCTATAAAATGTAACAAAGAAGAGTTTTGCAAGAGCCTCTATAGTATTGTATAATAGCATTGTGGCGTTATTAACCGACTTGCATAATCATTCCTGCCTGTCTCCCTGCGGTTCGCTGGAAATGTCGCCCCGTCTTATGCTGGAAATTGCCGCCGCCAAAAACATACAGGTAATGGCCCTGACCGACCACAATTCCAGCCTGAACTGTCCCGCCTTTGCGAAACTCTGCCCCCGTTTCGGGATTATTCCCATTTTTGGCATGGAGGCGACCACCAGCGAAGAAATTCACGCCCTCTGCCTGTTTACCAGCCTGGAGGCAAGCCTTGCCTTCAACGAATACGCCTATTCGATTCTGACCCCCTTTCTGAACAACAGCGCAATAACCGGGGATCAGGTGTATGTTGATGAAGAAGACAACATTGAGGGTGAAGTTGAATATTACCTGGTGAATCCCCTTGACCTTTCCATTGATCAAATCGGGGCAAAAGCAGCCGAATACGGCGGCATCGTCATTCCCGCTCATGTTGACCGCGCCGCCTTTTCCATGACCAGCCAGTTAGGCGCGGTGGTGGACGGCCCCTGGGCGGCGCTGGAGTGCGTCCGCATTCCGCCGGCCGTCAACGGCCTGCCTCTGGACACTTTAGGCTATCCCCTTACGACATCGTCCGACGCCCATTACCCGGAACACGTTGCCCGCCGCCCCTTTGAGCTTGACATCAGCCGGGAAGAATTACAGCCCGGCGGCCCCGGCGCCGAAGCCGACATGGAAGCCTTCAGACAGGCATTGGGCAGAGGACTGCGTATATCATAATTATCCCCAGGTGGCAGCATGTAGTTTTTTTCATATACACACATAGCGCGTAAACCGGCACAGGGGACAGTGCCGGGGCTGCCAAAACAGATGGGGGAATTCAACTACGCAGCCCCCGCACGGCCTTCACGCATTATTGATAACTATGGGTAATTCCATTATCAGCGTGTTCTCTTGTTTTCCGTGCCGTACGGCTGTTACTGTACACCTAGTTTTTGCTTTTCCTTTCTGGTCTGCTCCGTCGAAGAATCCCATAATGTTTTGGCAGCCCCGCGCTACCCCCCTGTGCCGCCCTATTTCACTCTATAACCTATATAACATGGTATATGCTGCCACCTGTGACGGAGAGAACAGCCGGAGGGGGTACATTGTTTGCTCCCCTGTCCTCTTCCTCCGTGTCCTCCGTGTCCTCCGTGTCCTCCGTGGTGAAGATTCTTCCCCTGGTAATTACCAGCTTGTTTTTTTCACGCCGCAGGGGTACAATGTATCCATGTTATTTTTCCTGATATTAATCGGTCTTGGCACTCTGGGCGGCATTATTTATCTGGCTATTTCACCGCAGTCAAACTTTAAGATACGAGTCGCCGCTTTGGGCGCTTTGGCCCTGATGATAATCACGGTCATAATATGTTTGGTTATTTTCTTCAAATCGACGGCAACCCCCAAACAAATACTGCTGCCGGATATGCTGCCTTCCGACCTTCCTCCCGTATCAACAGAGCATAATATCCCGATGCTGATAATGCTGATCGTTTTCCTGATCGCCCTGTTTGTAATGGTAGTAATAGTATCCATGCGGGAGCACAAGAAGGCCAACGGCAAAGGGGAAAAAAGTATTGAAATTGAAGATGACAGTTTTACGGATAATTGGTAGCTTTTTTGGTTAATTCCCAAAAGTGTCAGTATAAGCCACAGGCATTAATTCCGATCATGAGAGGTTAATATGAACAATACCGCAAACGAAATTTTACAGTTTGTAAAAGAAAACGACGTGCAATTTATCCGGCTGAATTTTTGCGACATATTCGGGCTTCAAAAAAATATTTCGATTATGGCGGACGGATTGCAGTCCGCGTTTGAAAACGGCGTTTCTTTTGACGCGCACGCGATACGCGGCTTTCGGGACATTACCCGGTCAGATTTACTGCTCTTCCCCGATCCCGCCACGCTTTCGGTGCTGCCCTGGCGGCCAGGGCCGGGCAGAGTCGTCCGTTTTTATTGCGACATCAAAAACCCCGACGGTTCCGTTTTTGCGCATAACACCAGGGTTTTATTAAAGCGGATTGTCGAACGCGCCGCGCAGATGGGATACGTCTGTAAAACCGGCGCGGAATGTGAGTTTTATCTTTTCAAAACCGATGAAGACGGCAAACCGTCGCGTGTAACTTTGGACAACGGGGGCTATCTGGACATTGCGCCCCTTGACCGCGGCGAGGATATACGCCGCGAAATATGCCTCTCTCTTGAAGAAATGGGCATACAACCGGAAACCTCGCATCATGAACAGGGCCCCGGTCAAAATGAAATTGATTTTAAATCTTCAGGCGCCGTTGAAAGCGCCGATAATCTGCAATCTTTTAAATCCGCCGTCAAGGCAATCGCCGCGCGTAACGGCCTGTTCGCGTCTTTCATGCCCAAACCCCTGCCGGACGCCCCCGGCAGCGGGCTGCACGTCAACCTTTCCCTTTCCCAAAACGGGCGGAATATTTTTAAAAATACGGACGAAGGACATTCAGATACCGCGGAAAGTTTTATCGCCGGCATACTCGCCCGAACGCCGGAGATGACCCTGTTTTTGAATCCGCTCGCCAATTCCTATGAGCGGCTCGGCAAATTTGAAGCGCCCAAATACGTGTCGTGGTCGCATCAAAACCGCTCGCAACTGGTCAGAATCCCCGCCGCTATCGGCGAAAATGTCAGAATGGAACTGCGCTCGCCCGACCCCTCGTTAAACCCGTACCTTGCGTTTTCGCTGATCATCGCCGCGGGACTGGACGGCATAGAAAACAAAATGACGCTGCCGCCCGCCGTAGACGCCGACCTTTACACCGCCGATGCCGGCGTAACCAAACCGCTCGCCCAACTGCCGGACAACTTTGATGCCGCCATCGCCCTCGCGGAAAATTCATCTTTCGTCAAAAACGTAATCGGCGATGAATTGTTTTCAAAGTACATTGCCGTTAAAAAAACCGAGTCGGGCGATTTTGCCGCCGCGAAAGATAAAGCGGGATTTTATCAGGAACGGTACTTTAACGTTATATAAAAGGCAGCATGGCATGGAAAGCGCTTTAATAATTTCAAACTCAGAAAAAGACGCCGTTTTTTTTACCGGGTTTTTGAACGCGGCTTCCATTCATCAGGTTACTTCTTTACAATCATGCGACAGCGCCCGCAGACTTATGATCAAACAGGATTTTGATTTGGTAATTGTCGACGCGCCGCTCCGCGATGAATCCGGCGAAAGTTTTTCCCGGCAAGTCGCTTCCAAAGGCGTGTCGCAGACGCTGCTTCTGGTAAAAAGCGAATTCTTTGACTCAGTCTGCGCCGCCTGCGAAAGCGACGGCGTTCTGACCATTTCAAAACCGGTAGACAAAGCCCTTTTATGGTCGGCGCTGTCGCTGGCAAAATCGACGCAAAGCAGAATAAAACGCATACAGGCCGAAAACGCGCAGCTCAAACAAAAAATCGAAGACATACGCATTATTGACCGCGCAAAATGCCTGTTAATATCGACCATGAACATGAAAGAGCAGGAAGCCCACCGGTACATAGAAAAACAGGCGATGGACATTCGTTCATCAAAAAAAATCGTCGCGGAAGGAATCTTAAAAAGATACGAAAATTATCAGTAATAATGACAGCCACCGGGAAGTTGTGCGGTGCATATCGCGGCGATGAATGTTACCGGGAAGCGGTGCGTGGTGTGGAAAAGAGAAGAAATTAACCACGGAGAACACGGCCCCCTTCGACAAGCTCAGGGGCCGGGGGAACTTGGTCACTGAGCCTGTCGAAGTGACCGAGAAAGCAGCCCCCCCGCCCGCACCCTCCGGCTGGGATTTCTGTAACGGTAACTATCAAAAAAAATAAAAAAAATTCCCCCAACCACTAATGCTTTTTACCACTTTGCACCCTATATAATGTATGAAGAAATTAAAAAAGCTGCTTGAGCAACCATTGCTCCGACAGCGTCACAACCCGCTCAATGATTATTTGTTTTACAAAATCATGGGCGAAAAAGGCGATGAAGTCCAATTACTCGGATTCCTGAACGCTGTCCTGGGTAAAACCGGGGCGGACTGCTTCACTTCCGTGACTATCATCGAAAACAAATCTTTTACGCCGAAAGTCATCGGCGACAAGGCCAGCATCCTTGATGTTCGCGCCGTACTGCAAAGTAAAACCAGGGTCAATATTGAGGTTCAAATCCGCAACCAGCACAATATGGACAAGCGCAGTCTGTATTATTCCAGCAGGGAATTCGTTAAAGGCATCAAATCGGGACAGGACTACAACGCACTGCCCGATGTCATCGCCGTCAACATTGTCGATTTTGAGTTTCTGCCCACAAAAGGATTCCATTCATGTTTTCACCTGCGGGAAGACAGCGAACCGGACATTATTCTTACGAAATCGCTGGAAATTCACTTTCTGGATATGGTAAAATACAGGCGGGCGGTCAAAAAGGGCGTGATGAACGACCCGTT
>JAITCL010000001.1 GCA_031283105.1 Treponema sp. | reverse complement strand
TGGGTATTTTAATTGGGATTGGTAAAATTATAAATTATGGCGTACGCCCGCCCATCGCATAACGAGACTGTCGAAAATATAATTTTGTATGAAAAAGCACCCAAAATATATGTTATTTTATGGGTTTTAAGGCGATTTTTGAGCAAAAACGAGATATATTTTACCGGAAAAGATAAATCCGACACAGTATCAACAGGTCTGTAACTGCTTGGTTGCTGCTTGCGCAGCAATTATAAGAGCCAGTAGGCGTCATATACAGCCGGAACGTTAGGCGACAGGCAGGCTAAATTGATTGGAAAATATTTATATAAAAAAATCAGGCAAGAGGTATTGCATAAAAATTTGTGCCATGATAGGCTTAAAACAATAAAACCATTAAAGAAAATGGTAGAAGAATAACGATGAGGAGCAAGAAAATGGAAATGTGCCAAAGTTGCGGAATGCCGATGAACAAAGACACAAATGGCGGCGGGACAAATGCCGACGGAAGCAAAAACAAAAAATATTGTAGCTACTGTTATCAGAATGGGGAATTTGTTGGAGGAGAAACAACTGTTGAAGCGTTTCAGGAGTTTTGTCGTAAAAAAATGATTGAAAATGGTACGCCAAAATTTTTTGCATGGCTTTTTACTCGTGGAATGAAACGGCTGGAAAGATGGAATAAAAAATAAAATAATTGTGTACGCCTGCCCATCGCCTGACAGGACTGTAGCTGTAAGGAAGTTGCTTGCGCAACAATTTTAAGAGCCAGTAGGCGTCAGTTACAGAAGGAAATATTATGGATTTAAGGAAAATATTTGTCTTTTTTCTGTTTTTATTGGCTGTCGGCTTATCTGCGCAGGAAATAAAAACAATAATAGTGAAAGGAGGGCCAAGCGCATATAAGATAGAAGGGAGATATAGAATTTTGCATTTTAGGGCGAATGTAAGGGCAGAACCGTCCATAAACGGCAAAGTTATCGCGGTATTAAGTTTAAATGATGTAATAGAAATAGTGGATTATTCAGATGTGGAAGAAGTAATAAACGAAATACATGGGTTTTGGCTGAAAATCAAGCATGGAAATATTACCGGTTATACATTTAGCGCCAATATAGCATTGGACTCATTGGTAACAAAACTGGCAATCACAGATAAAGATGATGAAATAACGGATGAAGTAAAGGTATCTCTTCATTTTCGAAAGTCAAGATTTTCTTCCGATAAAATATTTTGGGGATGGGATTTTGATAGAAATTTAGATAATGATTTATTTTTTTATATAAACAACAAGAGAATAAATACCAATGGCATAAATTTAATTCCGGGACCGCTTGACCAGATTGAGTTTGAAGGAGGCAAAACTTCAGTTTTAATTTATCTCATAGCTTATGCCAGGGAAGGAACACGTAAATATATTTATAAATTCAGGAATAATGGAATAATAGAATTTATCGGAGAGTATGGAGAATGGTATCCTGATTGGTATATTGGAGACTGAAAAGGCTCATGCGGGGGCTGTCCGCTTTGCGGACAGGACGCCGCCTTCGGCTATCAACCCGAAAGGTCGGAAGACTGCGATCGCCAACGAAGTTGGCGCAACCGCAGTTATAGCCGAAACATTATTGACAGGATAAGTTGTTTATTGTATGATAATTTTATGAAATATAGACAAAAAATAAAATATTGCATTTTGTTGTGTTTATCATTTATTGTTTTCTCATGTAATAAATATAAAGAAATTTTTCATGATGTAGCGAAAATAAAAATTTTTATATATATTGATGAAGATGATTATATAGATAGAGAAAATTATTTTATTGAGATAACGGATATTAATGAAATAAAAAATATTTTTAAATATATAACAAGTGTTCCATCGCCTTCGTATAAATGTGGTTATAATGGGGCAATTGAATTTTATTGTAAAAATAATAATTTATTATTAGATATAAGCTTTAATACAGATTGTAACACAGTTGTATTTGTATATAATGATAAATTGTATACAAGACGTATTTCAAATAAGGGAATAGAACATATAGAGAATATAATTAAAGAAATAACGGAAAAATATAATAAAAAAAGCATATAAATATTAATTACGGTCTAATTTTTACCTCGCATAACTCCGTGGTAAAGATCCTTCCGGCTATCATCCGTTTAAATCGAAATCCATCTTGCTCTGTAAATTCTGCTGAATGTACTTGCGAATTTTTATACGGACTTCCGGATCTATCCGCTGGGTAAAGAGAATAACATAAACGGTATCCACTCCCTCTGTGCGGGAACCAAAAACAATACCTTCCACTTTCAGGAGGTTGGTCTGGAGTTTTATCTGTATATTTTTTAGTATGGCATTTTTGGTTATACTTGGGCTGCCTTCAAGAGTACAGGATATGCCTACTACGCTGACATCCCTTATCTGACCATTGATAAAATTTCCGTTCACCGGCAGGTTGATAGTGGTATTGGTCTCCATTTCAGTGGTTGCGCGGAGATACTTCCTGCGGCCTTTTGCGTTTATGTCCTGCAGAATTGTCACAATATGCGTCGTGGCTTTTTCCAGGTCAAATTTCAACACGGTATAGCCGCAGGCGACTTTTATTACCGTAAGGTATTTGTTTTTAATTTGTTCATCGTCATTGGCGGTAACAATGCCAATGGAAATATTCTTGGTATCTGCGGCATCCATAAGCCCCGTTATCCAGATATCCCATTCTTTTTCGGGCATATGCTCGTTAATGTCAATAAAGACAATAGAGTCGGGATATTTTCTTAGCACTTTTTTGAGTTTGTCTTTATTTTTGGCGATGTATACTTCGTATTCCTGCTGGGCAAGTTCAGTAACAATCTTGTTCTGGACTGCGGCGTTAGGATACAGAAAAAATATCTTTCTTCCTACAATATCAGAATTGTCGTTTGTCTCACTCATAAACCCATTATAGACAAGATTGGCAAAATGGGCAAGATATTAGTCCAGCATCCTCCGCGCCGCCTCATGTCCCATGAATGTGGCAGGGCCGTGGCCGGGGTAAACCTGTATGCCGCTGTCCAGGGCAAAAAGGCGTTTCAGGCTGGCAAAAATCTGCGCCTCATTGCCGCCGGGAAGGTCGGTGCGGCCATAATTGCCGCAAAAAAGCGTGTCCCCGCTGAACAGAATCCCCGCTTTTTTGTCCCACAGGCCAATGCTGCCGGGAGTATGGCCGGGCAGATGCAGTACGGTAAAGGGGCCTATAGTATCCCCTTCCGCAAGCGTTATATCCGGCGGCGGCATATCTTCCCATAAAGAGTCAATGTATGCCGAATTCCCCATTGCGGCCGTTATGCTGCGGCGGTGAACCGGGTGCGAATCCGGCCCCAGGTATTCCGCATCTGCCGCATGAATGGCAATTTCAAATGCGCCTGTTTGCCGCCTGCCGTATTCCGCGGCAAGGGCCGGTACTGCGCCGATATGGTCAAAATGCCCGTGGGTGAGTAAAATGTACCGGGGGAAAAGTTTGAGCTGGTCAAGACAGGCGATAATGCGGCTGCCTTCATCGCCGGGGTCTATTACCGCACACGCGGGCTGTTCGCCGCCGTCTTTGTCCAGGGGATATATCCAGCAGTTGGTGGCAATATCTCCGGCTACAATATGGTGTATCTTTTTTTCCTGCATGGAGGAATAATACCCTGAGAATATTTGATTTTCTAGTAATCGTCAGCATGGTGATCCTGTGGTATGGATTGGTTCCGGTGGCCGGGGCTTTGGTCAAGCGCTACAAATGGTATATATTCAGAAAGCGTTTTGATAAACTCCGCCTAAGCCCCATTCTGGATTACCGCCAATACTCGCAGGAAGGAAAGGATATTCGCCTTTCCCCAAAGGCGGATACTTTCCGTTTTATCGGCGGTTTTGAATCGGTAACGGACGGGCAGACTCTCTGGATACGCGGCGAAGACCTGACGGTTCCTGTTTCCCTGCAAAACGCCGAAATTTACCTGCTGCCCATGCAAAAGGGCGAGAGCATATCTGAAGTATTTGATCCGGGTGAGGAAACTCCGGAAAAAATTCGATGGGAAAGAGTTTCCGCCCTTACCGAGGGAGCGCGGGTTTTTGCCGGCGGTCTTCTGGTATGCCGGAACGGACGGCGGAGTTTTGCATCAGCAAAAAACAAACCTCTTATGATGATTTTTTTTGACGGCCCTGACCATTCACTTGCAACACGGGCAATCCGGGCTGGCCGGAACCGCGGTGAATACTGGAACACCATTACTCCTTTTTCATTGGTTGTCGGCGCTCTCTTCCAGATTCTTGTGGCTGTTACGTTTCTCTCCCGCCCTGCATATCGCCTAACGGTAATTGTTTCCATTATTGCGTTGTTTATTCCGCTGTATCCCATGATACCGCCGGGACTGTTGTTCACCGTTGTGTACCGCCGTCTTGCGTGGCGGTCAAGGATACTGCGGGCATACCGTGACCTGGCCCGGCTGCCCCTGCGTTATCTGCCGCCGCGGAAGAACAAAGGTCTTTCGGGGAGCTTTACTCCTTTGGAAAGCTGCCTTCTTCCCAATGGCGAACAGTACGGTTTTATCTGCGTCAAAGAATTGCCATCGCAGGCGGAGGAAGGCAAAATCCCCCTGCTGCTGCCGGAATTAACAAAAGCCAAAAAGGACAACTTATGGTACATTTTTGGCGCGCTGCGCCCCGGCGGGGAACTGCCCGTACAACCGGAAGATTATTTTGCTACTTTCGGGATTCTTCCGGGCAGGCCGGAAGCAATCGCCCGGTATTGTGAAATCCTGGCATACACGCTGGAGTTGGCCGCCTGGCTTGTCTTGTTGACGGGAATAGGGTTAAATATTTTCTTTCTCAGAATGGTATTGGTCTTGCTTTAAGATACGGAGTAATTATCTGACGAGTTATCGTTGGACGAATCATCTTCGCTGTATATTTCTTCCTCATCTTCAACGGCGTTGTTTTCTTCGTCTTTACGGGATTTGGCATAATTTACCGTAAGCGGCCTGCCCCGGAAAATTGTTCCGTTCAGCGCTTCAATAACTTTCTCGGCTACGGTATCCCGTACCTGTACAAATGAATAGTTATCAAGAATGCGGATAGCGCCAATATCTTCCCGTGGAATAGCCGTTTTAGTATTGATAAGTCCCAAAATCTCACGGGGAAAGACCCGCCGGCTTCGCCCTACGCTGAAAAAAAGCCGTTTTGATTCTTCTTCCGCCAGCGGGTAACGGGGGGTATCTTCTTCTTTTCGGACAAAATTGCTTCGCTGAATAAAGCCGCTTCGCCCGGCGAAGCGCAGATTCTTTCCCTGATCACACAGCATCAGCAGATAGGCTGCGGCTTTGGACCGGTGAAATAGTGAGACTTCTTTTTTGAAAAGGCGGTGATACTCATCAAGCAGCAAGGGATCCGCCTCTGTTCTTATTTTATCAAGAATAAGGGTGAGTGTTTCTTTCGTTTTTTTCTTGTCAATACGTGGAGACATTTTTCAAGAATACCATAGATTCCGGTTTTATTCAATACACATATGCGCCGCACATATACGCTGCCTCCTTATGGAGTCGGCGCTACCTTGTACTCTTCAATGGTATTGCCGGAAATAATCGCGCAGTTACGCCCGCCTTCTTTGGCGGTGTACAGCGCTTTGTCCGCATTATCATACATGGTCTGCGTATCAGTGTCCGCGCCGCATTGTTCTACAAATACTCCCATGCTGATAGACACACACGGCGAGACTTTTGATTTTTCGTGCGGAATTTTTAGTTCTTTTATCAATTCCTGTAAACGGGAAACAACAACGTCCACATGCGAAAGTTCAGTCTCGAACCACAGCAGGGCAAATTCCTCCCCGCCCACCCTGGCGGAATAAACGTCAAGAGAATCCGTCAAACTGTTCAACACTCCGCCTACGGAACGCAGACAGGTATCACCCATAGGGTGTCCGTAATGATCGTTATAGAATTTGAAAAAATCAATGTCGATAATGGCGACGCACAGCCAATTATCCGAAGTCCGGTAGTTGGACAGGTATCTTTTGAATGTCTGCTGAAAATCACGGCGGTTTTTAAGCTGGGTCAATTCATCTATAGTGCTTTGGTCAAAGTAATTGTTACGTTCATCTTCCAGCATGATTGCGCTTAACTCCAGCCCCAGCCGCAGTTTGCCGATCTGCCAGGTAAAATACAGGCTGATTATGCCGGCAATCATTGCGTTAACAATATCCAAAATCCAATTATCAAAAGATTTGACAATAATAGTAGATAGTATAAAACAGATTATTGCCCCCCCGGTAAGGCCCAAATTAAACAGGGGCGAATTGATAACCATCAACGGAGCGCATATTAAAAGACATAAAAAAATCGTAGCCAGTTTGTCGGTGCTTGACCATACGCCCAGATATATGCCAAAGAACACAACGTTTGCGTAATATACTATCGTTATTATATAAATGAACCGGTTATTTACAAATACCGTCTGCATTCTATAATTGGTAAAAATAGAAAGAAACAACGCAACGAGAGCCGGCACAAAACAGATACCGGCCTTGCTAATGTCCTTTTCAATCATCAGGGAGACCAGTGCAAAACATGCGGCAAAAACAGCGACAATGGTATTTGCCTGACACAGGCTGCGCAGATTATTTATGAATATATTTTTCATGCATACAGAATAATGTTCTTTTCCCAGTGAATAATAACGCCATGAATCCAATTTTTTCCACATATCATTTTATTATAAATAAATAGTTTAAAAAGTCAAGAAACCAAACATCGGGATTTTCCTCAAAATGACACTTTTTCCGTTTTTGTCAAAGTCTTTCATTTGAAACCATTTTAAATACAGAGACCACACTTTTGTATTTACTTTTAGGCAAAGTATTCAACAAATAACAGAAAACTCCTTATGTTGGCAGTTCTTCCCTATATACCGGAACAGGACTTCTGCCTTTATGTGTTGAATGACACGGTATGGTCAGACGGGCAGACAGCGCGGGGCGGCAAAAAAATTCCGGGAATTCTCTGCCGGAAGAGACCAGGGAGTATAGGCAAAAACTAGGTGTACAGTAACAGCCCAGCACTTAAATACGACATGACTTCATAGTATTACGATGCACATGGTAATTTAAGTGCTGGGGGGCTCTGTAGGCAGATTCTCCCGGTTTTTTGTCCGCCCCGCGCTGTCTGCCCGCCGGATGATTTCCCTATTATTCCAGAAAGTAAATGCAGAAGCCCTGACCCTACTTCATTCTTTTTTCAAAAAAGTGTATAATTATCCAATGGCAGAAAGTATTGATGCACCTGTCCCCGCCGGTAAAGTTATACCGATTGCAATAGAGGACGAAGTAAAAACAGACTACCTTAACTACGCCATGTCGGTGATTGTGGCGCGGGCGCTGCCCGATGTGCGGGACGGCCTTAAACCGGTACACCGGCGGCTGCTCTACGCCATGGACGAACTGGGGCTGCGTCCCGGTGCGGCGACCAAAAAAAGCGCCCGCATTGTCGGCGACGCAATGGGTAAATATCACCCCCACGGCGACCTTTCCCTCTACGACGCGCTGGTGCGCATGGCCCAGGATTTTTCCCTGCGTTACCCGCTGGTACACGGCCAGGGCAATTTTGGCTCCATCGACAACGACCCCCCGGCGGCCATGCGCTATACCGAAGCGAAAATTTCCCGCATCGGCGACGAAATGCTCCAAGACCTCAAAAAAGAGACCGTGGACTTTGCCCCCAATTTTGACGAATCCGTTGAAGAACCGGTGGTGCTGCCCGCCGCCGTTCCCAACTTGTTGATTAACGGTTCTAGCGGAATCGCCGTGGGCATGGCAACCAATATGGCCCCCCACAATCTGGTTGAAATTTGCGACGCAATCTGCGCCCATATCGACAACCCGGAAATGAACATCGAAGAACTGATGCGTTTTGTGCAGGGGCCGGACTTTCCCACCGGCGGGGTGATTTTTGGCCGCCGGGGAATCCGCGAAGCGTATAAAACCGGACGGGGCAAACTGCTGGTGCGGGGCAAATTCAACATTGAAACCACCAAGCAGGGCAAGGAAAAAATTATCTTTACCGAGATTCCCTACAACGTGAACAAGGCCATGCTGCTGGAAAGAATCGGCCAACTGATGCGGGATAAAGTGATTGACGGTATTTCAAACGCCAACGATGAATCCGACCGCGAAGGCATTCGCATTGTTATTGAATTAAAAAAAGGCGCGATGGTTAAGGTGGTGCTTAACCAGCTTTTCTCAAACACGCAGCTTCAAACTTCATTTGGCATTATCAATCTGGCGCTGGTTAACGGCAAACCCCAGTGCCTCAACCTGAAAGAACTTATTCACTATTTTATAGAACACCGTGTCGAAGTGGTCACCCGCCGCACCCGCTACGATTTGCGTAAGGCCGAAGAACGCGCCCATATTCTGGAAGGGCTGGTCATCGCTCTGGCAAATATTGACGAGGTAGTGGCGATTATCAAGGCCAGCCGCGATGTTGCCACCGCACGGCTTAAATTGCAGGAACGCTTTTTGCTGTCCGAAGCGCAGTCCGAGGCAATCGTTGAAATGCGGCTGGGTCGCCTGACAAGTCTTGAAATTGAAAAAATTCAGCAGGAACTGGAAGAACTTAAAGTCCAAATCGCCTATTATAAATCCCTGTTAGCCGATGAAAAAAAACTGCGGGGAGTAATTAAGGATGAAACCAGACTCATCGCCGAAAAATTTGGTGACAAGCGGCGCACCGAAATTGTAGCCGGTGAGGTGGAAAATATTAATATCGAGGACCTGATCAAAAAAGAGGAGATGATGATTCTCATATCGAATCTTGGTTATGTGAAACGGGTTCCGGTTTCGGCCTACAAAAATCAGGGCCGGGGAGGTAAAGGAATGCAGAGTGCAAAACTGGCAGAGGACGATTTTGTGGAGCAGATTTTTGTCGCTTCCACACACGAGTACGTTATGTTCATCACGAGCGCGGGCAAAGCCTACTGGATGAAGGTGCATGAGCTGCCGGAGGGCAGCCGTACCAGCAAGGGGGCGCACATCAAGAGCCTGCTCACGGTGTCGCCTAACGAGGATATAACCGCGGTGGTTTCCCTCAAGGATTTCAGCGACACCGAGTATTTGTTTATGGGAACAGCCCGCGGCGTTGTCAAAAAGGTAAAAACCAGCGAATTTGCCAATGCCAAAACAAGGGGCATTGTCGCCATTAAACTTGACGAGGGCGACAAACTGGTAAGCGCCCTGCTGACCAAGGGCAAGGACGAAATCGTGCTGATTTCCCGGCGGGGAAAAGCCCTGCGCACCCACGAAGACCATGTACGCGCGATGGGGCGTTCCTCACGGGGCGTTACCGGCATGAGGCTTTCAAACGGCGATGAACTCGCCGGTATGCTGCGGGTGGATTCAGTTGAAAAGATGCTTATCCTTTCCGAGTACGGCTTCGGCAAGCGGGTTGATTTCAGCGAATTTACATCGCACGGACGCGCTACGGGCGGCCAGAAGATTTACACCGTTACCGAAAAAACCGGCGAAATTATCGGCTGCGTCAGCGTGCTTGAAAATGAAGAAATTATGTGCATCACGAGTCAGGGAAAGTCGATAAAACTGAAAGTAAAGGAAATTCGGGCGATGGGACCATCTGCCCAGGGCGTTAAAATACTCAGTATCGACAAACCCGATTTTGTTATTGGTCTTGACCGGATTGTCAAGGAGGACGAAGCTCCGGCAGAATGAAGGTAACATGAATCGTTATGCGAAGAAAATGGCGCTATGGGCGGCAGTGGCGATTATTCTTGCCGCCTGTAGCAGCGCCCTCTTGACAAAAAAAACCATAGTGTCAATTATATCAATGAAGAAACGCTCATGCCAATAAAAATACCTAAAGCGCTGCCGGCCTATGATGCCCTGATTCGGGAACGGGTTTTTGTAATAACTGACGACCGCGCCAGTCAGCAGGATATTCGTCCGCTGAAAGTGGGCATTGTCAATCTTATGCCGACCACGCTGGACACCGAAATTCAATTACTGCGGCTTTTGGGCAACAGCCCCCTACAAGTGGATATTACCTTTCTGCGGATGGGCAGTCATGAATCAAAAAACGCACCTCCCGGACATTTGGAAAAATTTTACATCAGTGCGCAGGAAATAATTTCCACGGGTATTCGTTTTGACGGCCTTATCATTACCGGCGCGCCGGTGGAGACTTTACCCTTTGAAGAAGTTGATTACTGGGACGAGCTTACCAGGGTAATCGACTATTCAGAAAGACAGGTATTTTCCACTTTGCACATTTGTTGGGGGGCGCAAGCGGGGCTGTATTGCCGTTATAATATTCCCAAAAAGCCGCTGGATAAAAAACTGTTCGGCATTTTTCCCCATGCGGTAAACGAGCAGTATCATGTTTTGTTCCGCGGCTTTGACGATGAATTTCTCGCCCCGCAGTCGCGGCATACAACCAGCGACCGCGCCGCGATCGCCGCCGAGCCGCGTCTGACGATACAATCTGAAACTGCCGAAACCGGCGTCTTTATTGCCACCGCCCGCGATGGCCGCGAAATTTATGTCACCGGCCATTTGGAATATGACCCCTTCACATTAGACCGGGAGTACCGCCGTGATTTGGCGAAAGGTTTGTCTGTTGAACCGCCGAAAAATTACTACCCTGATAACGATCCGTCAAAAGCGCCGGTAGTCCGCTGGCGCGCCCATGCCAATTTATTTTTTGACAACTGGCTTAACTATGTATATCAGGAAACCCCGTTTGATTTACAAGCTATGTTGTAAATAGAGGTTATCAAAATGGAAAAGAAAACATTGAAGGTAGAAGGAATGTCCTGCGAACATTGCGTAAAGGCGGTAACCAATGCCCTTAGCGGCATTGCCGGCGTTGCGGATGTTGTGGTCAGCCTGAAAGATAAAACGGCGTCTTTCAGTTACAATCCCGCTCAAACGCCGCTGGAAACCATTACAGCCGCAATAACGGACGAAGGCTACGAAGTAGTCGCATAACGGCAGTAACGTTGTATGCGGGGATTAAAATTTTCCCGCAGCAACGCCCGCGAAAAATGTCCCTGCCCGGCGGGAAGGTCTATAATAACATGGGGAATCTTCTCGCTGTCCGCCTGTTCCAAAAGGCGGGCCAACAGCGCCTTGCCCAAACCCAGTCCGCGATATTCGGCCTGTACTTCCACGGCGCAGATACGGAGGAATGTATCAGCGCGGGCGGCGCTGATGTAACCGGCAAATTCACCCCCCGCGGTTTCCGCTACACAACATACGTCGCCGGGAAAAACCCATTCGCCCATACCGGCGCACATTGCAGCGCTTGCCGCTGATGCGGCGTGTATGCCATCGTCCGCGTCAAGGCAGGCGCGGTGCAGTTCTTCCGCCGAAGCGCTGTCCTGTGTCGCTCCCGGGCGGAAACGAAAATCTTCCAGCGTAAGGCCGGCTATGTCTTCCGGCTCCTCACCGATAAGTTCCAGCCCCCAGGTTTCCCGCAGACTGTTGTACCATGAAATCACTTCGCGTTTCATCTCACGGTCTTTGCAGCTAAACCACCGTTTTTCCGTTTCTGGATACCGGGTCAGCGTATCCTTAAAAGCGCGGAAAACCCCCCGGCCCCGGTTAAGCGCAACGGACAGTTCCTCCCGCACCAGGGCATTGTGAAGCCCGGCGGTAAAATGTTCCATCAACCTGAATCCGTCGGAAGGCCCCCAGTCCGGCAGGGAAATGTAGCGGCTGCCGTCATTTTCATCCAATTCACCATCATCTACATTAATGACAATCCCTTCCTCAGTATCCAGCAGAAATTCGCCGCCCTGATCTTCCATAAAAAAAATAATCTCGTCGATTAACGTCTGGTTCAGCTCAAATTGCATATTCTCATGTTATTTCAAAAGGGCTGATTTTGGAATAGCTTCGTGCCTTTCTAATGAAACCATGTATTAGGGTGATTGCGGTACAAATGAAGGAGGTTTCGCGGTTCAAGGCGGGTTAATCCCGTAAAATATTTGCTATTCTAATGGGTTTATGTTATACTATTAAAAGGGAGAAAAACTATGAAAATTAAGTACAAACTGAGCCTGTTGGTAATCGCTATTATGCTGGTCGCAATAGGATCGGTTGCCATAATACTGCTGCGGCAAGCGACTAATATCAGCATAGATTTGAGTGTGCGCAGCCTGAAGAACATGACCGGGCAGCGGGCGCAGTATTGGAAAGGCAGGGAAGACGGCATTTTAAATATGCTGCGCGGGGTTGCGAATATAATGGGCGATTTTGATGACATACCGGCGATTGAGCGGCGGGACAGGTTTGACGAAATGCTGAGGATCACGCTGGTTAACAATACCAACATGGTCCGCATATTTTCCATTTGGAAGCCGAACGCCATGGACGGCATGGACGCCCGTTATATAGGACGTACGGGATCAACCGCCACGGGGCAGTACGCGATGACCTGGGGCAGGGATACCGGAACGATTATACCAACGCCCAACCTTGTCGCTGATCAAGTTACGGCCTGGTTGAACGGCCCCAACGCCCGCAAAGACCGGATTGAAAACCTTACGCCTTTTAAGGTGGAAGGAAAAGACACGTTCATTTTCAGATTTGGAGTTCCCATAATCAATCCCCGTTCCAACGAAGTAGTCGGAAACATCACCTGCCTTATAGACATCGCGCAAATGCAGGAAGTGTTGTCAAACGCCCTCGCGACTCTCGATGAAATTTATGCGATTTCCATTTATTCCAATGACGGGTCTATTATGGCGAGCTTCATGCCGGACCGGATAGGAAAGAAGTTAATCGACGCGGATTTACA
>JAITCL010000011.1 GCA_031283105.1 Treponema sp. | reverse complement strand
CCCCCCCAATCAATCTTGAACTTCCATTGGTAAGCCATATAGGACTCAGGCGCGATCTCATTGACCTGTTCAGGGAGATGACAGTAAGCTGGTCTAATCAGCAGGAAGGATACCAGATGAAAACGCGCGCGCTGCTCATGTTAATCCTGTATCAACTAACAGAAATTCTCGTCTACAAAACCGACAAAACCACCGGCGACTACCGGATAAATAAAACAATCCGCACCATAACCATGCACTACCCGGAAAAAATCACGGTAAAAAGTCTTGCCGAAATGGTTCATTTGGACGAAGTTTACCTCGGCATCCTCTTCAAACAAGAAACCGGAAAAACCGTACACCAATACATCAAGGAAGTACGAATCCAAAACGCCGAAACCATGCTCCAAACCGGCAACTACAAAGTCCACGAAGTCGCCAAAAACTGCGGCTTCTGCGACGTCACCCACTTCTACAAAACCTTCACCAACCTCCGCGGCTTCGCCCCCTCAAAATGCATCCCGTAAACCCGGGAAACTGTGCGTGGCTATTTATTTTATATTTCATTTTCTCTTAAAATCATTTTTTTAAATAACAAATCTTCTAGATTTCTTCTTCCGTCTATTACCAACATTATATACACATAATTATTTTCAATTTTATATATTATCCTCCAATATTCAACTATTATTTCTCTATATGCCAAATATCCATATTTTTCCAATTCAGGAACAATTCTATGCCGCTCGGGAAACATATCCAATTTTTTAACATTTTTTTCCATACTATCCAATATTTTTACTGCATAATTTATATTTGTTTTTGAGATATAATTAATAATCTCGTTTATGTCTTCTCTTGCGGGCGCAGTCCATTTTACAAAATATTTTCTACCCATTCTTTTGACCAATTTTTTTTCTTAATTCCAAAAATATTTTATCATTATCATAAACCTTTCCTTCACGGATAGATTTCTCGGAAAATTGCAGCATTTTCATTAAAGATAATGCGTTAATCATATCTTGATATGATTCAATATCAAGAAACACCCCTTTTGCTTCACCATGTTGAGTAACAATTATCGGATTCTTGTTATAATTGATATAATCAATCATCTGGGCAGCATTTGTTTTTATGTAGGAAATCGGTTTGATATCTTCTTTTAGATTAACATTCATAAACAACCCCTGTCTTCAAAGTACTTAATAATACCAAAGAAAGACTGTTTTGCCAAGCATTAACGGTGACAGTCACCATAGGGAAATTTCCCTATGTGTGACAGTAAATCACGGCATTACGCTGTATTCCCGGACAACCTGAATCTCACTGTGTACGGTCACTTTCACGGGGGACTCGCCAACCGCTTCTTCGGCGGCATTCAGGGCGGCGTCAACCAGCGCCTGCGAATTGGCAACGCCGTACAGGGTAATAACGCTGCCGGAAGCTGACACTTCCAGAAAGTGAACGGGAATTTCCCGCTCATACATTATGCAATGTTTTATTTTCTGTTCAAGAATCAATTCTTTCAGGCGCACGGCGCTGTGCTTTTCCGATTCAGCGGTAAAAAAACGGTTCTTAAACTGGTTAATAATTTCGGCGCAATCCGCGGGACAAAAAATTCCGGTATTCAGGGAAAGGTGATAGTTTGCCGGGTCTCTCCAGTCAATGTCAAAAAAATAGCGGTGAAAGCCGGCGCGGTCTTCATCACTGTGTTCAATAATCTGCCGCGCCCGCCGGTCGTCACAGTGAAAATAACTTTTTACCCGTTCAATGCGAATTTCAAGCGGCGATGCCAAAAACAGCGAGATAAGCCCCGGCATATTTTTAAATACCATTCCCGCCCCTCTGCCGATAAAAACACAACTGCCCTGTCCGGCTTCGGCAAAAATGGCTGTTTTCAGATAATGCAGATAATCATCCCGGCCATGTGAAAGCGATGCAAGAAATGAAGGCTTGCGTTCATCGTATTTTTCGAATTCCCGGATTTCAATGCCATAGGATTTTATTCGTTTTTCCAGCGTATGTTTGTCTACAAAACGGTAACCCGGGAGTTTTGCCAGTTCCCTTGCGGTCTCATCACCCAGCGCGGCCAACTCGCGGGAAACAGCAATAATAGCCATTGCAGTCTCCTTGAAATTTTTATTGAATACACAAATTCATCAGTTCGGTAAAACAACTGATTTTCTTGCTGGCATCCACTATTCGCTGAGCCAGAGGGTCTTTTGAAAACAGACCCAACTCACGCCAGTTAACAATCATCTCAGGATGTTTTTTCTGCACGTCATCCACCAGCGACTTCAAATGCCTGTCAACAACGGAAATCTGTTCAATAGCGGTGTTCATCAACTCCAGCGCCATCTCGTTGATATTATCAATAATAACATTGATATAACGCGCCTGTGTCCTATCCCGTTCAAACCGGAGAAGCGCCGCTTTTAACCGGGAACCGTCCGGCCCGTCATCTACCAGCGGCCCGTCCAAACGCCCGATTGCTTCGGGCAAATCCAGCAGTTCATGTAACGCTTCGGACATTTCCTTGGAGAAGGTATTATTTGTCCACTGTCCGCGGATAAGCAAAATATCAGAAAGTTCACGAATTTCCTTTTCCATGTAATCGCTTAAAAAAACCGAAAGGTAGTTAAGCCCCTGGGCATATACATAGTGAGACAATTCCTTTCTGCGATAAACGTCACTTTTGGCAACGGTATAGTTTTCCAGACGTTCAAGTTCTTCAGTATTATCAAAAACTTCTTTAAGCAGCACGACAATTTGCTTGTTTGTTTCAGACTCATTGATTCTGTCTATACATTCCTGCGCTTTGGAAGTCCGCGCCTCCAGCCAATTCTCGGCAATATGTTCATCGGGAATCCGGGGCTTGCACGTCCATACCGGATTTTTGCTGCCGTATTGCACCATCAATTCCAGCACTTTTGAAGTAATGACATCCCGCAGTCCAATCAGTATTTGGGCAAACTGGTCTTCAGAAATCAGGTCTTTGCCGGCGCAGCTTTTAAGCAATTTAAGAAGGGCTTTCCAGTCGCTGTCGGGGTTAATGTTCTGGGCAACCGCCAAAAATTCACCTAACTCCTTTACAATCATTATTGTTTTAACCGGGAAGAATTTCGGGTCTCCGCTAAACGGCCCTTCGGTAAAATTGGAGTCAAATTTTTTAAGCAGGGCGGGATAGTCAAAATGAGCCAGTTGAAAAACAACGGTGACCAGATCGTAGCAGCGGTTTACCCCGTCTATCCGGCTGCTGTCAAACCCGGCGACAAGTTTATCAATATCCGCGCTAATCTCCGTAATTAATTCCGCCGGAGGGGTTTTTTTGAAACGTTCCTCTATTACTGCCGGACTGAGCTTCTTGGCTGTTTCAACAATACCGGCATCCATAAAGGCTTCCAGTACGATTTGCCGCAGCCGGGTTGTTTGGGCAACATCCTGCATAAATGTTCGAATCGGCAGAATCATTTTATAGAGAGTGTAAAAAAATTGCCCCAACGACGGGTCAGCCTCGTCGGTTTTTGGCCGGAAAAACCGGACATATTTGTTTTCGGTGAGGTCTTTGAGCCTCTGTTTCAGGACAACTTCCTTATCCGACAGATGGGTTTCGGCATTATCGCCCGAAAATAAAGAAAATACCTTTTCAATCAGATCTTCCGCCATAACTTACCCCCTTATCAGTATACATTATCAGCCAAAATAATACAATATGTGCTGGTTTCAGGGCAACAGCATTTACTTTTCTGTCAACACACCAATAGCGCGTAAACCGGCACAGGGGGGCGGGCGTACCCTTCGACAGGCTCAGGGTACCAGCCCTTGTCGATGGTCGCTTCGCTCCCTGAGCCTGTCGAAGGGAGCGCATTGTTTGCTCCTTTTTCCCCTGTCCTCTTCCTCCGTGTTCTCCGTGTCCTCCGTGGTGAAAATTCTTCCCTTTTTCATACTACGCATAGCTCCCCGCCCGCCGGCGGCGCACCCGCAGCGCCCCCTCTGGCTGGTCTCTATACAGGGCTTCTGTGCTATACTGCCGGGGGAGGCGGATTTGACCGTATTTGACATTTTCTGCTATGGGCATGGCATTTTCTTTGTGGCTTTGCAGACATTGTTGATGATGGGGTTTTTTCTGGAATGGCGGCGGGACCGGCGAGCCGTTAGAGCTTGCGAGACGCCCCGCCCGGTATCGCTCATTATCCCTATCCATAACGAAGGTCGGCGCATGGAAGGGCTGCTGCACAGCCTGCTGGCGCAGGATTATCCGGCTGAAATTATCTTTGTTGACGACTGTTCAGACGATGAAAGCCCCGCCATGCTCGCCCAATTTGTAAAAGACGCAGCCCGGCGCGGCATGGCTGATTGCAGAATAATCACCCTAAAGGAAAACCCCGGCCCCAACCGGAAACAATATGCCCTGTCGGCGGGCATAGCCGCAGCGCGGGGGGATTACCTGTTGTTTACCGACGGCGACTGTGAAGCGCCGCCGTCCTGGATACGGGCAATGAGCCGCCGCATGAACGATGCGGCTGTCGGCGCGGTTATCGGGCCGGTATTCAAAAAAAAGCAGGGGAAGGGATTTTTTTTCCTGTACCAGTGCTATGACCATGTAGTGCGTTACAATTATCTGGCCGGGGCAATAGGGCTGGGCGCGGCGGGGGGCGGCTTTGGAAACAATTTGATTGTCAGCAGGGCGGCGCTGGATTCCATCGGCGGCTATGACGCGGTGCCGCCTTCACCCACCGAAGACGCGGCGCTGATTTCGCTGATACGTTCCCGCGGCAAATACTGTGTCCGCGCCATCGCCTTACCCGACGCGGCAATAGAAACCGTCGCCGAAAAAACATGGCGCAGTTTTATCAATCAAACCCTTCGTTGGAACAACGGCGGCCTGTTCAGCCCCGAATTGACAACCCGCTTTAACTACAATCTTTTGATGCTGGTAATTTCCACCGGGATTCTCGCCATACCCCTATTGCCCTTTTTCCCCCGTCTCTGGCCCATGCCCGCCGGCGTCTTCATCGTAATGATCGAAAACACCATTGCCGCCTTCGGCCTCTTCCGCACAAAACTCCCCCAAGGCGGCCCCCTGAATCTGGGCTATTTTTTAACGCTGCTCTTTACCCCGGTGTATTTTACCATCATGACAATTATGGGCTACTGCGGCATTAAGGTGACGTGGAAAAACAAACAGGTGAATTAACCAACCGGCACCAACATAAGATTTTTTACCACTGAAAAAGTCCGCTTGTTTTTCAGTCCAAAATAGGGTGTAATATAATGAGGAACTATGCCTGATTTAACTGAAGAAGAATATGCCGCGCTTGATAAAAAATGGACAGATAATCCGCCCAAGCCAGGCCCCAATGGAACAGGCTTTTTCGCCCAACGAAAAGCCGCTCTGGCTGCCCAATCCGCCCGTTCAATAACAGTTGATGCGTTTACGGCAGATTATCTGTTTAACAAAGCAATAACCGCCCGCAAAACACCAGCGGATATTATCGGCGAAATGGTTCAAAAAGAAATCGCCGCTGTACTATAAACTGGAGATAAGCGACGTTTTAATGTCGCTTATCGTGTTGGTATCTGCCGTTTTAATGGCAGATACCGGCTTTTAAAACCGGCTGACACCACAAATAATCTTAACCAACCGGCACCAGCCACCCTTTGGTGTCGGGCAAAGTACCATATTGTATGCCCTTGATGGTGTTTTGAATTTCGGCGGTAAGCTCGCCGGCCTTGCCGCCGTTAAAGATTGTTTTTTTGCCTTGCCAGGTAAGAGACATAATGGGTGTCGCGCCGGCGGCTGTTCCGCTGACAAAACATTCTTTGGTTTCTTCAAGCGCTTCGTCAATGGCAATTTTCCGCTCGTTTGTTTTTATGCCCCGGTCGCGGGCAAGTTCAATGATGCTGGCGCGGGTAATGCCCGGCAAAATCGTGTCGCCTAACTCAGGCGTTGCCAATTCGCCCGACTTCAAATAAAAGAAAATGTTACAGGATGAACCTTCTTCAATGTACTTGCGGTGGGCCGCGTCAAGAAACACACATTCCATATAACCGGCATCCACTGCCTCATGTTTTGCCAGAGCCGCTATTGCATAATTGGAACAGGCTTTTATCCAGCCGGTTCCTTTGGGCGTTGCCCGTATCCGCTCGGTAACCACCGCGTCTGAATTGCCGCCGGAAAAATAAGCGCTCACCGGTGTATTAATCACCATCACCCAGGGTTCTTTGGAAATATTCACGCCTATTCCCCCTTCCGCAATGGTAAAGGGACGTATATACACCGAGTCGGCGCTCATAAACGAATCTTTTTCCCATTCCGGTTTGTATTGGGGGCGAAATCCCAGCCCGGCATTACGTTTAACGGTTTCCACACAGGCTTTCACAAAAAGGTCTTCGGGGAAAGGCGGCATAAACAGCCCCTTCATGGAACGGTAAAACCGCGCCGCGTTTTGGTCGGGACGGAAAATTGCCAAACCGCCGTTTTTCTGGGGCAGGGCCTTTATTCCCTCAAAGCAGGCCAAACCGTACTGGCTGGTATAATTTACCAGCGGCATATCGTCATAGTAATTCCGTGAATTTTCAATTTTCTCCCTGTCTTCCGCGCCCATCGCCGCTTCCGCTTCCGCCGTTTTGTGGGGTTTTTCCAGATACTCCTCACTCCACTTGCCGCCGGAAAATTTCGCCCGGTAAGCAATGGGATACGAATTTAACGCAAATGCCATAATGGTCTCCTTAAAATAAATATACTGAAAAGCGGGATAAAAAGTAAAGATGCCGGTGAAACTCCGGGCAGTATTTTTTCAATAATTTGACAGATGAGGAGAAAAGGGCTAAAATTATTGAAATAATTAACCATGATGAAGACATAGCAATGGCGAAGGAAAGGGGTATTGTTTAAGTGGCATATATAGTTGATTTAAGATTGCTGTTGCTGGCGGCGTTGATTCCGGCGTTTCCGGCTTGTTCAACAATACAAACCATTCCCGGCTCTGCGCCTTCGGGCGGTCTTCAGGCGGACGCGCCTTCTTACAGTGTCGTTAATATTGCTTTGGAACACCGGCAGAATGTCATAAAAATCAAAGGGGCGGATACACAATGGGCGGTAGTTAAATATTCTCTGGCGGAATATAAGGGGAAAGAGATAACTATTCAATTTTCAGCGGATGTTAAACGGGAAGGAGCCAGGGGAAACCTGAACTGGCAGGTCAATAACGAGGATTATCCTTCACTGGCCTATGTGGAAAATGCTTCTTCCGGGGTTTGGTATCATATGAGGGGAAGAGGTATTCTTACTCCCGTAGACAGCAACCCTGTCCTCTACCTGACCAACTGGGAAAATAACGCTCAAAATACGGTTTATTATATTGACAATTTCACTATAACAATTGAAGAAGGGAACAGCATGGTTTCTGACCTTGCTTTGCCGCCGCTCAAATCAACGTATAAAAATGATTTTCTTATAGGAAATATTGTTTATCCAACATACTCGTCCGGAAAATATTTTGATCTTCTTAAACACCATTACAATGTGTTAACTTCCACAGAAACGTATCCTGTTATGCTGGCGCCTTCCGCAAAAGGAGGAGCCTACCGGTGGACAAGGGCGGATGCGGTAGTGGACTTTGTGAGAAGCAATGACATACCGGTGCATGGGCATATTCTGGTATGGCACGAGGCGACTCCGGCATGGATGACAACCGGAACAAGGGCGGAAGTCGAGCAGAACCTCAAAGATCATGTTAATGCGGTATTAACGCACTTTAAGGGCAGGATTGCCTCATGGGATGTAGTAAACGAGGCAATGCGGGACAATCTTTCTTCCGTTAGCGGCAACTGGAAAAATTGTGTGCGTAATTCTGAAAACCCCTGGTACGACAAACTGGGGCCGGATTATATTGAAATTGCTTTCCGCGCCGCCCGCGCCGCTGATCCGGATATAACGCTGTATTATAATGAGTATTTTCTTCTGGATAGTTTTTACTCATGGGATTCGGTGAGCGCCGCTCTTAACAAAGCCGAAGCGGTACGGAAGATGGTTGATGACATCAATACCAGATATAAAAATGAAACAGGCGGCGTTCGCAACCTTATTGAGGGTCTGGGAATGCAATCCCATCATTATGGGTTTGGAATTAATTTGGATAATATACGCTCATGTTTGGAAAAATTTATTACTCTTGGCGTTGAGATAGCCATAAGTGAACTGGATATATCAACCGTTGGTTTTGCCAGGGGGCCAAGCAACGATACCGTTATGACCGAAAAAGATGAATTGGCGCAGGCCGCGCTGTACGCCAGGCTGTTCAAGCTGTACAGGGAATATGCGGCTTACATATCACGGGTAACATGGTGGGGAATGGACGATGGTACCAGTTGGCTTTCGGCCGGAAATCCCTGCCTTTTTGACTGGAAACTCAAAGCAAAAAAAGCCTTCTATGCGGTCAGCGATCCCGATGCTTTTCTTTAAGAATCCTTGTCTTTTGTATAAACATCCACCAAACCCGCGACCTCTGTAAATTCGCTGTGCAGCAAATGTTCGGCGACGGCGTCCAGCAGTTCATTGACGGGGCGCGGCCATGTCTTTTGCCGCAGTTCAGCCACTGCCGCTTTGGCGGCTTTTTTGTCATATTCCGCGCAGGCTTTTTGTAAAAGGGCGAGTTTTTCCAGCAGGTAGGGCCGGTCCTTGTCCGCATCCGCGGTTGCGCCGCTTTCGTTTTCTTTTGGCTTGATTTTTACGATGAGCGTCCGCAGTGAATTCAGAAAGGCCGGGGTTTCGCCGGTCATCACGGTAATATCCCGCACCCGCCCGGCCTGTTCCAGTTTCATCGCGTCGCCGGAAAGCGCTGTTTCGCCGATATTGGCCAATGCGCTTTTCATGGCATGGACATTGATAATATACGCCTGTATGTCTTCATCATTGTAATTGCCCTCTTTTTTCTGCAGCGCTTCCAGCACGGCGGCGGCCTTTTCGGCGTCCCGCGTAAAAACTTTCGCCAGCTCCGGATTGGCAGAGGTCTGCGAAGCGGCGGCGGAATTGCCGTTGACAGAACTTTTATTCAGACTATCCTTGAGCCGCCGCGCCGCTTCAATTGTTTCAGCCGGATATTTGTCGCGTACCAATTTATTCAGCGTAGCGTTCATTTGGCGTATATCTATCGGCTTGGAAATAAAATCATCAAAACCGTTTGCCATAAACACTTCCGCCTGCCCCGCCAGAGCGTTAGCTGTCAGCGCAACGATGGACTGCGTATATCCCAATGCGCGTATATTTTTTGTCGTTTCTATGCCGTCCATTCCCGGCATAAAATGATCCATGAATATGACATCGTAAACTATGCCGCTCTTTATTTTTTCAATCGCTTCAAGCCCGCTTCCGGCGGTTTCAACCGACAGGCCGTAGGGGGCCATCAATCCTTTGGCAACATACAGATTTGTTTCCACATCGTCTACAATTAAAATCCTGCCGTAAGGCATATATTCGCGTAAAATTTGCGGCGCCTTTTTCATTTGCGCCGCCCTGCCAAGACGGAACTGTTTGAGGTTTTCCGCCAATTCCTTTCCCAACGCGCCCGCTCCGGCAACAGTCCTCTGCGGCAGCCGCACGGTAAACACCGAACCTTTACCCTGCTCGCTTTCCACCGTAATTTCGCCGTTCATCATCTGCGCGAGGTATCTGGCAATACTCATGCCCAGACCCGTACCTACGGTTGTACGGTTAGCTTCCGTGTTAAAGCGGGTATACTCATCAAACAATTTACGTAACTGTTCCTCGGTCATACCCTGCCCGGTATCACTGACACGGAAAATGAGCATACCGGTACTTTCTCCCTGCTGCGCCTCAAAAACAGCCGACAGCGTAACTTTACCTGCATCGGTATATTTAAACGCATTGGAAAGCAGGTTGTTCAGAATCTGTTTAATGCGTAGCTCATCGCCGAACAAGGTTGTCGGAATATTCTCATCCACCTGAAGACTAAATTCAATCGGCTTGCTGTCATAGCGCATAACATTAAGATGTACGGTGTCGTTAATCAGACTGGGGACATCGTAGTTGACGGGTACCAGTTCCAGCTTGCCCGCTTCTATTTTGGACAGATCCAGTATGTCATTGATAATGCCCAGCAGCAAATAACCGGAATTGTAAATTTCACCCAGAGCCTCCTGTGTTTTTGGTAAAAGTGTTTCGTCCTGCAGTTGAATTTCGGTAATGCCCAAAATGGCGTTCATTGGCGTGCGTATTTCATGACTCATTGTCGCCAAAAAGTTGCTCTTTCCCTTGTTGGCCTGAATTGCCTCTTCTTTTGCAGTAATCAGTTCGGTTACATCGACTGAATGTTGGATTTGGACAATTCTTCCGTCAGTCCATTCTATATACTTGGTGGTATTGCGGGATATACGGCCTGTGGGGAGGCGTAATTCCCACACTATCGTGCTATGCGGGTCTTTATCAAGTTTATAGCAGGGACAAAAATCGCATATTTCTTCCTGCTTTTCATCCAGAAAAATTTTATAACAGAACTTTCCGGTACAATCGCCTTCTATGTTGTTTTGTTTCTTCATGTAGTCGTTTACAAAAAGAAGCTCGCCGGTATGGGGAATGCATACATATATCTCCGCGTCAATTCCGTTCAGTATATTTTTTAGAATGTGGTTGGCGGCTTCCGCATCAGCCTGTTTTTTTGTCATAAGTTTCAGATTGGTAATATCCTGTACTATTTCGATGTATCCCATTGTTTTATCGTCTAAATCTTTGAGTATTGCGGTATCAACCTGATACGATGAGTCCCCCTCTGAAAAATACGTTTGGTTAAGACCCCTTTTGGCGCAGACAATACCGCAGTCCGGCGTATTACAGATGTTGGCGCCCCAATTACTGCACGGTTTACCCAGAGCGTCTTTAAGCGACATTCCCAGTTGCTTTTCAACCGTCGAATTAATAAATGTCCATTTGGCATCCGTATCGGTAACCGATATGGGCAGCGGTATCGCGTTAAGAATTGAATTATACCAATGGGCCATTGCGCGGGATTTCTCGTTTTCCCTGTTTATCTCGGCAAGCATTGCGTTATGTTCGCGTAAATCGCGCGTGTATCCCACGACAATATAGCCGTCTTTGTATTTAACGCGAATAAGCGTAATTTCACACGGGATGGGATCGCCGTTCAATTTCTGGTGCATCCATTCAAAACGATAGTAACCTTCATAAAACGCTCTTCTGACAAGTTCAGCGCCCTTCTCATGTGATAATTTCCCGTCCGGTTGATATTCCGGCGACAGATTGAAAAAATTTTTCAGATATTCCTGTTTATTCGGCATATCAAACAGCCTTATTACTTCCCGATTACAGTCTATAATAGTACCATCCCTGTTCCAGAAGTTTGCGCCCAGCGGAGTAGCGTCAAACATAAGTTGTGTCCGTTCATCCGCCTCGCTCATTTTGGCCATTGCAGCTTTTATTTCACGCAAATCACGCATATAAGCGGCCACAATAAATTCGTGATTATGTTTAACGCGCACGAGCGTAATTTCGCAGGGTATTGGATCGCCGTTCAGATTCCGGTGTACCCATTCAAAACGGCAGTAACCATCGGTAAAGGCTTTATCATTAAATTCAGCCATTTTTTTGCTTGATAGTTCCCCATCCGGCTGATACTCCGCCGAAAGTTGATAAAATTTTTCAAGATATTCCTGTTTACTTGATAACCCCAACAAATTCAACGCGCCATTATTACAGTCAAAAAAATCAAAATTTTTATTGTGAATATTAGCGCCCAAAGGCATGGCGTCAAACATAAGCCGCATACGTTCATCCGCCTTATTCTTCTCTGCGGAAATACGCGCCAGTATTATAATGAGTATTACTGCCAGCGCCGTACCCAGCATGGTAAGGATCTTTGCCAAATTTCTGGTGCTTTGATAATATTCGTCCCTGGGTGTTACAACTCCCATATACCAGCCGTTATAGAGTTTTTCCAAAAAAACAATGGAATTAATGCCCCGGTAGTCGGTTGTTACGACCTCATAAATATGACCTTTCTCTTTTAATTCGTCCTCATAAGCCGCGATATAGCTTTTCACGTCACGCAGACGCACGCCCAGCAGCGAAGTATCCGGGTGGGCGATTAACTCCATGTTCTGATTTAACAGGAATCCGTAACCTTTTTCGGCAAATCGCGTATTAATGGCGTGCTGTTTGACTCTGTCAATGAATATATTCAGACATACAATACCCAGGGGTTGGTTAGCTTCATTGAAAATACGGCGCGCAAATGTAATCATTTCTGCATCTGTTGCTATATTAAAATATGGATGCGTAACTCCTATGTCCCCGTCTGCCTCGACAGCCGCAATATAAAATGGACGGTTTGGCATATCATAATCATCCGGCGGTTGCCAATTCACATCTCCGGAGAGGAACAATCCCCCATACACGTCAAAAACCCCGTAAAAACCATTGATGCCCAAAAGACGTTTTTCCTGGTTGCCTTGCATATAATCATTGATACTCTGGATATATCTATTTATCGTTTCGGCATCAATGCCTGTTAAAATCATGTTACGGATGGTTTGTGAAATACCCGCCAATATCGTTTCCGGTTCCAGCATATCAGCTTTGATATTGGCTTCCGTATATGAAATAGCGTCTTTTATGCTTTTTCGTAAATGGTTACGTTCAATATCGCTCACAAAGGAGTAGCTTGCGATTACCATCAGCGCAAATGCCAGCGCCACAAACAGCATTTGCGCATACAGCGAACTTTTTACCCAGGCTTTTGTATTTGAAAAAAGATGTTTTACCGACATAAAGCCTTTTTTTCACCACCTTTCCCCTCTTACTATAATAATAATCCTTATTTACCTGTTCGTAAAGCCCTTTTTAGCTGTTTGACAAATACGTTCCTATGCGTTCCAGGAGCGCGGGCGCGGAAAACGGCTTGATAATAACCTCCGCCGCGCCCAGTTCCCGGCTACGGGCTTCAATGGCGTGATCCAGATAGCCTGTCAGGAACATAACGGGAACATTCGCATATTCGGGCCGGGATTTCAAACGCTGTAACGCCTCAAAACCGTTCATTTCGGGCATCTCAATATCCAGCAATATCAAATCGGGCGTAATTTTTTCCAGGAAAACAAACATCTTCGCCGCGGATGGAATTGTCATCACCCGGTAATGGTCTTCCAGCGCTTCTTCCACCATCAACAGATTGGTATCGCTGTCATCAACGACAAAAATTGTTTTCATTTTTCCACCTCTATTTTGTCACATAATGTTCCTGTTATGTAATGTGCTGCCCCACTTTATTTACCAGAATTATATTTTACCAGTTTTTCCCACTCTATTGAGCCGTTTTTATCGCAAAAACTTTCAATAAATTCTTTTACAAAAATATTTATTTTCCCGGAATACTGTTTTGAATAATTTTCATTTCGTTCTTTTGCCTTGTGCCCCAATGGTTCAATAATATCTATGTAAATATTTTCATTGCCGCCAATAAATTCCCAAAAACGTTGGCCGCAATACTTAAAATAAGTGCCTTTATCAGGGTTATTATCTTTTCCATAACAACAACCATTGACACATCTAATTTGCAAATTTGAATTGCTTGTTCTTAGTGTCTTTATGGCGGTTTTAAAATTATTTTCCATTTTTTCAATTTGTGAACTATTTCCCCAATTAGGACCAGATTTTATGGAAACTATATTCCTCACACTTTGATTGTCAAATTCCAAATCAATACCGTTTATTCCCGATTTCTTGCCGCCATATACCTTTTCATTGATAAATATTGCAAGTCCTTCAAGCCAGTCCCCAAACATCGCTTCTTCACTGGATGAAAGATAAGCGTCAACAATTCCCTTTATTATTTCACTTGCGGTTTGAATATTTTTTGCCTTAAAAAGGTACGGGTTTTTCTTTTGGAGTACCTCTTTTAATTTTAACGTTTCTATTTTGTTTAACCGTTTTTCATGGAATGAGGAAATATTTTCCTCGACATATTGGATGACATCATTTATTAGCAAAGGCATATTCTTCTTCCTTTTCAAAGTGGCATAATTCTTTTTCTTTTATCTCCTCTTTAGCCATTTGACAATATTCATCTAAAATATCAATGCCAATGGAATTTCTTCTTAATTTTTCAGCGGCGAATAAGGTCGTCCCTGACCCCATAAATGGGTCTAGCACGGTATCAAATTCTTTTGTAAAAAGTTTAATAAACCAACTCGGTAATTCCATAGGAAAAGTTGCACTATGACTCCTGTTACTACATTCAGTGGATAAATGAAGCACATTTGTAGGATAAGCCATATCGCGTGTTAACCAATTCGATATATTTTTACCAAACCCACTTCCAACTCTTGAATTGTCTCTGATTTTATCTGTTTCACTCAGATTTTTCAGCCTAGTTTTCGCCCAGTTCCCCATCGGGACCATAACGGCTTCCTGGTACATATTAAACTGTTTTGTTTTATTGAATTGTAAAAGGCGTTCCCATGCGTCCCTAAAGCGGTTTGGCCACTTTCCAGGGTAACAGTTTTTTTTGTGCCATATAAATTCTTCGGTCCATAACCAGCCTTGTTTTCGCATTTCCATTATAAGTTCCATCACATATGTGCTTCTTTCGCCGTTGATGACCCGCTCCTTTATGTTAAGGACAAAAGTACCGGTTGGCTTCAAAACCCGTAAAAGTTCTTTGGAAATAGGTAAAAACCATTCAATATATTTATCAGCGGGTATGCCTCCATAAGTATCTTTCCTTTGATCAGCATAAGGGGGTGATGTAACTATGAGGTCAACGCAATTTTCCTCTATATCTTGGAGAATATCGGAGGCATCGCCACAAAAAATGTCTGTATTGATTTCCATGAGAGACATTTTATCATAAGTGAGTATTTATTTCAAGGGTAGTTTTTGGGTCATTTTTATACATTATTTTGGGATAAATTTGGGGCAGCATTTCGCATAACGTTTTGGCTGTAACTGACGTTTGGGGCAGGTGATAGGGCGTTGCGCAGCAACGACCCCTGCCCCAAATGTGGCGGAGAAAAACCGCACAAAGGGCGTTAGCCCGACTGCGGTTTTTCGTAGCCC
>JAITCL010000097.1 GCA_031283105.1 Treponema sp. | reverse complement strand
TAAAATAAAGAGAATGTTGCCGGTGTGAGCTTCGTCATGAAAGGCTGTATAACTGCTAAAAACACGCCCAATTTGTACCGCGACATCTCCGGCAACAAGTACTCCGTCTTTATACAGAGCAGTAGTAATGGCTTTTGGAGAATCATTACTTTGTTTAATGGCGGAAAAAAAATGGTGAAGCATTTCCAGATACAGTACATCAGATTTGCCTTTGTATTTAATTATACAGCGATTAAAAATAACTTCAAAGTCCGATTCCGAATCAAAACGCAATTCATATTTGCTTCCATGTTGGCGTATATGCCGCCTGATTGTTTTCCCTATGTGCAGTTTATCATTATTAAGCGAAAGTACGATCCGGTCGTCGGAAATACGGCGCATGATAATCATTTTTTCTCTGATATTTCCTTTCAAATATACATAAAACCCGTTATTTAGTAAATATTTTAAAATTATTATGCCTTTATCAAGCTGGTTTTTATGTATAAGACCAATTAGTTTATTGGGATTATACTCAGGATACGTCAGTTTGAGAGAAATCCGATAATCATCTAGAGCCTGTTTATAATGCTTCATTTTGATATTGATGTATCCGCGGCAATTATAAGCATAAGCGTTGCCATCTTCGGGACAAAGCGCTATGGCCATGTTCAAGTCATGAAGAGCCTCTTCGTATCTGTCCAACTTGATATTGATGTATCCGCGGTAATTATAAGCATAAACGCCGCCATCTTCGGGACAAAGCGCTATGGCTATGTTTAAGTCATGAAGAGCCTCTTTGTATCTGTCCAAATCGTCGTAGACACACGCCCGATTGTTACGCGCTTTTATATCCAATGGATCATAGGCGAGAATTTCTGTGTACAGTTCCAAAGCTTCCAGAAATTTATTTGCACGATGTAATTCACCTGCTCTATCCCATAAACAACTCATTAATCCTCCCAATACTTATGACCATAATACACTAATAAATAATGTATCTTTAAATTCCTATACTTCCAATAACCACCCTTTCATAAAGCGAGAAATACTTGGTTAAAATCAATAGTCACGCATTTGCTTGATCGTTTCAAGTCCTTGTTGTGCAACACTATTATTCCGATCAATTATTAATGCCATTTCAAAATCAGCGATAGCTTTTTCATATTCGCCAATAATGCAATATGTAAAGCCTCGGTTGTTATATACCTCCACAACATTATGACCCAACTGGATGGTTTGGGTAAAATCCGCTAAAGCCCTGTTATAGTCGGTCTTTTGACCGTATGCAATACCGCGTCGAAAATACATTTCAGCGTTATTAGGATCCATCTGTATTGCCTTGTTAAAATCCGCGATTGCCCCATCATAATTACCGCTGTTGTAGTTTATAATACCTCGTGTATAGAATTCATCTACGGTTAAGGGAGTCCACGCTTGCAGAACTTCTGGCAAGTAATATTGAGCCTCAGTATGACCTTGATCCGCCGCTTTTCTAAGCCAATAGACCGCCTGTTCATAATTTTTGGGTACCCCTACCCCATAGTAATAACAGGCTCCTAAACTATACTGAGCATCAGCAAAACCTTGATCCGCCGCTTTTCTATACCAGTATACCGCCTGTTCATAATCCTGTGGTACTTCATGCCCTTGATGATAGCTGACTCCTAAATTATATTGAGCATCAGCAAATCCATTTATCGCCGCTTTTGTAAACCAGTATACCGCTTGTTTGTCATCTTTCGGTACTCCATCTCCTGTAGCATAACGAATACCTAAGTTAAACTGAGCACCAGCATTTCCATTTACCGCCGCTTTTGTAAACCAGTATACCGCTTGTTCGTCATCTTTCGGTACTCCATCTCCTGTAGCATAACAAATACCTAAGTTAAACTGAGCACCAGCAAGTTCCTGATCAGCCGCTTTTGTAAACCAGTATACCGCTTGTTTGTTATCTTTCGGTACTCCATGCCCATGCTTATAGCAAACTCCCATGCTATTTTGGGCTTCTGCCTCTCTCTGATCCGCCGCTTTTCTATACCAATATGCTGCCTGTTCGTAATCCTGCGGTACTCCATACCCTTTATAATAACAGAACCCCAAATTATATTGAGCTATAGCATATCCATTTTCCGCCGCTTTTCTATACCAATAGACCACCTGTTCATAATTTTTTTCTTCAAAATATGTTTGTCCCAGACTATATTGCTCTTCTGGACTCTCTGCTGTTCGCTGTTTTCCGGTCGTAGAACAGTTCGAAACAATCAACAGTGAAAGAATTGTCAAAGACAATAAGTTTCGTTTCATAGTACCCTCCATTTCACTCATAGCCCCCTCTTTTCTATTATCGGGGGTGTTTCCATCGGTTTTTCCCTTAAGTTTATGATGTTAAGCTTGTCAGCATGCGTAACCCATAAATAACTCATTAATCCTCCCAATACTTATGACCATAATACGTCAATATATCGCGGGTTTCAGCCATGTGCCGAAAAAGGGTGCCGGTTATTTGGCATGACCTCTTAGTCGTAACCTAAAAGTTGTAATTGATATAGCGCTCTTGCTGCATTTACATGTCCCTGCTCTGCTGCTTTTTTAAACCAATAGACTGCCTGTTTATAATCCTGATGCACACCATGCCCTTGAGCATAACAGCATCCTAAATTATATTGAGCCTCAGCAAAACCTTGATCTGCCGCTTTTCTATACCAGTATACCGCCTGTTCATAATCCTGAGGCCCACCAAACCTGTCAAAAAAAGCACCTAAGTTATACTGTGCCCTAGCATGATCTTGATCAGCCGCTTTTCTATACCAATAAACCGCCTGTTCATAATCCTGATGCACACCAAGCCCTTGATAATAACAGTCTGCTAAATTACTTTGACTCTCAGCAAAACCTTGATCAGCCGCTTTTCTATACCAATAAACCGCCTGTTCATAATCCTGAGGCACACCATGCCCTTGATAATAACAACTTCCTAAATTATTTTGACACTGATCAAAACCTTGATCAGCCGCTTTTCTAAACCAATAGACCGCCTGTTCATAATCCTGAGGCACACCATGCCCTTGAGCATAACATTCTGCTAAATTACTTTGACCCTTAGCATAATCTTGATCAGCCGCTTTTCTATACCAGTATACCGCCTGTTTATAATCCTGAGGCACACCAAGCCCTTCAGCATAACACACTCCTAAATGACATTGAGCACCAGCAAGACCTTGATCCGCAGCTTTTTTAAACCAATAGACCGCCTGTTCATAATTTTTTTCTTCAAAATATGTTTGTCCCAGACTATATTGCCCTTCTGGACTCTCTGCTGTTCGCTGTTTTCCGGTTGTAGAACAGTTCGAAACAATCAACAGTGAAAGAATTATCAAAGACAATAAGTTTCGTTTCATTTTTTATCCTCCTCAGATATACAAATTCCGTGTTTTAACGCCCGCCGGCATTTATGTAACAGTTCCCTACAGGAACGTCTTTCCTTTTTAATGGGATAATCATTTGATTACCAAGAAAGCCAATATAAAATAAGCGTTCAAGAAATGGCACCAATGGCTAGTTAATGAACCTCTATGGGCACAATTTAACGGGGGGGGGGGGGGGGGGGCAAATTACCGCCCTCCGGTAAGGGCTGTAGATGAATTAATCCCAATCGCCCCGGCATCGGACAAGTCGTCCGAGACGAGTAAAGGGAGGCTGCCTTTAGGCAGCCGTCCATGCCGCGGTCAACGGGAGGTATGCAACAGTTTACAGAAACTCTACTAATCACGAGTTAAATCCTCCATTTCTATATAAATACCCCATTTCGGAAGAAATGTCAAGGGGTAAAAAATAACCATACCATAGGGAAATTTCCCTATAAAAAATGACAGTCACTTCGACCGCTTCGACAAGCTCAGCGACCGTACCCTGAGCCTGTCGAAGGGTACAGTGACCATTTCTTCCCTTTTTTCTTCTCTGTGTGAAATTCTTCGCATCGGAGACCGTCTCCGATTTTTGACATTTTGTAATAGGAGGCTCATTCGGCGTGGTGTCTGGAAGCCGTGAACAGTAACACCAGACGAATCATAGCTCCCAGCGCAACAAGTCCAAATGCCACCAGCAGCATAGTGTTCATAAATACTCCTTAACAAAAATATACAACGCCAGCAGAAAACCCGCAATGCCGCCTGGTCACTTCGACAGGCTCAGCGACCGCACTTCGACCGCTTCGGCGCTTCGACAAGCTCAGCGACCTCAGCGCCCGTTCCCTGAGCCTGTCGAAGGGAACAGTGGCCACTACTCTTTTTTTATTGCTTTTTTGCCGAAATAGTAGTATATGATAGTCTGGGAGGACATGGTATGGCAGGCAGAGTTATAGTTTTGTTACTGCTGGTTGCGGTGCTGGGGGCGGGGGGAATCCTCTGGTTTGATTATTTAAATATAATTGACGCGAAGGCGGTGTTGTCCCCCCTATCGCGTTTTATTGGCCGCCAGGAGCGCAGTCAGCCCAAAACCACGCCGGAGGAATACCTTAACCTTGACGCGGAACGGCTTGCGGTACGAATAGAAGCGTTGAATCTCCGTAATATGGAAGTAGATACCCGTCAAAAAGACCTTGATTCCCGCTATGGCGAAATTGAACAGATGGCCCAGGAACTGGAAGAACGGCAAAAAACGCTTGATGAGCGGGAGAATTCTCTCAGAGCGCAGGCCGCAGATGCCGATAGTAGGGACAGAAACATCGAGGAAAACGCCCGGATTCTGAACGGGATGCCGCCGGAGCGAGCGGTGGGCATTATGTCCGCTATGGACGATCAGGACGTTATTGATGTACTCCGGAAGAGTGAAGAGCTTGCGCGGGCCGCAGGAAGCACGTCACTGGTGCCTTATTGGTTATCCTTGATGGAGCCCCAGCGGGCGGCGGAATTGCAGCGTAAAATGGCCGGGAGGCCGCAGAGCCTGTAGTTTTGGTTGAATCACCTTTCGGAAAATACCAGCCAACATTGGCAAGGAGGTCCGGGTGGAGATTCAATTATCACCCCCTACGGAGCTTATACAGACATCGCCGGGAGTTCCCGGCGCGGAAGAACCGCACAAATCCAAACCTGAAAAAAACAGCATTGGCGTATTTGCGAAGATTCTTGCCGGTCTATCAGACCGAGGTCTGCTCCGTAAAACCGGGACAGGGGAAACCGCTTTAGGCGGCATCCCCGGCGCGGAAATTTCCGACGCTGTCCCGCTCGCTGAAACGACCGAAACGGGCGAAGCAGGCCCGCTTTCCGGTGGAAAAGGCAAAAACAGCCGCATAGGAAAAACGGCGGCTGCTGAAAAAACCGATACCAAAAAACTTTCCAAAACCGGCAAAACTGAGCCGGAATCCCCTCAACCTGAACCTGCAGAACATGAAAAAGCCCTGTTTGCGCTGGGCAGATTGACCGGACAGGCTGAAAATCAGCCTGTTTTGGGAAAAACAGAGGGCGATGGGGAAAGTTTAACGGCTGATTTACGGCATTACAGCCGGGAATCAGTGAAAACCGAAACTCTTTCCGCTGAATTAATCGAACATGAAGGGCATAATCAGCCTTTTATTGCCCATTCCGCGGCATTGGCAGTCGAAGAACCGGCTGAAAATCCTCAAACTGTTGGTGAAAAGGCGAAAAACCGCCTGAATTCCGCCACCGCTGCGGCCAAAAACAGGTCAAGCACCGCGGAAATCCCGGTAGGGACAGCCGGTGAATACCAGCAAGCCGGGGCGCAGAAAACCGTTTCCGTTGAAAAAGAGGGGCGCGGCAAACTGGAAGAAGCGCGGAACAAGCGGCGGGGAGTCAACGTAGAAGTACGGGATTTCCGCACAGGCGAAGCCGTAAGCGACGGTGCTGCCAAAAACGGCGGCGTTCCGTTACGAGTGGGCGCCGAAGTCCGTATGCCCGGCGAAAGCGCCGTTAAGGACATTGTTCTTGAACTGCGCCTGCCCGATCAGGGGCGGGAAGCCGCCACGGCAACAACCACCTGGGAAGCCAAAGCGGGGCAGGCGTTTGAAGATTTGCTGGCGCGGGAACTGCACCAGAACTTCAACAACGACATTGTACGCCATGCTTCGGTCGCCCTGCGCGACGGCAACGAGGGCACCATACGGCTGGCCCTTAAACCGGAAAGTCTGGGCAATGTAAAGATACGCCTCGAAATGGCCGAAAACAGGATTACAGGGCAAATCATTGTTGAAAGCAAAGAAGCCCTGCGGGCCTTTGAACGGGAGATTTCCTCTCTGGAAAAGGCTTTTCGGGATTCGGGCTTTGAAGGCGCGAATTTGGAAATGTCCCTCGCGGCGGATGGCCGGGGCGCGGAACAGCAGTGGCAGGAAACGGAAGCGAGCCAATTCCTGCCGGGGCTTATTGCCGCATCCCGCTATGACACGGCGCTTGAGTGGATGGAAATACCCTTAACCCTTGATGTGTACCAGCAGGGGGCAAGGGCAGTCAACATGTTTGCATAACAAGAAGACAGGAGTGATATCAAGCCTTTGGCTTGATTCCGATTGAACGTTGTTTGCCATACGGCAAACAAAACAGGAGTGACCATGAATGTAACCGATGCGTTTAGGCTCGATGCGCAAGAACAAGCGAAGGTAAGCCAGTTTGTTCATGACTTTAACCACAAGTTAAATCCGGGGCGTAAACCTCAACAGAGTCTGGGTAAAGATGATTTTCTCAAATTATTGATAACCCAGCTTGCCTATCAGGACCCGACTGCCCCTATGGAAGACAAGGAATTCATCGCGCAGATGGCCCAGTTTTCCTCACTGGAACAGATGACCAGTATGGCCGCGGACTTTGCCAAACTTTCGGCAATGATAACCGAGACCGGCGCTTCTTCGGCGCTGGGCAAGGGCGTGGAACTGGTTGACGGGGAACAGGTTATACAGGGCACAGTAACAGCCTTAACCAGGGGGGATATTCCCCAGGTGCTGGTAAACGGCGCTTATTACAACTGGGATCAGGTCAAGAAAATTTTCGATAACGAATAACTAAGGAGCAAATACTATGATGCGATCATTATTTTCCGGTGTTTCCGGACTTCAGAATCATCAAACCAGAATGGATGTTATTGGTAATAACATTTCCAACATTAACACCACCGGCTTTAAGCGGAACCGGGTGAATTTTCAGGACATTCTGTATCAACAGTTGCAGGGCGCGGCGCGTCCCACCGATGAAATCGGCGGCGTAAACCCCAAAGAAGTCGGCCTTGGCATGAGCGTAGCCTCAATTGACACGGTTCACATTCAGGGCACTTTTCAAGCCACCAATATACCAACAGACCTGGGCGTGAGCGGTCAGGGCTTTTTCGTGCTGGACAACGGGGGCAAACAATTGTATACCCGCGCCGGCGCGTTCACCATTGACGAAGCGGGCCTTATGGTCAATCCCGCCAACGGCATGAAAGTGCAGGGCTGGATGGCGCGTGAACTGGAAGGCTACACCGTACTGGATGTTTCCCGGCCGGTGGGGGATTTGTATATTCCCGTCGGCAGCAAAGACCCGGCCAAGTCAACCACGCTGATTAATTTTGCCTGTAACCTGGACAAACGAATCCCCGAAATTCCCGAAGACCCCACCGGCAGACAGGTGCTTGACGGCACCTGGTCGACCCAGATTGACATTTACGACAGTTTCGGCGACAAGCACATTCTGCAGGTTGAATTTACCCGTGTACGCGGCACCACCAACAGTTGGAACGCCGCGGTAATCGTTGACCCCCAGAACGAGAACGCCACCAATACCACCATCGGTTTCGGCGAGGATGCTCCGGCTGCGGGCGGCCCGACCACCTTTGTGGTGAATTTCTCGAATAACGGCACCCTGCTTTCCGCGGAAGACGGAACGGGCAATATTTCCGGCGCTTCCGGCCAGGTACAGATGAACGTGGCCTACGATGTGCAAACCGCCACCCTCAACGAAGACGGAACCCCGGTCAGGCAGGAATTTGTCCTGGATTTGGGGCAAGTCGGCGGCTTTACCCGCTCCATCACCCAATACGCCGAACAAAGCTCATCCAAAGCGGTTGAGCAGAACGGCAGAACTATGGGTTATCTTGAAAACTTCAAGATCGATTCATCGGGCGTGATTACCGGCGTTTTTTCCAACGGCACCACCCGTGCGCTGGCGCAGGTAGCGTTGGCAACATTCGCCAATCAGGGAGGGCTGGAAAAAGCGGGGGACAATACCTTCCGTATGTCCAACAACTCCGGCCTTGCCAATATCGGGGCATCGGGTATCGCCGGCAAGGGCGAAATTATTTCCGGCGTTTTGGAAATGTCCAATGTTGATATGGCGGATCAGTTTACCGACATGATCGTTACCCAGAGGGGCTTCCAGGCCAACTCACGGACGATTCAAACCGCGGATCAGCTTTTACAGGAATTGCTGAGCCTAAAACGGTAAAGTAGGGAGTAGGGAATGGGGAGTAGGGAATAGGGATTGTTGTTCGTAATCTGAGCGTGTTAGCATCACGTAATGCTTACGAACCAAAACCCCACTCCCTACTCCCCACTCCCCATAATCTTCCCTCATTGCTAATTGATAAGTGGTGTAGTATGATAAAACTTACCCGTCTGGACGGCGTACAGTATTATGTCAATCCTCAACAGATTGAATGTATCGAGGTTAATCCCGATACCACGCTGGTTATGCTGTCCGGTAATCACCATATTGTGCGGGAAGAAGTGGACGATGTTTTGGGCAGAATAGAGGCATACCTCAGGCGCTTAAGCCCGCTGGTGGTACAGGAGTAAAGCTATGAATTTAGGAAGTTTAATCGGCGTAGGCGGCGCGATGGGGATGATTGTTTTCTCCATCTTGTTCAGCGGCAATACTATGGGAAGTTTCATAGACATTCCATCCCTTGCCCTGGTCGTCGTTGGCTCCTATTTTGCCCTTATGACGGCGTCCTCTTTGTCCGATGCCATAGGGGTTTTTAGTACCATTAAGCTGACTTTCAAAACGCCGGTGTTTAACCAGCAGGCTATTATCCAAAAGATGATGGCCTTTTCCGAGAAAGCCCGCCGCGAAGGACTGTTGGCGCTGGAAGACGAACTGGAAGACCTTGACGATGAATTTATGAAAAAGGGCCTGCGCCTGATGGTTGACGGTACGGACGCGACGATTATCCGCGATTTGATGGAACTGGAATTAAGCCAGATGCAGAATCGCCACGCGACCAAAAATAACATCGTTACCATGTGGGGCGCTCTGTCTCCCGGTCTGGGAATGTTGGGTACGGTTATGGGGCTTATCGGTATGTTAAAAAACCTGGACGACAAAGCGTCCATCGGCCCCAACATGGCCCTCGCTCTGGTAACCACCTTCTACGGCTCCATGGTCGCCAACCTGTTAATGATACCCTTTGTCAGCAAACTGAAAGTGTACGACGGTCTGGAAAGCAACATGAGGGAAATGATTATTGAAGGGGTGCTTTCCATTCAGGCAGGTGAAAATACCCGTATTCTGGCGCTGAAACTTATGGCGTATCTTGATCCTGTTTCACGCAGGGCGCTGGAAAGCGAAATGTTGAAGGACTAACCAGAGGTAAACATGGGACGAAGAAAAAAACGTGATACGACGGGGCCTAATCCTGAAGCGTGGTTGACCACCTACTCGGACATGGTAACGCTCATGCTCTGTTTCTTCACCATCTTTTTCAATCCCGATGAAGTTACCCAGGCCCAACTGGACGCAATATCCACCTCAATGCAAACAGGGGGCTTGGGCGCCCTCGCCGGCGGCCTTACCCTGTCATCGGGACGCAACGCCGATTTGGGCAACACGATTATGTCGCTGCCGTCAATGGAACGGGGGCGTTCTTTGGGCACCGCCCTGCGCAAGGCGGTCAGTGTCTTTTCACCGGAGATTCGCTCCAACAGAGTCCGCATAACCCACGATGAACGGGGCATCGTTATTACCCTTGCCTCGGACGCTTTTTTTAACCCTGCCAGCGCCCGCATCAACATCGAGGCAACCAGAGATATTTTGCTGCGGCTGGGCGGCTACCTGTCTTCATCAGACGTGGCGGGGAGGAAATTCAGGATAGAGGGCCATACCGACGCCGTTGACGTTGACCCGGGCGGCCCCTGGGAATCAAACTGGGAACTTTCCGCGGCGCGTTCAATCAGCATACTGCACTATTTGAATGATTTGGGCATAGAAGAAAAACGGTTTCAGATAGCCGGTTTTGCCGACACCGTCCCCGTTGCCAGCAACGATACCCCTGAGGGCCGGGCCTATAACCGCCGCGTGGACATAATTATTCTTGACGCAGGACATTTATAGTATTCAAGAAATATACCGATTATAAATATAGATATAGTTGGAGGTTTATGTATGTCAGACAGTGATGAACTTGATATTGATGGCGGTGAAGCGCCGGATGCGGGCTCTGGAAAAAAGAAAAAAGGCGGCGGCGCTTTAGGGGCTTTATTACCAACCATTCTCAAATTTGCCGCAATAGGCGTTGGTGCGCTTATATTTATTGTCACCGTTTCGGCCATTACCTTTAAATTAATGAACGCAGGCGGTAAACCCCAGACTGTGGTAACGGACCCTTCTTCGCCCTATCTCGGCAAGAAGCCCATTTATTCCTATTATACCGGAATAGGTTCCCTAACCACCAAGACCAGGGATCCCAGCGGCAGTTATTCGGTGACGGTAACGATGAATATCGGCTTTGATCAGGAAGACGCGGTAACTTCTACGGAGCTTTACGGCAGACAGTATGAGCTGCGGGATTTTGTGCGCAGTTATTTTACCGGCAAGTACGCTTCCGAACTGCAGCCGGAAAACGAGGCCCGGCTTAAGCAGGACATCAAGGAGATACTCAATACCCGTTTCCTTGATTCCAGAGGGGTACGGATTATCGTTTTTGACAAACTTGACGTAATGGAAGTTTTTTAGGCTTGTTTTTATGTACAAGCGGCGGTCTGTTACTAAAGTAGCAGTTAATTATGGTCGATGTTAATAAGAGGGTTGCCGGACAATCCGGTAATTGATCGGGAGGTAGTATAATGATGATGATGAGTGACGGCGCTCTTTCTCAGGCTGAAATAGACGCATTACTGGCGGGAGTAGACTCCGGCGGAGGCGGCGGCGCCGCGACAGCGGTAGCAAGCAGCAGCTTTTCGCAGACGGAACAGACAGCCCTGATAGATTTTTTCAATGCGACTCTGGACGCGCAGTCGGCCAATCTTTCCAAGATGACCGGGGCGGAAGTCAGCCTGAAAGATCCACAGCTTACCATTAACGGACGGGATGTTTTTCTGGAACAACTTTCCGAGACCGTTACCGTCGTCAAAGCTGACTTTAATTCCGGCTTTCCCGGTGAACATTTATTCCTTATCCCCGAAGACGGGGCAAAGGCCATTGCCAGCCTGATGAACAAGGAAGAAAACATCGAGCTTGATGAAATGGCAATGTCGGTAATAGGCGAAGTTGTTTCCCAAATGGTTGGACATCAGATAACCACATTGACCAACAAGACCGGCAATAAATCCATCTCTTCTGTTTCTCCCGATGTCAGCAATGTTCCCCGCGCGGTAGTAGCGCTGCCATCAGGGGATTTTGCCGGAATAACCTACCAGTTGGATCTGGGAGACGGAAAAAACTTTTCAATGTGGGAAGTGCTGGGACCTTCGGCAGCTCTGGAAATTGCCAGGGCTCTATCAGGAGGCGGCCAACAGAAACAGGCCGGCGGCGCAGCAGCCGGTATCGGAGGCATGAATATGGGCGGTATGCAAATGGGTATGGGGGGGATGGGAATGGGCGGCGGCGGCATGTCTCTCGGCCCGTCTAACGTACAATCCGTGCAGTTCCCCAACCTGATGCCCCACGGCGGACCGCAGGAAGCGGGCAACATCGGCCTGATCATGGACGTGTACATGGAAATGACCGTCGAGCTGGGCCGCACCCGCAAACTTATTAAAGAAATTCTCGCAATGGGCGAAGGCACGATCATCGAGCTGGACAAACTCGCCGGCGAACCGGTTGACATTCTGGTTAACCATAAACTGATAGCCAAAGGCGAAGTTGTCGTCATTGATGAAAACTTCGGCGTCCGCGTTACCGAAATAGTGTCTCCCATGGAACGCATGAGTAACATGGATTAATTTCCCTTCCCTAAAAAAAAGGACTGTCAAAACAGCCGGAGGAGTTCCGCAGCGTCTCCTCCGGCTGTTTTATGTTACACTGTCACCATGACCGGCTCATTGTTCAAAACCCAAATTGAAAAAATTGCCGCAGGAGGGGCCGGCCTTGCCCGGCTGGAAGGCAAGAGCGCCTTTATCGAAGGAAGCGCCCCGGGCGAGACGGTTCTCTGCCGGGTAACGGCGGAACACCGTTCATGGCTGCAAGCGGAATTACTGGAAATTGTTGAATCCTCTCCTGACCGTGTCCAGCCCGTCTGCCCTTTGTGGGGAAAGTGCGGCGGCTGTAATTTACAGCATCTCAGTTATTCAGCCCAGCTTGCCGCCAAAACAGCCATTTTGAAAGAAGCCTTTGTCCGCATCGGCGGTTTTTGCCCGCCTCAACCGATGGTTTCCCCTGCTGAACCGTGGGAATACCGTAACCGTATGCAATTTCATGCGGTCAGGCAAGGTCAAAAAGGGGAAGCGGATGCCTTGTGGGGATTAAAAGCGCGGAAAAAAGGCGATGTTATTTCTGTTGCCGATTGCCCCATCGCCGATCCGGGGATTCGGGCGGTACTGCGCGGCGAAAGTGAAAAGACACAGTCCCAACTCCTGCCGCCGGGGCAAGACCGTTTTACCGTTTATGCCCGCGGCGGGCTGTTCCTCAGCGAAGGAGGCGCCAGCCGGGGAAAAACGCGGGTGCTGGATCGGGAGCTTGTCCTGGATGCCGGGGCGTTTTTTCAGAGCAACGGCGCGATGCTGGAAAAATTGATTATAGATTTGCGGGAAATCGTCAACGGTATGACCGATAACGCCGACCGGACTCTGCCTATGGCGGACTTATATTGCGGGGTAGGGACATTTGCCGCTTTTCTGGGGGATATGTTTTCCCATGTCGATCTGGTTGAAGAACATACAACCGCGCTGGCTTTGGCGCGTGAAAACCTTACCCATCTTACATCCGCTGATTTTTTTGCCCAGCGCGGCGAACATTGGGCGCACAGCGGCTTCTCCCGCCGTTACGGATTTATCTGCGCCGACCCGCCGCGGCAGGGTCTCGATCCGGCTTTAGCGCGGCGGCTAGCCGCGGACGGCCCGCCCCTGCTGGCCTACATTTCCTGCGATCCAGCAACGCTGGCGCGGGACAGTGCGCTATTAACGGCGGGGGGCTATAAATTGGCGGAACTCCGCTGGTACGATTTTTACCCCCAAACTGCCCACATAGAAAGTCTCGCGCTCTTTGTTAGATAGTATTTTTAAGAAAAATAAAACCACGGAGTACACGGAGAAACACGGAGGAAGAAAAGATTGTCGTATCAAAACTCCGTGTTCTCCGTGCCCTCCGTGGTGAAAATTCTTCCCTATTTTCTCATCTCGCATAGCGCCCCGCTCGCCCGCAGCGCCCCCTCCGGCTGATTTATACGGTCAAAAGTAAATGCTATTACCCTGGAATAATACCCCCATTCGATTGAAATTAGTCTCCCTTTTATGCTATATATGAAGATATATATTTATACGGTTTCCTGGAGCGTGTTTCGGCCGCCCATGTTTTTATCGTATATGCCATTAACGCCTTTTTTTTATCTGGAACACATTCCGGCGGGTGAGTTTTGCCCTTTTTTATACGAGAATAATCATCGAAAATTTGCATTTTAACTTTGGAAATTTCAAAACTTCCGCCCATATTATGCCGGAACTGCCCGGTATGGGGGGAATTTCAGGCGATTTTGGCGGGAATTTCTTTAAACCCCTGCTGATTTGTGATACCAATACCGAATTTCTCGCCGCAAAAATCCGTGGCGATGCCAATATCCCCATTTGTACCCTTCAGGCAGGCGAGTCGCATAAAAATTGGCAGGCAGTCGAGGCGATTCTTCGCAGCGCCCGCGATGCCGGCCTGGGCAGAGACGGTACTTTTATCGGCGTGGGCGGCGGAGTTATCGGCGACATTAGCGCCTTTGCTGCTTCGATTTATATGCGGGGCTGTTCCCTTGCCCTGGTATCAACCACCCTGCTGGGCATGGTTGACGCCAGCCTGGGCGGGAAAACCGGTTTTGACCTTTTCGGCGTTAAAAACCTTGCCGGGACTTTTTTCCCCGCCCGCCATGTGTATATGCCGATGGCAAGCCTGGCAAGCCTGCCCCTGCCCGAATGGAAATCCGGCATGGCGGAACTCATCAAAACCGCCATACTGGACAGCGATAATTTTCTGGATGAGCTTGTTTCCCTGGCGGCGGCTTTTCCCGACGGGAGTTTCAGCGGCGGCTTTCCGCCGGATTTCGCATCACGGATGTTAACATCAAGCGCGGCATTAAGCCGCTGCATCAGCCAGGCGGTACGCTTCAAAGGCGCCATTGTTGAAGAAGATCCGCTGGAAAGGGGAGGTCGGCGCGTCCTCCTCAACCTGGGGCATACCTTCGGCCATGCGCTGGAATCTACCGCCGGGCTGGGAACAATTTCCCACGGCGAGGCAGTTGCCTGGGGTATCGCGCGTTCCTGCGATTTGGCGCTGGCGTTAGGAGTCTGTCCCCCGCGGCGGGCGGAGCGCATACGGGCGCTGCTGTCCGCTTACGGTTATGAAACGGCCGCCCCCCATCCCCTCATGGGCAGCGCATCCGGCGATTTTATGCAAGCCCTCGGCAGTGACAAAAAAAAGCGCGGCGGGAATTTAAGTCTTATAGTTCCCGGTGAAAAAAGCGCCCAAGCGGTTAATACGGCAGCGGATTCATTCATGAATACCATAAGCCAAATTATTGGCATATAAAATTAAGGATTATTTTTTTTGAAGAAATTATTGTTTCTGCTGCCGGCGGTGTTGATATTGGCGGCGTTTCCCCTGTTTTCTCAGGAGACTGTTTTAGACCATGAAGATCAAACGGAATCGGAAGTCATTCTCCCTGATAACGATAGGTTATACGTCATTGCCGCCTTTGAGTTTGACATAAAGGGGCGCACCCGTCCCTATGCCCTTGTCTATGCGGGAGAATTCCGGGAAGGTGAAAAATTGCGGGGTCAGGCAAATCTTGAAAAATATATCGAAGATAAAACCCAGCTTCTCATTAACCAGCGGGTTCTGAAAGATAATGCGGCAATAAGTTATTCCATCGGAGAGCAGTTGGAAAACGGCGCATATCCGGTAACCCTTACCCTTAAGGTTGAGGACTCATGGAATGTCATTATCTTGCCGTATCCCCAATATAGCAGCCATACCGGACTTGGGTTAACCGTCAAAGCCAGAGACTATAATTTTCTGGGAACAATGAACCCCCTGAGAATTGATCTGGGATACTCCTATGATGAAAATAACCGCAGTTCATTCATACTGGGAGTGTTTTCCAGCACGCCGTTCAGGGCCCTGGGTTACACCTGGAAATTCAGGTTTGATAATACCTTTAATTACCGGCCCGATGTTGATGAACCTTATTATTATCAAAATGTTACCGGTCTTTCAGTGGAGGTGCCTTTCCGTACCACAACCTTTACCTTTGGCTTTGACGAAACCTTTAATTTCAATGAGGAAAACAGCGACCGGTACAAGATACAATACGGTGAATTTCAAAACGGTTGGTATATGTCCAGCCATTTGTTTACATCATGGGAAATACCTACCGGTCTGGTATTCCGGTACGGAGAACTAACCTACACTCCGGATATTTCAGCGACATTTAACCATGAACTGCCTGATTGGCCGCTGCAGGAATTTCGCAGAGGGCCGTTTATGGGTTTTGGCCACTCATTGGGTTTTGAAAAAATTGACTGGCATGCCAATTATCGTCAGGGACTTTCCGTTTTTGTCAGCAATTCATATAACTATGACTTTTTTCGTTTAAATAACGATCAAAATCCGCTGTCTGTTTCTTATGCGTTTAAGGGAGCCGGACATTTTATCATAAGCAGATTCTTTGGAATTTCTTCGCGGCTTATGTTCCGGCGCTGGTTCTACCACGATCCGGAATATTACGAAAAAGCCGGCGATGCCCTGCGCGGTATTCGGGACGATGCAATATCTGCCGACTATATGCTGTCGCTTAACCTGGATTTTCCGCTGCGCGTAGTGGTGTTTGCCCCTCCCGGACGGTCCAACAAGCCCAGGTCCGGCATCCTTGATTTTGAGTTGCAAATTTCACCTGTGGTTGATATGGCCCTGTTCCATTACCGTGATCCGTTAACAGAAATATCTTTTGACACAAAAAACATCGTTGCTACGGGCGGTCTTGAAATGATAATATTTCCGGCATTTATGCGAAACCTGTATATGCGGCTGGGTTATGTATGCAACCTTAGAGAGCTTTATACCACACGGCCAATCAAATTCCCCTCAGGTGAAAATCGTGAAATATATTTAATCATGGGACATTTTTATTAATGGCGCATATAGTTATAATAGGAACCGGTTATGTAGGCTCTGTCTCGGGCGCGTGTCTTGCTGACTTTGGCAATCATGTTGTCTGTATTGATAACAATATTGAAAAAATTGAATCTCTCAAAAAGGGAATTATTCCCATTTACGAGCCGGGTCTTGACGCTGTAGTAGAACGCAACAGCAAGTGCGGGCGGCTTTCTTTTTCAACGGATTTGGCGGCTGCTCTCAAAGACAGTTCCGTTATTTTTATCGCGGTAGGCACTCCGCCCGCGGACGACGGCAGCGCGGATCTTGTCTATGTGGAAGAAGCGGCCCGTCAAATTGGGCGGCTCATTACGCGCTATACAGTCATTGTAAACAAGAGCACCGTCCCCGTCGGAACCGGCCGCAAAGTGTACGGCTGGGTTAAAGAAGAACTGGAAAAACGCGGGCAAAATCCTGGCTTCGATGTTGTTTCCAATCCCGAATTCTTGCGCGAAGGTTCCGCTGTTTATGATTTTACCCATCCCGACCGCGTGGTCATCGGCAGTGAAAGCGAACGCGCCTGCGGCATCATGAAGGATGTATACCGCTCTCTTTATCTGAATGAAACTCCTTTTATCGAAACCAACCTTGAATCGGCGGAAATGATTAAATACGCTTCCAATGCTTTCCTTGCGGTAAAAGTTACGTTTATAAATGAGATTTCCGGCCTCTGCGAAAAAACAGGGGCCGATGTACGCGCTGTGGCAAAAGCTATGGGGAAGGATGGACGGATAGGGGCAAAGTTTCTGCATCCCGGTCCTGGCTACGGCGGTTCCTGCTTCCCCAAAGATACCAGAGCGCTTGCAAAAATTGGCAGGGAAAACGATGAAATTCAAAATATTATCGAAACGACCATAAAAATTAATGAACAGCACAAACTGCGCGCCGCGCAAAAAGTGGAAGCGGTTCTTGGCCCGCTTGCCGGAAAAACGCTATGCGTCCTTGGACTTTCATTCAAGCCCAATACCGATGATATGCGCGAATCCCCCGCAATTTCCATTTGTGAATATTTGTCTTCCCGCGGCGCTCAACTCCGCCTCTACGATCCCGCCGCAATGAAAGAAGCGCAGTGGCGTTTGGCTACCATAAAAGATTCCGTGTATTTTGCCGCGGATGAATATGACGCTGTACAGGGCGCGCACGCCCTGATAATTGCGACAGAATGGAATCAATTCAGAAATATAGATTTATCAAGAGCGTCAAAATTACTCGCATCGCCCTATTTCTTTGACCTTCGCAATATTTACAAACCGGAAGAAGTATCGTCCGCCGGGCTGCGCTATTTTGGGATTGGTATTGGTATAAAATGAAAATTCTCGTTACCGGGGCCGCTGGTTTTATCGGCTTTCATCTGGTTAAAAAATTATCATCAATAATGGGACACTGTGTAATCGGCATAGATAATATCAATGACTATTATGATGTCAACCTGAAATACGCCCGTCTTTATCACTGCGGCATACAACAGGAAGCAATACAATACGGCAAAAAAATACAGAGCGCTTTATTATCCAATTATTGTTTTATCAAACTTGATATTACCGATAACGAAAAGTTATCCGCCCTTTTTGCCGAAGAAAATTTTGAATGTGTGTGCAATCTTGCCGCTCAGACGGGAGTCCGTTACAGCCTTGAAAACCCTCATGCGTATACCGAAAGCAATATTACCGGATTTCTCAATATCCTTGAAGCATGCAGGAACTTTACAATAAAGCGCCTTGTATTTGCTTCAAGCTCTTCCGTATACGGAATAAACGAAAAAACGCCGTTTGCCGTTACAGACGCCGTGGATCATCCGGTAAGCCTGTACGCCGCGACCAAAAGGGCCAACGAACTTATGGCGTATACCTATTCCCATCTTTTTAACATTCCTTCAACGGGTCTGCGTTTTTTTACGGTATACGGCCCGTGGGGCCGGCCTGATATGGCATACTACAAATTTGCCCGCGCCATTTTTAACAATAAGCCGATAGAAGTTTACAACCACGGCAATATGTTACGTGATTTTACCTATATCGACGATATTACGGACGGCATTATTGCCGCGATTAACCGTATACCGGACGGGAACGAACCTGCCGGAAATCAGCGCTCCTCCGCTCCGTTTGTGTTATACAACCTCGGCAACAACCGGCCTGAAAAATTAACCGTTTTCATAGAAATTCTGGAAAAGCAACTGGGGCGCACGGCGGAAAAAATCTTTCTTGATATGCAGGCCGGCGATGTGCCGGTAACTATGGCTGACATTGACATGACAAAAGCCGGACTTGGCTGGCAGCCTGTAACTTCCATCACCGACGGCTTAAAATTATTCGCACAGTGGTTTTTGGAATACCATGACATTACTTGAAAAAATATCATCCATAAAGCAAGTATTAACCAATTTAATACGGTTAATGACCCGCAGGCACAGGATTCTTATGATCCTGGTGCTGGTTATGACCATCGGTTTTTCGCTGGTAGAAACAATCGGAATTTCGGCCATTATGCCCTTTATTTCCATTGTATCGAATCCACAATTACTGGAAGCGGGATTTTATAAAACCGCATTTGATTTTTTGGGATTTTCCTCACCGGAAAAATTCATCATTGTTTTTGGAATTAGCATTATTATTTTTTATTTATTCCGGGGCGCTTATTCAATCATGCTCGCCTATATAACAAAACGCTATTCTGTAGCCATATATACGCATTTTTCCAAAAAATTATTTAAAATTAATTTGTCGGTTCCGTATAAAGTATACGCGCAAAAAAATTCAGCGGAATTAATGCGTTCTATCGGCAGGGAAACTGACGAAATCGGTAAAGTTACTTTTCATCTTCTGAACATATGCTCGGAGATTTTCACTATACTTATGGTTTATGCGGTAATAGTTTATCTAAACTGGAAGATGACAATCATTATAACGGGTATATTGCTGATTTTTGTAATAATAATACTGTCATATTTGGCAAAGGTAAATGCGATACAGGGTAAAATAAGTTTTACCTCCGGCAGAAATATGAACCGCGCGTTAAAAGAATCTCTTGGCAATTTAAAATATGTAAAATTAAAAGGCAATGAAGATGAAATTTTGAAAACATATAACAACGCATTGGAGAAAAATAGCAAGTCTGAGATGGTAACCTATGTCATGGGCGCCATGCCCAAGAGTATTCTTGAAAGCCTCGGATTTTCCTTCCTTATTGCCGTTGTAGTTTTTATTGTCTGGTTGTACAAAGACGCTTCCATGGTTATTCCGATAATATCAATGTATGCTCTTGCCCTGTACCGCATTCTTCCCTCCATACATAGGATGTTGCTGGAAATAAACGGCATATTATTTTCCGAAGAGACAATAAAAAATGTTTATGACAGCCTGTCCCAGCCTGTTGAAGAAGAAGGTTTTGATCCTGTTAATTTTATAAGCGCTATCCGCCTTGAAAATATCTGTTTTAATTATATGACAGGCGGTGAAGTAATAAGTGGCGTTTCGCTGGAAATCAGGAAAGGAGAAAAGATCGCCATTACCGGTGAAAGCGGCGGCGGCAAGTCAACACTGGTTGACATTATTACCGGTATTCACAAACCGGTTCTTGGTAAAGTTTATATTGATGATACGCTCATCGCCGATGACAATATCCGTTCATGGCGAAAAAAAATCGGTTACATTCCCCAAAGTATTTACCTTTTTGACGGAACGGTTGCGGAAAATGTTTCTTTTGGTTCGACGCCTGATGATGAAAAGATAATAACCGCGCTTAAAAAGGCAAACATCTGGGATTTTTTATCGCACAAGGACGGCATACATACCAAAGTAGGAGACGGCGGCATTCAGCTAAGCGGCGGACAACAGCAGCGCATCGGCATTGCCCGCGCCCTGTACGATGATCCCGAAGTGCTGGTTCTTGACGAAGCCACATCGGCTCTTGACAACGAAACAGAACAAAAAATAATGGACGAAATTTACAGCGTAAGCGCGAATAAAACTTTAATAGTTATCGCCCACAGATTGACAACCGTTGAACGGTGCGACAGAATAATACGCATCGAAAACGGCAGGATTGTTTAGTGATATATGCGCATAACAGAGCGTGAAAAAAATATAATTGTTGAAGCTGTTATCAATATTGATCCAAATGCCCATATTTGGCTTTTTGGTTCTCGTACAGATGATAACAAAAAAGGCGGCGACATTGACATAGGCGTTTTATCTTCAAAAGTTGATGTTATGGAAGAAATTGAAATAAAGCAAAAAATATATGATAAGATAGGCGAACAAAAAATCGATCTTGTAGTATCAAAGGACGGGCAAGAAGCATTTTTCAAATATGCTGTTACAAAAGGAATATTATTGAATGGATAATGGTTCTATTGAAATATTAAAAGAAAATTTATCTGCGGTCAATTTAAGCTTAAATCGACTTATGTATTCTTTTGAAAAATGCAGCGCAATCAGCTTAAAAAGCATTTATTCAGATGAGGAGTTTGAAGCTTTTGAAGCAATGACATCAAGATATGCCCGAACTACCGATATGTTAATAAACAAAGTATTACGAAGTCTCGATGCGGTTGAATACATGGATGGCGGAACAGTTATTGATGCGACATATAATACGGAAAAACGGGGTATTGCAGACGCGCAAGAGCTGCGAAAATTGAAGGATTTGCGGAATTTAATTACACATGAATATGTAACAGAAAAAATAGTCCGGTTTTTTGACAAAGTTCTTGAATTTACTCCGCTCTTAAAAACCGTTATTGAAAGACTCAATAAATATTGTTCAAGATATATTTAACAGGAAAATTAATAATTCATGTCTGATATAGCAATACGAGAAGAATTAGCAATTTTTTAAAGAATTATATATGCTGAATCTATCCCATGAAGAAAAATTAAAACTGATGGGTAATCTCAACTGGGACTACCTGGATGCGCATGAGGATATGCTCGCGGTAATCGAAGGGCGGCTGGAAAGTTCCGGGGCGTTTAACCGGGAAAAACTTTTTGTCCGTTCTCTGGAACGGATTCCCTGGCATTATGTGACGGCTCTTTGCGGCGGGGTTGGTTGATTTTGCCCTCGCAGTATTACGAAGAGAACCTTTACCCATTACAAGATGGGGTGATGAACACTATAAGCAAATGTGGCGTCCGTTTTTTTCTGACAGGTGGAACGGCGCTTAGCCGGGCGTATTATAATCATCGTTATTCTGACGATCTTG
>JAITCL010000039.1 GCA_031283105.1 Treponema sp. | reverse complement strand
ACGGTAAAAAGGTGTAAGACAATCGGGTTAAAAAAGTACAATTATATTATTCCGGGACTTCAATTTTTAAAATTAATTGGTTTTATTACCTGTGTTCTTATATTAATAAAAAAACTGGACATGGCCGGATTCCTTGCTTTTAATGAAAGCATGGTTATCTGGATACCGTTAGCTGTTTTTATTACCATAACAAACGGTATTCAAATTCTATATTTACATAAAGACAAGACAAATGATAATAAAATAGACTCTCCAATTAAAGATAAAATTATAAAATATGTAATGACATGTTTAATAGTTATTGAAATAATGGCCGCCGTCTCCGCTATTATAACATTTGGATATTATGACCGTTTCTGGAGAATAAATGATTATGTATTTACCTGGTTTTGGCTGGATGGTTTTGCGGGTATTATCCTGTTTGTTTTTGGAATATGCTCTATGGATAAAATAGTATTTAAAAAAAGATATATCATGTTTCTTATAATTCCGCTGGCTTCTTCATTTTTACAATTTACCGGCGTTGTGATGACAATAACCAATCCGTCTTATGGTTCCGGTACGGAAGTCCTTAAAGCGCTGTGTTATATTATAGGATTTCCAATGATGATTATTTTCTCTTTACAGGACAGATATAGAATAAATAAGATTTTAATCGGAATAATGGCTGTTGTAACGCCTCTGGCGCGGTTGGTTGTTGTTTTTAATATATGGATAAGATAATGAAAAAAATACCCCGCAGCAGAGTGCGAACCTGCGGTTCGACTAAACTTGACCCACAGATGTGCAGAAATCCGACCGGAGGAGGCGCTGCGGGCGAGCGGAAACGCTTGTAGAATCCGCCTGTGGAGCCCCCCAGCACCTACATCACCATACGAATCGTGATAGTACGAAAAATTATGGTATGTAGGTGCTGGGCTTTTATTGTCCCTACCCTCGTTACTGTTACCCTCTGGTCTCCTCCGGCGGGGAATTCCAAATGTTTCCACTACCCGCCCGCCCCCTCCGGCTGGCCTATTCCCCCCTCCGTGTCCTCCGTGGTTAATTTCTTCCTGTTTTCTCACTACGCACAACTTCCCGGTGTCAGGCGACAATGTGTGACTTCAATAAATTTCAATATCAAAAATTTTTATGGTAGAATTTCCCGCTCCTCCCGGAGAATCATTATTCCTCACAAAATATAAACCAATTATATTGTTTTTATTAAACGCCGCTCTTTTTCCCCAACTTGGCTGTTTCAGTTGAGCATAGGGAATATCTATTTCAACAACTCTGTCTTTTTTGGTCGCTATTGCCGCCCGATGAAAAGCGCTATCCGCATCTGTTTCCTTCATAGGAAGTAATAATTGCCAGCCTTTTCCATCGCCCAATACTTTAAAGCGTATGCCGGAACTTCTTGTCAGTTTTTGTGCAAGGGCTTCATTGCGGGTAAAGACTTCCGCCCATGCCGGAATACCGCTTGCAAGTTTTTGGTTTACATTCAGCACTTCCCTTTCCCGGCCGTCTATGTTTTCCCTGTTTACGGTAAAACTTACCGTTGATTTAGGGTCGGTATTAGGTTCCCATTCAGCAGTTGCCAATATAAGATAATCCGCATTAGAGGGGCTTGTATTAACGGTTGTTGTAGCCCGGTGAGTATTAGTCGTAACATTAACTGGGCCGGCATACGCGGTTCCGGTCAATGCCGCAAGCCGGCTGTCCTGCACTACATCAACATTCTGCATTCCCTGTATTTGCGCGGTCTCTACCGATATTGCCCTGATCCGCAACCGGTATACGTTTCCGATTGTCGTTATTGCGCCGGAAATTATTGTTTGTGCCCCCAGTTTCTTGCCGATGGATTGCGCCGTCTCATCGCTGACCTCCCCCGATAACTGAAAATTCAGTTCCCGGCGGATTATTTCAAGATTATTCCGGTCAACTACGGTAAACGTTCCTTCGTTTACAATATAGCCGATTAATTCTTCAATAATATAATCAGATAATTTTGGCCAATCTGAAACAAAATTGAGTATAACAACTTTTGTCTTGGGCAGAAGCCGTCCTTTCAAATAAACAGTAGAATCATTGAGGGCCTTATCAAGGGTAGCAGTTGTTTGTGAGAATGCAAACGCAGGAATACACATAATCGCCATACATACCATCAATGTTTTTCTCATTCCAATATACCCCCGTCTATAACCCCTTGTTACCGCTATAACGGCACTGAAAAAGCGTTTTTTCATGCTACGCTCCCTCGAATGAAACTCTATGGTAAAATTATAGCCATATAATTCATTTATTTACAAGTACTTTTAGGCTATAATAATGTAATTTATAATAGAGACGCACCCCTACACGTTTTTATAAATGTATTAAAATTCCTTAAATTTCCCGTTTTTTACCATTATTTCGTGAAAAATAGCCGTCTTTAGTTAAAATGTACGCAATATAATAAAGCTATAACATACATAATATATGAGTACATACAGATTATTGTATAAAAGCCCCTCCTGGTGCTGATATATTCTCGACACTGTTGGAAGGAGGATATTAGTCAATGACAGGTGTCCATACACTTCTGGCACAGAATATTAAGAAATATCGTCAATTTTTGGGTATTTCGCAGTCAGAATTGGCGGAACGTATAAATTGTTCACTTACTTTTATTGGAAATATTGAAGTTAAAAAGCGCTTCCCCTCATCTAAAAACATTGATTTACTTGCCCAAGCTCTGGGGGTAAAACCAGCCGATTTGTTCGCTGAAGAAAACGATACAGAAACCACCCACCGGCTTGCCTCCAAACAGAAACAAAAATTGCTCGTGAAAAAAGAAGTCCTTAAAGCGATAGACAAGGCTTTCCGTTCTCATTAATTGTTACCATTTAGTCCCAAGGATTCTCACAAAGATCACAAAGAGAATGAAGAAATTTACCACGGAGGACACGGAGAAAGAAACAATTAACAATGAGCAATTATCAATGTTTTTGTCCGTAAACCTATCGTGATAGTTCTACGCTTCGTTTTCTAACCTTGCTTATTGCTCATTGTCTCCCCATTCCCTATTCCCCACTCCCTACTCCCCACTCCCTTTTCCCTGTTTCCCATTTATGCTAACCTGTACCGTACAGGAGTTATACATTGAAAGAGATTTCCGGCGGGGTATGCGCGCCGAAGGGGTTTAAGGCGGGCGGCATTTGGTGCGGCATTAAGGCCGGCTCGCAAAAACGGGATTTGGCACTCATCTACTCAGAACAGAACTGTACCGCGGCGGCGATGTTTACCACCAACCGGGTACAGGCGGCCTGCGTGTTGGTCAGCCGGGAGCATATCGCCGGGGGGAAACTCCACGCGGTTATCGCCAATTCAGGGAATGCCAATGCCTGCACGGGCGAGGCGGGGCTTGCCGCGGCGCGGCGCATGGCGGAACTTGCCGCCGATGAATTTGCCCTTTCTCCCGCCCATGTGGCGGTTGCCTCAACCGGGGTTATCGGCGTACCGCTGCCCATTGCCGCCATCGAGAACAGCATCGGCGCACTGGCGAACAGTTTGCGCGGCGACGCGTCCGGCCATGCCGCAGCCCTTGAGGCGATTATGACCACCGATACCCGCATGAAGGAATTTTCCGTAGAAATTGAAATAGGCGGCGTTCCGGTGCGCCTCGGCGGTATGGTAAAAGGCGCGGGAATGATACGCCCCAACATGGCGACGATGCTCTGTTTTATAACCACCGACGCGGCGATTGACCGGGAACTCCTTGACGCAAGCCTGCGCGGCGCGGTGCGGCGGTCATTTAACCGCGCTATCGTGGACAGCGACACTTCAACCAACGATATGGTAATTATCATGGCCAACGGCGCATCCGGCGCATCCGGCGCACCCCGCATTACCGCGGGAAGCGGCGAATATGAAACGTTTGCCCGCGCTCTTGAAGATTCCTGTATCAAACTGGCACGCGCTATGGCCCGCGACGGCGAAGGGGCAAGCAAACTCATCACCGTTACCGTTACCGGCGCGGCTGATGAAACAAGCGCCGAAACATTGGCAAAATCCGTCGCCGCTTCCAGTCTGGTCAAGACCGCCTGTTTCGGCGCTGACGCCAATTGGGGACGCATTCTCTGCGCACTGGGTTATGCCGGCGCGGAATTCGACCCTCATAAAACCGGCGTGCGGTTCAGGAGCATGGCCGGAGAAATTACCGTATGCGTAAACGGCGAGCCGGTTCCTTTTTCAGAAGAACAGGCAAAAAAAATTCTTTCAGGGGAGGAGATTGAGATTCTGGTGGATGTAGGAGCGGACGGCGGCAGCGCAACGGCATGGGGCTGCGACCTGACCTACGATTACGTTAAAATAAACGGAGACTACCGGTCTTAAAAAACAGTATGAGTGAAACGATTAACTACCAGGGCAGAGTAGAACTGCTGGTTCACGCCCTGCCGTATATTCAACGCTATCAGGGAAAAACCATCGTGGTTAAATACGGCGGCAACGCCATGATCAACGGGGTGCTTAAAGCGGCGGTAATACAGGATGTCATATTGATGGCCTGCGTCGGCATCCGTACCGTACTGGTGCACGGCGGCGGGCCGGAAATTGACGAGATGCTGAAAAAAATCGGCAAGGAAAGCCGCTTTATAGACGGCCTGCGTTATACCGACGGCGAAACTATGGAAGTCGTCCAGATGGTTCTGTGCGGCAAAGTAAACAAGGACATAACCGCGCTTATCCAGCAGGCGGGAGGCAAAGCAATCGGGCTGTGCGGAATAGACGGGGCGATGCTCAAGGCGGTCAGGAAAAGCGATGATGATTTTGGACTGGTCGGCGATATTGAAGACGTTGATATTTCAATATTAAATTCCGCGCTGGGCGCGGGATTCATCCCCGTGGTATCTTCGGTGGCGTACGGCCTCGGCATTGACAACGGCAAGCCGCTGAACGTCAACGCCGACATTGCCGCCGCGCAAATTGCCGCCGCCCTTTCAGCAGAAAAACTTGTGCTGATGACCGACGTGCAGGGCATACTCCGCAATGTGGACGACCCCAATTCACTTATCAAAACTGCCGCCCGTTCTGAACTTGAACATTTGAAAAAAAAGGGGGTTATCAGCAAGGGCATGATCCCCAAGGTGGATTGCTGTACCTTTGCCCTTGACGGCGGCGTGAAAAAGGCATCCATCATTGACGGGCGGCTGCCCCACGCGCTGTTGATTGAAATGTTTACCGATGAGGGGATTGGAACAATGATGACCAGTGTGGTATAATGCCTAATGAAGATCGGGATAGATACCTTTGCCTGCGACAGCGGCAAATCGGGAGTAGGGGCCTATGTATTGCAACTGCTCAAGCGTATCCCCCCTTCGGGCGCCCTTTTTGAATTATTTGGATGGGAATACGACCATTTTGCCTTCAGCGAATACGCGCCTAACCTTGAATTTATTTCCCGCTGTTCCATGAACGGCACGTCCGCCAATGCCCTGTGGCATCTGTTCAAGTATCCTGATTTTGCGCACAGCCGCTCATACAATGCCTGTTTTTTTCCCGCCGCGCATAAGCAGCCTCCCTACCATTCACCCTGCCCTGCCATCGGCGTTGTCCATGACATGGCGGCCTACTGGGGAACCAGACGAACCAGAGAACACCTAGGGGCTATACTGCGCGTCGTGCTGCCCAATTCGCTGAGGCGGCTGGACCGGATTATCGCGGTCAGCGAATGGGTCAAACAGGAACTGATAGAACTGGTGGGAGTCAAAGAGTCGCTGATCGAAGTTGTGCCCAACGGCATTGACCATTCCGCTTTTTACCCCCGCCCGCACGGCGAAGAAAGCGAGTTGTTGATTCAGCCTTTCAGTTTCCGCCGCCCCTATATACTCTGCGTTTCCCGCATTGATCATCCGGTCAAAAACCATATACGGCTTATCAAAGCGTTTGGCATTTTTAAGGAACGGACGGGCTTTCCCCACCGGCTGGTACTGGCGGGGAGAGACAGCAACAACGCGGCAAAAGTAAAAGCCGCCGCCGCCGGTTCCGCATGGCGCGGCGATATTTTTTTCACCGGGCATTTCCCCCTGAAGGGTCTGCCGGAACTGTATTCAGGGGCTGACTTTGTCGTGTTTCCCTCAATGTACGAAGGCTTTGGCATGGGGGTTATTGAAGCGATGGCATCGGGAATCCCCGCCGCCTGCGCGCGGGCAGCCTCTCTGCCCGAAACTGCCGAACACGCCGCCCTGTACTTTGACCCCCGCGACCCCGAAGACATGGCCGACCGCATGGTCGCCCTTGCCTCCGACCGCACACTGCATGAAGAATGCCGCCGCTTGGGTCTTGAACGCGCCCGCGCCTTTTCCTGGGACCGCTGCGCCCAGCGCACGCTGGAAATCATTCATGAAATGGCGGATCATAGTTAAGGAAAAGCAGCGCATTATTGAGCGGGGGCGCATTGTTTACTCCCATTCCATGGTTATATTCTTCTTAAATCAGCGTGTATGGCGTTACTCCCATACCACATCCACCGTAAGCGTCCCGCCGGAAGTTTCAAGCCGCGCACCGTTATTTGCCGGCGGCCTGGCATCTTCTCCCGGCAAATTCGGAAGGCTGCGGGCTGTTTCCGCGGCGGCGGTTGGATTAACCGCGCTGTTTGTTCCGGTATCTATCCACGATTCCTCACCGGCGTTTACCATAACAGACTTTTTGTTTCCGTTTGCCGGCCGGTAATTTACCGCCCCTTTCAGCACCCGAACTTTTGCCGTATTCATATCAAACGATGTTCCCCGTACCGCGGCGATAGCTGTCGGGGTTTGTACCGTAAACTTGGCCATGCTTCCCGCAGGGGGATTTACATCTACCCGTATTCTGCCGGTACTCAGGCTTACGTTAATGGTTTCGGTTTCATTCTGGTTCATAAGTTCCGCAAGGCTGAGGCGGGTAAGAGGCCGCACTATAATAGTCGAATTCCCTACCGCAAGGATGGCCATGCTCTTAAAGCCGGTAGATATGATGGTGTCTTTAACGATACGATTCCCTTCCCGGGCGGCAATCCAATCCGCGGAGCCGCTTGTTTTCAGTTCCACCGTGCCGGACATTTCCCGAATCAGGGCTTCGGGGGCTTGCGCGAATAAAAAACCTGCCGACAGCGTGAACAAAATACAAATGAAAAAATGTTTCATTTTCTTCAATCTCCTTTACTAAAAAAATTACAAAGACAGCAAAAGGCCGGCATTAATCTTCCAATACGCGTCTCCCGTTTTGGGGAAAAACATTCCGCCGCCCAAAGTTGCGCGGATGTCTTCAAGGGGCTGCCACGCGAGGGAAGCCCAGAATTCGCCGCCGTACAGATTGCCGTCTGAGCCGATTTCGCTGTATGTCCGTCCAAAATAACTCACGTTAGTTTCGGCTAACAGCGATGGTGAAAGCCTTGCCGCATAATTAACTTTTGCCTGCCATAGGCCGGAGAATATTCCGTTAAAAACCATGCCCTGGGTAACCGAAGACAGCGGTACAAAGCCGGTAAATGTTTCATTCATGGGGCCGGAACTGAATTTCGCGGTAAGTTGTAAGCTGTCGTTAAGGGAGCCGGGCACATCCGTTTCAAGGGAGGCAAGTGCGCCGAAGGCGGCGGCTAAATCACCATTCCTGTTTTCCATTGTTTCAAAGACAAAACCGCCCGATATTTTCATGTTTTTGGGGGTAAATAATTCAAGGACTGCTTGCGCGTATTGGGAATGAAGTTTTTCATCATTGTTATTCATGTCAAACTGGGCAAGGGCTTCAAAAGAAAAGTTATGATATTCCATGAGCGGTATGTCCAGACGGCCAACGGCAAAAGCTCTTTTTGACGCGCAATAATCGTTCAAACCTTCCACCGGTTTCGCGTATTCAATAGCGTCATTGGCGGTCATCAGAATTTCCGCGGTTTCTTTGTACAGAAAACCGGTGTAGAACGCCCCGATGGTTACGCCGCAAACGGAAGCGTCCGCCTGAAAACGAAGACCGTCAAAAAGACCGGAAGCGGTCTGTCCCAGAACATCGGTATACTCGATGCGTCCCGCTTCAATGGAGTAACGCCCGCCGGAGCGGTAAGCAAAAGAAAAGCGGGATAATTCCGGCAGAAGAACCGGCTTGCGCAAGCCGTCATTGTCACTTATGCCGTCATCGTACTTATTGTATTTAAGCGAGACAACACCGGAAAGATACGCCGACATTCCCTGTCCGTTGGTCTGCGAAAACCAGGGAATGAAAGCGGAAGTGTACGAAGAGTATTTGTCTTCCGCTTCGGCATTGTTATCCAATAACAATCCGAAGTCGGAGGAAAAAACAAAACCCGCGCAGAGCGCATACATAATGAATATGAACGCCGGTCTTTTCACTTATCACCCCCGGCGGCGTTCAAGACATTTCCCAAAATGATCAGAAAACGGTCTCCGTTTACGGTCATGGCGGGGTCGGCGGCGCCCTCTATAAAAGAACGGCTGATCATTGAACGGTAACTGTACCGGGGGCCGGGCGCGATAGCGTACATTATGCCGCCTTTCAGGTCAAAGGCTTTCATCATAAGGAAAGAAAGTTCCGTCAGCGTTATGGGTTTTTCCGCCGCCGCTTTTTTGGGCAGCCATGAGCGTTCTACCGCAAGCGCAAAAGGCTGCACCGCGTTTTCCGCTGCTATATCCGCCGCCTCCAGCACAAAACGCGCCGCCTGTTCATAACTTACCGCCTGAATCTGCAGCAAGTCTTCCAGTTCCGCCGCGGTCTGCGCGTACAGCGGCGCGGAGAGCGATACCGCAAAAAGAATGGCGAAAAAGAGCGCATTGTTCTTTTTCACAGCGGATCGCCCATCGTTACGGTGGCGCTGTTTTTTCCGGGCTTTATTGTTACGCTTTTGTTTCCAACCGCTATTAATTCCCGCCAGCCGCCGTTATCATCATATACCCGGAATGCCTCTACATGAACGTTCCAGTTTCCGGGCTCCAGTGAAGAAAAATAAGCCGTTCCGCCGGGCGGTGGAATTGTCCGGCTATGTGATCCGCCGGGGCCGTCAAGTGTAATTATATGGGTAAGATCGTCAGAATCCAGCCCCTTGTACCCGGATATTGCGATTCTGCTGTTACCGCCGCCGACACTGATACTTAACGTACTCTCATTCTCCTGCAAGTCATTAAAACAGGCTGCCAGAAACAGTGGGCAGATAACAAGTAACAGAACTGCGCTTTTGATTTTGTTTTTCATATTAAATACCTCCCTTATTGGTGTTTTCTTTCCATAAGCATTATAGTTAATAAAATCATAGAAACAGCCTGAATTGGACGAAATGGCATAACTCGCCCTCGAAACAGCACGGAAAGACGGGAACACCTAAAAAACGTTGATTAATTCGATGAAGAATTTAACCACGGAGGACACGGAGAACACGGAGGGAATACAGGTGTTTTTTAGGTATCTCTTTTTGTGACTTGACAAGGTGTTGTATATAGACAACACTTATATTATGGCTGTACGCAGGTCGAGCGTCTTCAAAAAATGGATGAAGAAATTGAAGGACGCAAGGGCAATATTCCGTATTAACGCCCGGATTAAGCGGCTTGAAAACGGAAACCCTGGTGATGTTGAGCCTGCGGGGGAAGGTATTTCGGAAATGCGTATTGATTATGGCCCTGGTTATCGGGTTTATTACAAAGAAATTGGAAAAGAAATTATTCTTTTGCTCTGTGGCGGCGACAAAACTACTCAGCAAGAGGATATAAAAAACGCGAAAAGAGTAGCCGTCGCCTACGATTTTGATGAGGAGGACTAACATGAAAAAAGAAAAAATCACATTTGACGACTGGAATTTTGCAGACGAAATTGAAACTAAAGAAGACGTTATTGGTACATTGGAAGCGGTTATAGAACTTGCCGTGCAGGAAAACGACCCTGAATATTTGCTCAAAGCCATTGGAGATATAGCACGTTCAAAAGGAATGGGGCAAATTGCAAAAGAATTGAATCTTGACCGGACAAGCCTGTATAAATCCCTTTCCCCTGCCGGTAATCCGTCTTTTTTTACCGTGGTAAAGGTGCTGTACAGTCTTGGATACAGGATAAATATACAGCAGAAACAGGCTTCATAAAATTTGTTCTTCAAGAACCGAATAACCTGTTGTGATATTGTTTTTTGAATTCAGAAAAATTTTTTGATATAGGCACGTTTTTTCCGTCATTCATTATCGCCGTATTGCCCTGTATGCCGGAAATGGCGTCCATATTTACCACAAAAGAGCGGTGGCATTGGGCAAAACGTTTGTCCGCAAGCAGTTTGGGAATAATTTCCGAAAAGACGCCGACTATTTGAACCTCTTTGCCGTTAGTCAAACGAAAATGAACATTGTGCCTGATAACTTCTACATGGGAAATATTTTTGAACATAATCAGCTTTGACAGTTGTTTTGTTTTAACCGGAAGACCTGCGGTATCGGCGGCTTCAAGCGTATTTTTCAATTTGTGCAGTATGGCGGCAACTTCCTTTTCGTTAGGCGGTTTAAGCAGATAGGAAAAAGCCTCAACCTGATACGACTGGGCGGCATAATCATTTGATGCCGTAAGAAACACGATAGGGCCGCTGTAGCCTTCTTTGCGCATCTGCGCCGCAAGCGCAATACCGTCCATGCCCGGCATCAGTATGTCAAGAAAACACAGGTCAGGATTTTTGCCGGAACGTATACACGTCAGCGCGTCTTCACCCGCGTTAAAAACCGTTACATTAACATCGGAAACCGAAAAGGCAATAATTTTCTTGAGCGCCAAAGCCGCGTCATTCGCATCGTCGCAAATAAGAATGTTCATAATTTTACGGTTTACAGTATAGTGCAAAAACCGGCAGTTTTACATATTTTTGAAGGCGCTTTCTGTGCGTGTTTAAGGTCATTTCGTGCGGGGTTAGCTTGAAAAACCCTCCCTATAACGGATACAATTATTCCCGTTATGCGGAAAAAGAAAAGCCTTATCCCCATACCGTTCATTTTTTCTTTTTTGGTCATACTCGCGGTGTCTTTATACGCCAATTCGCTTATTTCTTTTTCCATACATACCATGGAATATAATATAGAGCGGCGTTTAATAGCGGAGAGTGAAAGGCTTGCCAATATGGTCAGCGCCGAAGAATTGGACAGATACCGCATGGTAGACGATATGGAGCTGCCTGAATATCACACCCTGCGCCAACGGCTGCTTGATTTTTCCCTTGAAGCCGATATTCTCTACGCATATTATTTCCGCCCTCAGAAAAATGGAATGCAGTATATTGTTGACAATGATTTTAACGAGGAAACGCGGGTTGGTCTTGATACTCCGCCCTTTGATCCGAACCTCACGCCGTGGATACTGCAAGTACAGGAAAGAAGACAGGCGGTTTGTTACGGCTTGGGCAATTACACTCCCGGTTGGGAAGGACTGTTGTCCGGTTACGCGCCAATTTTTGATCAAGACGGAAATATAACCGCTATCGCTGGAGTGGACATTCAGGACGAACATATCGTTCAGGCGCGGCGGCTGTTATCAATTCTTACCGTAGTGTGGATTATCGCCGTAGCCGCCATTTTTGTAAGCGGTATTATCTATCTGATTTATTTACACCGTCAGGCGAAAATAGCGCGTGAGGCAAACGCCGCCAAAAGCTGGTTCCTCTCCCGAATGAGCCACGAGATACGCACCCCGCTGAACGCGGTGATCGGTCTTTCAGAAATAGAACTGCAAGGTTCTCAGGCAGGAAGTCTGCCGGAATCCAGCAGGGATAACATCAGCCAGATACATCAGTCGGGCGTTTCTCTGTTGGGATTGATCAATGACATTCTCGACATTTCCAAAATCGAAGCCGGACGTTTTGAACTTACCCCTGCCGTATATGAGACAGCGCCGCTGTTAAGCGACACGGTTACTCTGAACATGGTACGGTGCGCTTCCAAAGGAAGCTCAGGCGGTAAACCTGTAACATTAAATCTGGAAATAAACGGTGATTTTCCGGCGAAACTTAAAGGAGATGAACTGCGGGTCAGGCAGATATTGAACAACCTGCTTT
>JAITCL010000037.1 GCA_031283105.1 Treponema sp. | reverse complement strand
AGCTTCGTTGGTATAGGTATTGGCGGGCATGGTAACATTGGTTCCGTAAGCCGCTGATGCCGGGCTTGCCGGAGCGGAGCCGGTTCCGCCGCCGTTAGCATAGCTAATCGACAATGTATATGCCGACCACTGCGCGTAGACGGTGGCGCTCTCCGTTACGGTTGTAGTTGCGGTAAACGCCGATCCCGAACCGCCGGCAACCGTATCCCAGCCGGTAAAGCTATAGCCTGTCCGTGTCGGCGGCGTTGGCAGTGTTCCGACAGTAGTTGCCGGAGGTGTAACGGGTTTGGTTGCCGGACTTGCCTCCGTATCTCCGCCATTTTTGTTAAATGTTACTGTGGGTACTTCAAAATTTACCTTGATAATGGTATGGCTAAAGAGCGCCTTGTAATTGGCATCTGATGGACTGGCATTCTGCCGGATTACTATATAATCCCCATTCTGTACGTTGAAAGTGCCGGTGCCGGTTGTATTGGAACTTGCCGCTCCAAATGTCACACTACTGCTTTCCAATAATGGCCATTCGCTTGCGGAAATTTTAGCAATGGAGATATTGACGCCACTGGCGCTGTTATTAACCGTTGCGGATACGGCGCAGCTTGCCGCTTGTGCCGACGGTATTGTCACCAACCCCGGCTCAAAATCAGGCGCCACTGTTCTGTTCCACCAGCCTGACGCAATACCTTTTGAGTTGCTCCCTTGCAAATCGCCGCCTTTGATAACATCCACACCGCCAATGCTCAGAGCGGAAAGCTCGCCCCGTGTTACTTTATTGGTGACGGTGACGGAAATATATTGCACATAACGGTAAACCTGTACAGTACCGTCCTGCGCGGTTATCCGTACATAAACTCCCCGAACAGAGCTGGAGGTGGGAGCCGCAACGGTTAACGGGCCAGTCCATCTTTTGCCAACAGTATCCGGTGTGGTATATTCATCATTTTTGGCAAGAACGTGCCATGTAGAAGGGGCGCTGTTATCGTTCAACGTTGTTTCGGCGTTGCCGCTGTTTATTCCAAACTCGACTTTGGATACCTTTTTATCTTCGACAATGACCACTACGCTCCTTGAGGGGTCAGCGGTCGGATTATTTCCGCTCAGTGTGATAGTTATGTCTGTAAAGCCTTCCGCATCCGCTTGCGGCGTACCGTTGCTGATTCCCGGCATACCGCCTACATACAAACCGTAGAGCGCGTTGGCTCCGTCACCCGAAACCGCCCTGATATTGGCATTGCTGTTGGGGGTATTCGTCCACTGCGCGTAAACGGTTATGCTTTTCGTTACGGACGTTGACGCGGTAAACTCCGTTCCCGAACCGTTTGCCGCCGTATTCCAGCCGTCAAAGAAATAGTCTGTCCGTGCCGGCGGCGTTGGCAGCGCGTCAACAGTAGTTGCCGGAGATATAACGGACATCGTCCCTGGACTTGCCTCTGTATCCCCGCCATTTTTGTCAAATGTTACCGTATAGGTACCGTCTGGTTCTCCGCTTATAGGTTGGCCAGAATGATAATAAGGGCTGGGTTTTTCTACCATCCCGTACTCACAAGCCGCCATTATAACCATGAGCGCCATGAGCGCTATAATTCCCGGTCGCTTGATCAGCCTTTTCATATCATTCTCCTTGATTACACAAATATCTACCAAACCTGAATGATATGGTACACGTTAGGGCTTGTTTTATTGTCAGTCAATTATTAAAAGATTATGAAAAAATGGTTAAAAAAACAGGCGTTAAATGGCGTTTATCGGGTTAGATGCCGCAAAAAATAAAGTTGCTTAATGCGCCGGCAAAATCGTAAATGTCCGCACGGGACAGGGAACGTAAGGGAATAATCCGGCGCAGCGGCTTTACTTCGCCAGCCGTGTCGACTAACTCGCAGGAAGCGGTGTAAGTCCCCGCAGCCGATTCGCTGATATTCACATCAAGCCTGAAACGGGCTTCGGCGGCAATCCGGCTAAAACCCGCTTTTGCAAGCGCACGGCGCAGGGTTTTTTCCCTGTTGCCCGCATTATACAAATTAATTTCCAAAGGCAGACTAATCCCCGTTTGAAGCAGCGCCCCGCGGTTCAGGGCAAACAGTTCCACAGCGGCGGTTTGACGCGTTGAACCGTAAAGGGCAAATTCACGGTAGCACTTGGACATTAAATCACGTTCCCAAACCGGATCAAGCCCGTCCAGCGCCAGCGCCGTCAGGTTTTTATCGCGTAACAAAACGCCCTTTTCAAGATTATATGAAGCTGCCGATGCGGGAATAAGGGCGGTTTCAAAATCCTGCGCCTTGTTTAAATAGAAAAGGGCGCGGCGGGTGTATGTTTCAAAAGCGTTGTAATATTGAACAAATTGATCAAAAGGCGAAGCATCGCTGGAATAAGCGTCTCCGGTAGCAAGGCTGTACTTTTGATAAAGTTTGCGGTGAACCGCGGCATAAAACCGGAATGAAATTGATTTAAACATAGAACGAATTTTTTTCTCCGGCGTTCCGCAGGGTACAAACCGTTCAACATGGGCAAGCCCCGAATAGGTCTTGTAAAGAATTTCATGAATATCCCGCTTGTAACGAATCGGGTCTATTCCGAAATTTATCATCCATGAATGATCGCCCGCTTTCAGGCAGTCAAGGGCATAAAGGCGGGACTCTTCCAGCCTACCGGAAATTTGGTAGATTTGGGCAAGGATTATTTTTGACAGCGGGGAAGGGTCAATATCACGGGCAGCCTGAAAATCCGCATGGGCTTTTTCCAAATCCAGCCGCCGTATATTCAACTCACCGCGCGCCAGAAGGCCCGATGCCCGGTCCCGGGCTTCAACCGAAGCGTTTGCCTCATCCATTGCCAAATCGTAACAGTAAAAACGTGATTCCAAAATTGAAAGATTATAATGCGCCACGGCGGTAAAATTCCGCATCGATCCAGCCAGAGTTATGGCTTTTTGGTAGCAGCGTTTTCCATCATCATAACGGTACATATCCGAGTAAAGGGTTGCCAGCGTCATGGAAAAATCAGCGCTATCGCCAAAACGCTCAAGCGCGGAGACAAGCAGCCGCTCGCCGTCCTCAAGCCGGTGAACTTTGTAGTACATCCAGCCCAGCGTGCCGATTGCTTCCCGGTTATCGGGATCAATCTCAAGCAATTTTTCAAGATATGCCACCGATGTTTTGTCATGGTTAAGGTAACCCGCGGTAGTTGCCAGCAGAAGCAGATTGTGAGTGTCAAAGGGATTTATCTGTTCCACCTTCCGGTACTCGTCCCAGGCAAGCCCGTACAGCGAGCGGTCGTAATAGAGATGTCCCAGGGCGCGGGGAAACCGCCCATCGTTGGGATATTTGGTTCCGCCTTCCTTGAAAAGATCAATAGCCCGTTCCCAATACTCGGAATATTGCGCGTCAAGGGCTTTGCGAAACAAGTCGTTTGCGTCAAGACTATTTTTGCCGGAAGGGGAGTCCTGCTCAACATCCTGCGCTTTGGTATCCATGCCAACCGCCAGAAACACCAGTAACAGTACCATTGTTAACCCGGAGCGGATTCCCTGAATAAGGGCAATGGGCGGAAGAATCCACGCAAGGAATCGCCGCCACGGAGAAATGGTTTTACGGTAAGATTCGGAAAAAACACGATAGGCATTGTGCAGTAAAACAAAATCTTCATGCTGATATTCCGGCGCAAAGCGGGCGGCGGCGGCCTCAATATACATCGCATAAGTTCCATTAACCAGCGAATCGCTATAAAGCGCCCATTCAGATTCTGACAATGTTGACGGACAGCCAAGCCCCGCAAGCCGCAGCCGGCGGCGCGTATGTTTCCACAGATAAACCGCTTTTCCGCGCACATCACGGCACATAACAGACAAAAACAAATAACCGCATCTGATTAGCACAAAAATTATTATCAATAATAATAGTAATATCGGAAGTAATAATTTTTTTATCAATACGGATGCCAAATGCGCCAGCGAATAGCTGTCGGTTAACGCGCCCTTGCTGTCCTGACCCATTTTTACCTTCAGCCGCGAACGGTTTTCCAGAATCTCGCGCATCAGCCGTTCAAACAGATTGGGGTCAATGCCGGTAGAAAAACGGAATTCCTCGCCTTCCGCCAAATTTTCCGAAGTAGGGTCAAATTCCATCCAGCCGCAGCCGGGAAAAGGCACTTCAACCCAGGCATGGGCCATATCCGAGCGCACCGGGTAATAGTCAAAGGCGACGGTTTCAGGATCGATGAAAAAACCCGCCGCCACCCGCGCCGGAATTCCTAAAGAGCGGAGCAGCAGGGTCATGGCAAACGCATAATAGGAACAGTAACCTTTTTTGGAGTTAAAAAGAAACCACGCAAGCTGGTCTCCGTCCGGCGCAATACCCGGCTTAAGGCTGTACCGGAATTCGCCGTATTTCAGCCAGTCATGAATCATATTTACTTTGTCGTCGTAACTGTCAACATCTTGTGTTATTTCCTCCGCCAGCAATCGAATCCGCTCATCGCCGCCATAGGCCGTATACACCGCAAATTCTTTTTCACCTAACCCAAGTTCCTGCGGATCAGGCCAAAAAACGCCGCCCGTTTCATTAATGAACATTATATCGCCAACTAAACTTTCCACCGAATAGGCGGATTTAAACGAAGAGGAGTCCCAGCTTTCGTAGGGAGTAATTTCCACCGGTTCCTTCATGCCGATAAATGCGTTTGCGTCAAAATTCACCAAAAAATATTCCTGATAAACCCGCTGCGATGATTTAAATTCCGCCGGAAACAGGGTTATTGGACGCGCAGGCAGGCGCTGCGGATGAGTTTTCTCATCCATTTCTTCAATGCGGTAAAAACCCTGCTTTTTGCTGTAACCCGACAACACCGAACGGCGCATCAAAATATGATTGTCATTCGGGTTTTTTTTAACAATAAGAACAAGGTCATCATTCATGCTGATTTCCGTATCGAGTCTAAGAAACTGTGAAAAATCGAAACTGAAAAGTTTGGGTTCCAGCAGACCGCCGCCTTTTTGGACAGCCTGCTCCTGCGCCGGCTTCAAAAAAATCAGGCCGCCGAAAAAAACCAGCAGCAGCAGCGCGGCTATCGCGGCGATTTTTTCGCTTCTCCGCGGTTTAATTTCCGGCGGCAGGGAAAACAGCAGGGCAAGCGCCTGCGCAAAAACAATACCGGCAAGCAGAACAATCATTACAACAGGCCAGCGGTATGCCGCTAAATCAGAAACGCGGGCAATGCCAAAAACCGCTATAAAAATAATCGCATCGGCAATTACCGCAGCCCGCAGAAACACACGCGAGCGAATCGAAAACCATGTCGTCGCGGCGGCCCAGTAAAACGGCAGCAGGGAAACAAAATTATTCCGGTCAAAATTTAACAAAAGGGAATCGAGGTTGACTGCCAGGGCAAAGTTTTCACCGGAAATTAACAGCCGGGGTATGGCAATAAAAGCCCTGACAATCCACGGACTTAAACCCAAAGTAACGAGCGCGGCAAGTGAATTCACTTTTTTGCCGCCCATGTTCAGACAGGCAAGAAAAGCCGCCGCCCCAAAAGCGGCAAACAGCGTCATGGAAAAAACCGCCGTATCCGCCAAATCACCGGCAACAAGCCGAAGCTGGTACAAAATGGCAAAAAGCGCCGCAGAACGGAAAACAACGGCAACTTTGTGATTAATTGCGCTGGTCAAAACAGGCTGGTTCACCGTTATATTATACTCCCAAAAGCCGCGCCCTGACACCGGGGCGCTGGTTGTACAATGCGGCGCAGACTTCGGCGGCGGCAATTTCTTCACTGCGGGTGGCGGCCTTGCCGGCGGCGCTGTCATACAGGAAAAGTATCTCTATCGTTTGGGCGTTGTTCCCGGCGCGGCGATGTGCGGTACTGTTCAAAAAACGGTCAAGGCTTGAGCTTTCCGCGCCGGAACGGGGAAGCGCCAGAATAAGAATGCCGCAGTTATCGGGCACGGCGGGCAGATTCACTGAAGCGGATAATGGTGAAGCGGCGGGCCAGGCAAGCGATGCGGCAAGTTCTGCGGTATTTCCCCCGCGCATTGCGCCGCCTGAATATCCGGTAAGTACCTCCATTCCCGATTCGGCGCAGGCAAGGGCCGCCGCCAGCGCAGTTTCGCATAACATATCAATTCCCCGCCGCGCTTGTGATTTATTGTACAGCAGGGGATCATATTCAGTATCAATTAAAATGATAAGGTTCGATTGCGGCGGCGGCTCATGCTCGCCTTCGCGGACAAAAAGCCCGCCGCCGTGACTGAAAAGTTTCCAGTTGATTCGCCGGGGGTCATCTCCCGGCACATAAGGCCGGTGGTCAATAAAATTGTCGGTACGTTGCAGGGAAAATTCCGGCTTCAACATGGATTCCCCGGCGCGGGCGTTTACCGTGGGCGTTTCATCTGCCGCACGGGGACTTGCCAGCAGACGCGCGTCGCTTTCGGCAGACAGACGGAAGGCGAAACGAAAAAAGCCCAAAATGTCAAACACGGCAAATTCATCGTAAGCGGAAAAATAGGCGCCGCGTTTTTCCACCGTACAAAAATGCGGCGCGGAAACAGCGGGGTTAAAATCATACCTTATACGCCGCCCGTCTTTGGTAGCGAGCAGTAAACGACAGCGAACCAGAATCCCCGGCAACTGAATAATTTTACCTTTGGGCGCGGCTGTTTCTCCTTCGGAATATAGTGCTTCCGCAACGCTGCCCGCGGCAATTTCACGGGGGCTTACCCGAATAAAAGCGCGGCGGGCGCGGCGATTGTGTATCAGCGCAAGGAGCAATGTCAGTATAAGGCAATAAACCCACAATGCCAGAAATACCGCGCCGGCCAACACCAGCGCCCATTCCTGCCGCAGCGCACCGGCGGTAAAAGCAAAAATGATTATCAATAAAATGAAAATCCCCATAGGCCGGGGAATAAACGCTGCCCGCAGCGCCGTTACTCGTAATGGCACTGTCCGCGATGATTCATTCGTTTTTGATTCCATCGGTTTTTATTCCGCCAGTTTTCATACCGTTAATCCGGGCAAGGCATATTTCTCTAATCAATTTTTCCGCCTGAGTTCTGGGGTCACGAAGTTTCACACGGTGGGCAAGCACCGGCACGGCAAGCATCACCAAATCCTCATCAATAACATAACCACGTCCCCGCACTAAAGCCAGCGCCTTCGCCGCTTCCAGAAAATGTAAACCGGCGCGGGGACTTGCCCCCAGAACAAAACCCCGGTGAATTCGGGTGTCCCGAATAATGTCGGCAATCGCCTCTTTAAGCGCCTGATGGCAGAACACCGCCGCCGCCGCTTTTTTTGCCGCCATAAAATCAGCCAGATTGATTACCGGATCCAGTTTGGCAAGCGCATCCCCGGCGGGGTTTTCATCAAGAATCGCCAGTTCCGCGCTGCGGTCAGGATAGCCCAAGGAAAGCTTCATCATAAAACGGTCAAGCTGCGCCGCCGGCAGCGGAAAAGTCCCCTCGCTTTCGATGGGGTTTTCCGTAGCAATCACCAGAAACGGCTCAGGGGGGCGGTGGGTCACCTGCCCGATTGTTACCTGCCGTTCCGCCATTACCTCAAGCAGGGCGGACTGCACCTTGGGCGTCGCGCGGTTTATTTCATCGGCTAAAACAATATTTGCCAACACGGGGCCGGGCATAAAACGAAATTTAAGCGTCTTGGGATCAAACACGTCAACGCCGGTTATGTCATAGGGCAGCAGGTCGGGGGTAAATTGAATCCGTTTGAAGACCAGTTTTTTCTTGCCATCAATCAACTTTGCCAGCGTCTTTGCCACCGTGGTTTTTCCCAGCCCCGGATTATCCTCGATAAGCACATGGCCTCCGGCAAATAGCGCCGCAACAAGCATTTCCAAAAATTCACGTTTGCCTTTGATAATGTGTTGCAAACCATCCAGCAGGGCGGCAGCGGTTTTACCGGCAGCCTTGCTAACAGCGTTTTCAGATTTCATGGGAAAAGCATAACATATTAACATCTGTTTTTCCATATTTTGGTAAAAATTAATGGGTTTCTTGACTATATTTTATTATTCGAAAGTCTGGTTTAATCAAGAGGGGAACCTTCGCCCTACGGGATCGGTTGAAGATACCCCGCGGCTGATAAGGAAGCGATTCATTGAGGCATTTGATATTAAACCAGACGGTATAATAAATTTCCTCTCGAACGAGCCTCCGTTACGATACAATTCAACGCTAAAGATACCGCAGGGCTTGCCCTACGGAGGCTCATTGATTATACTTAAGGCAGGATTGAGTATGAATAAACCAAAATTTGACATTTCAAGGCTTTTTTTAAAAAAGCCTCTTATGATTGCAGTGGTATTATCGCTGGCAGCGTGCACTATTACTGATTACTCAGCTAATGCGGCGGGTGTTTCGGATTATGCGGCAATTGCGGTCAAGGATTTTGTTACGCTGGGTATTGTGACGGTTCAGGCCACAGAGACGCATTATTCAAGCGCCTTTGGTTTTAAAAAGCGCATTGAGGGCTCAAAGGTTACTTTTGCAGACCTTATGCAAGAGGCGGCGAAACTTGAAGCGGATGATATTATTAATGTAAGAATTGATACCAATGCCAATTATAAAAAAAGCGTTTTTGACTGGATTTCCGGCTGGTCCAGAACCTACACCCACATCGGTACGGCGTTAGCAATCAAATACACCGACAAGGTGGATACCCATACCGGCGAATCGCAGTTAAGCGGCATTCCCAAAGCGCCGGAATCATCCAAGGTGGTAAAAACCTCACGGTCGGGCAAAGCGAAACTTAAGTAGGGGATTTTATTTTAAATATTTTATACATCAAAAGTAAAATATTATAATAAAAAAAAGGAAAAATCCGCAGCAATTTGACGGGGCTTTGCAGACAGTAGCCTATCCATTCAATGCCCAAATCGAAGCTCGTCCGCGAGGGATGCCGTTTCCGCTCGGCAAAAACATCGAAAAGGTCGCTGCACCAAAGCCGCAGTCCCTTTCCCAGCCGTTTGCCGTTGCGGGCAATCCAGTGTTCTCCGCCCCGTACCCCTTTGCCAACCAACAGCAGCGACGGCGAAGCCTTGCGAATCGCTTCGATTATGGTCGCCTCATCCTGCCGCTTGAACCAGCCGGGATAACGTCCCACAATGCGGAGTTCGGGAAAAGTTTCACGGATGTTTTTTTCGACTTTGGTCAAAATGCGCTTTTTCCCGCCCAAGAAATAACTGGAAAATTCGTAGCCTTCCAGCGTCCTCAACAGGCTTATCACAAAATCAAATGGCATATAACGGACGGCCTGTTTCCCCAGCACGAACCGGATGCCGCTGATAATACTTTTTGAAATGGGAATAACCAGCGCCGCCCGTTTTACATAGTCCCGGTATTCGGCATTCCGCCGGGCGCGCAGGAGATCCCACAGGGAAAGCAGAACGATGTTTTGTTCTGTTCCTTCCGCCAGCAGTTTAAATACCAAAAGACCAAGCCGGTTCGGCTCAACAATATCAATAGGTACTTTGAGGAAATTTACCCGTTCTTTGGCCTGATCTTTTTGCGCGGCAAGACCTGGTGTTACTTCATCTCCCACGAATCTTTCTCCCATAAAAGTATCCGTACCGCCGCCTGAGCGTACAGGGCGGCTGTTTCCGTGCGCAGGATCGTACCCCCGACAGTAAAGGGTTTGAATCCGGCGGCCAGAAACCGCTCCGCCTCGGCGGGGGAAAAACCTCCCTCCGGTCCAATGGTCAGCACAACCGCTTCGGGGCTATTATCAAGATACCCGTGGAGGCTGATATTTGCAAGGGGCAAATGGTGAAATAACAAGCCAAGAACGCCGGGCTGTTGTATTTTTATCTGTTCCCAATGTGTGAAAAGACCGTCTATGGACAACGGCTGCCGTATCACCGTTGCCGTGCCTGAGCCGCTTTGCTGCCGCGCCTCTTTGATTATCCGTTCCCAGCGGGAAAATTTTTGCCCGCCGCTTTTTTCGATTTTGACGGCGGAAAATTCCGACACAAACGGCACAACTTCGGTAAGCCCCCCTTCGGCAGCCTGCCTGACAATGATGTCCATTTTTTCGCCTTTGGGTAAAGCCTGAAACAGAATGATAGGCGGCAGGGGGGAACCGGGACGGGAATTTTCACCGTGAAGAATTTCACCGGTAACGGTCTGGCTATCAACTGAACAAATCCGCACGACTACTTCAGCGCCATCGGGAAGAAGGGCGGGAAAACATTCGCCGGGGGCAAGGCGGCGTACCCGTACCAGATAGTGGTAATCGCCGCCTTCAAGCCGAACCTGGCCGTTCCTGTCCGGTTTGTCGTTAAGGATGAATTGCTTCATAACCTGCGGAAAAATCCGTTTATGAAGCGAGCGCCATATCTGTGGCCGCTTCTTCCTGCAAAGTCTTGAGCGTTTTGGTGGTCTGCATCAGAGTGCGGAAATTTTCACGGTTAAGGATATTCACCGCCTCCTGAAGCTGGACATCATACTCAAGATCGTACACCGGGGCGATAGTCGTCCGGTTTTGTTCATTGCGAATAAGACGTTTAAGCAGAGAAATATCGAGATTGTATTCTTTTTCCAGCGATTTTGCAAAATTTTCAATTTGAGCAGCGCCTGCCTGAGGGTTACCGCTGACAAAAGACCGAATTTTATTATCATTAATTAATTTACTCAGTTTATCCGCGTCGGCATCGGTAAATTCAGGAAATTTAATCAAGCGGTCGGGCGGTATGCCGATTTTGTCGATGTTGACATCGCTGGGTGTGTAGTAGCGAGCGGTGGTTATTTTAAAACCGGCAGTATCAAGGGGATACACCTGTTGCACCGAACCCTTGCCAAAGGATTTTTCCCCGACGAGGTATGCCCTGCCCCGGTCTTTCAAAGCCCCGGCGACAATTTCTGATGCGGAAGCGGAACCTCTGTTAATCAACACCACAACGGGAATGTTAGGAGAAACCAGCGTACTGCGGCGGGCATTAAACACATGGTTTTCCGTTGGTATCCGCGACTTGGTGCTGACCACTACCCCGCCGTCCAGAAACAGGCCGCTAATATCTACCGCTGAATTTAATAATCCGCCGTAATTGTTCCGCAGATCAAGAATCATGCCCTGATAATTCATTGCCTTAAATTCGTTAATTGCATCGGTGGCGCGATCCGCGGTCATGGGGGTAAAGGTCAGCAGTTTAAGGTAGCCGATTCTGCCTATCATGGCGTGTTTTGCGGTAGGCACTTCGATAACAGCGCGGGTCAGGCTGATAGGGAATTCCAGTTTCTCTCCCCGCCGTATCAGCAAATTAACCACCACTCCCGGCGTTCCCCTTAACCGGGACAAAACTTCATCGGTGGTAAGTTTGTCAGTTGATTCGCCATTTATCTCGATGATTAAATCGCCGGGGTTAATCCCGGCCCGCCAGCCCGGAGTATCCTCAATGGGCGACGCCACTTCAATATAGGACGACTCTCCGGTAAGTTTATGGATATACAAGCCCACCCCGCCAAAAGAACCCTGGGTAGTGTCGTTCAAATCCCTCATTTCCGATTCCGGTAAAAAGGCCGAATAGGGGTCCTTCAACGCGTTAAAAATCCCCGTCATGGCCCCTTCAAAAATAACCTTGGAATCTACCTCTTCCACATAATGCCGCTGTATAAAATCAAACACCTGCTGAATAACTATGGTATACCTGCGGTTTTTCTGGGCATTATCGCTTATCCCCGACGCCTGCGCCTCCCCCTCCCGCACCTGTGCAAGCGCCCGCGGAACCGACGCAAACGCAAACACCACGCACAACAACGCCGTAGACGCAATCCACACCCACGAAAAGGGTATTTTTCGCTGCCTAGGCTTATTTTCAACGGGAAAACCGGTATCGTTCATATACATTTACACTCCTTTGGTAATTATCGGCAAAAAAGGGAGTTATTGTAAGTGCAGTTTGGGGTGGGTGGAGTGGGGATTAATAGGCATGGATTTATAGAATTATTAAGAAACAGTATACAGCAATTTTACTGTCCACCCCCTTACATTTCCTTTAAAGTAATGTTAAAATACTCCTATAGCAACCCCATGCCCAAAGCATCAGAAATGGATGTTGAAAGCATAAAGGAGCATCCTTTTTACTGGAGTAATAATTGGCCAGATTCATCACCAATCAGGAGAAATTACTCTCAGAAATCCTGGGGACTTCTATTCCTCACTCAAAACAGCTTGATTTTCTGGTTGGCTATTTCTACTTTTCAGGTTTTTATGGGATATACAAGGAAATTAAAGAGAAAAATCTCCGAATCCTTGTCGGGATGGAGGCGGATGTTACTGTAAACCACTTAATTAGAGAATGGATTGATATAGATAATGGAAAATCTGACTTTTATCAGTCCATACAAAAAATTCAAAAGCGTTATAAGGAAAATGTTAAAAGAATAATTAATGAAGCAGATATGACAGACAGTAAAGAAGGCGAAGATTCATTTAAGTTTTTTTTGGAAAAACTTAATAACGGAACCCTCGAAGTTAAAAAAACCAGAGAACCTGCCCACGCTAAAATGTATGTTTTTACCAACAGTGAAGAACACAGTGAAGGCGGCGATTATCTTGGAAAAGTCATTGTCGGATCAAGTAACCTGTCTTTTCAGGGCCTGCAAGGCAGAACAGAAATAAATGCTACCTTCCGTGATTATCCTGATTATGCGGAAGCGTCTGAAATTTTTAATAAACTTTGGAAGAAGGCCGTTCCTCTTGTTGACGCTTCTACAAAAGATGATTTTTTTGAAACAGTCATTAAACATACATGGCTTGAAAAATTTCCTTCTCCATACTTAATGTATGTCCGTGTCTTGCATGAATATTTTAATAAAGAAACTGAATCAATCAAAACTCCGGCTGGGTTAACCCACACAGGCGATCTTCAATATATGAATCTTGAATACCAGACGGATGCCATAAAGGAAGG
>JAITCL010000027.1 GCA_031283105.1 Treponema sp. | reverse complement strand
GAGCGAGGTCGCGGCCGTGCTTGCACGGACATGACCGAGCGAGTGAGGAAACGAAGGGTTTAATCAAGAGGGGAACCTTCGCCCTACGGGCTCGGTTGAGGATACCCCGCGGCTTGCCGCGGAAAGCCGCCGTAGGCGGCGGGTGCAGGGCTTGCCCTGCGGTATAATACCCTTTATTATATCAGCAGTTGTGGCGTGCAAATTTGGTGGCTGTCACCCGTGCGTGACTTGCCCTATTGAGGACTTAATGTTTGTTTTACGCAGTCGTTCAGGGCTTCACTGAGACGTTTAATCACTCTATTGCGGGTTTTTGGCGGTATTTTTAACAGAAAGTCATCGTCTTCATCCAAATCGCCATATTGCATACCGGGTTCTTCCATAAAAAGACGGTAGGCTTCTACGTCAAGAACTACAGCCATTTTTTCAATAAGTTTGATCGATGGAAACCTTTTACCCATCTCAATCTGTCCTATGTAACTTAAATCGGTATCACATAAAGTCGCTAATTTTGCCTGAGAAATGCTCTCTATTTTCCTGAATTTCTTCAAATTTTGAACAAAATTTTCTTTTAACCCCATGCTATATGCTAAATGCTAAGTAGCCACTTGACAAATAGCTAATATTCAATAAAATTGATTATATTCTTAGCATTTTGCTAAGTGAAGGACAGACCACACCGGGTGACAGGCGCCGTTTTTGGACGCTTCTGCTCTGTTCTCGCGGTGAAAATTATAAAGGAGAAAAGTGAATGAAAAACACAGAAGCACAAAGAAAGCTGGGAAGGGCCTTATCGGGAATCCTTGCCGTGACGCAGGTGGCGACGCCTGTGGCCGGAGTGGCCGCGTTGGCGGTGTTTCTCGCCGGATGTCCGACGGAACCGGAATCGACGAAGAAAGACGAGGCGAAAGTGCGTGCCGACGAAAGGATCGACTTTGGTACCAACCTTTACACAAACGTCAGCAGCACGAAGCCGTTGACCGACGCGCAGTGGGTGAGTGTGAAAGCAAAGCTTACGACCGCACTTGATACGGCGGCTAAAACTATTGGAATATTGGCAAACAATTGTGACTCTACATTTAGAGATGGGGTGACCGATATAGAATTTGTAGAATCTCAAGAGTACAAATATAAAGTAACAACATCAGCACCGTGGAAGATCCTATTTGATGCCGATTATGTGATTAATGCATCGGCGTCTGACTTGTTGGCGAAAGTCACGGCGGCAGTTAATGCAGTGAATGGCAGCGGCCCGCTTCAAGCAAAAGCTATCGATTCCAGCCGGGAAACTGTTCGCATGGCGAAGGTATTCGACAGGCGGCGCGGAACGCCTATCGCCGAATTGAACGGTTGAAGAAAAGGCAGCTGTCACAGCCACGCCGGGTGTTAAATGCCATTTTTATGCTGGTTAAACTGACACAGTTTTTACGAAGGTATGAAGATACGACCATTGACCTCAATTTAAAAAACATGATATAGTCTAAAATAGAGGTAACAAAATGGCAGCCAAAATAAAACCAGTAGAGCCTACTGTAATAAAAGACAAAAGAATTGTCCGTGAAGTTATCGCTCAGGTACGCCGTAAACCAGCCGTCGAAGATGTTAGATGGGCCAAAGCGCGCCGGAAACTGTTTAACGAATTGACGGCAAAATGAATCCAAATAGCAAAAAATCCATTATAACCGACAGGCGGCTTTTTTCTCTGGAACAGCTTACGCGAAAAACCCGGTTGGATAGTTTTTTATGCCCGATTGAAGAATACAATGAATATTTGTTACACGAGGCATTTAGGTCTCAAAATGACCAAATGGCCCTTACATGGCTTCTGCTTGAACGTTCCACCGGGGCTATCGTCGCTTATATGTCTCTTATAGCCGATGCCATAAAATTATCAGCCACAGAAAAAGAACTCCATAATCTTGACTATCCCTTTAAAACTGTCCCCGCCATGAAAATTGCAAAACTTGCCGTTTCTGCTCCCTTTCGGGAAAAATACCGGGGTATCGGTTCACTTATGGTGGAAATGGCCATTGAGATCGCCGAAGCCTGTAACGAACAATATTTTGCCTGCCGCTTTATCACCGTTGACGCTGACATTGAACACAATGAAAGCGTCCTGAATTTCTACCTGAAAAACGGTTTTATCCCCAACGAAGAAGCCAACAACAAGCGCCGAAAAACAATCAGTATGCGCAGAGATATTTTGTTTAAGGTTATGGCGTAAAGCCTTATGAATCACTGGCCACGCCGAGTGTCAGGTGCCGGAAAGCGATTCGGTATACTGTTAAACATAAGTTTTGTTATTTGCTCATTATCTTCAATAAATACACATCCATTAACACCGCTTCCAGCGCCGCGCCTGACGCGCGGGTGAGCAGGTCGTATTCGGCGGTAAGGGCAAGGCAGGCGTCGGCGGCGGCAATGTTGTAACGGCGGGATGCGGCTGTGTAATCGTCTCTGGCTTTGGGCGAAGAAATGCCGATTTTTTTCAGTTCAAAATTGTTTGGTTCGCCGTTTCTTGCGAGGGCAAGATAGCCGCGGAGTTTTCTGAAACACCAGGCAAGGCTCGCCAAAATAGCCTGGGCGCTTTCCTTTGCGGCAAGCAGGGTGTGCAGCGATTCAACGGCTTTGGAAGCGTCGCCGGCGGCGATTCGGGAGAACAGGGTAAAGGCCGATTCTTCCCGGTTGTGGGACAGCCACTTTTCAATGTCCGCCGCCGTGGCGGGACGGTCTTTGGGCAGGAACAGCATCAGCCGCGAACATTCACGGCGCAGGGCGTCGGTGTTGTTTTCGACCATTTCCAGAATTACGTCAATGCCGTCGGAATCAATACGGTAACCCGCGCGCGTAAAAAATGAACGCAGCCATTCGTTTTTTTCACTTTCAAACAATTCATAAAAAACTTTGCGGTTTTCTTTGGGAACGCAGTCGTCAAGGCCGGCGGCAAGTTTAAATTCATCGGAAACAAGAATCAATACGGTGCCTGATTCAAGTTCCCGCATACAGGAGGCGATAAGGCCGGCGTCTTCCTTTTTTTTTATCTGCTCGGCATTTTTGACCATGAACAGGCGCGACTGGGCGAACAGGCTGTGGTTCTGCACCGCGTTGGCAATTTCAACTAACGGAGTTTCACCGGCGTAGAAAACCGTTTCTTCGGGAGGGCTGCCGTCAACGGCGCCGCCACTTTCAGTGGCGAGTTTTTTTCTGATTTCTGCAATGGCGTCCTGTTTTTTTCCGGTTTCCGGGCCGAGGAAAATATATGCGCCGGCCATCATTTATAATAACGGATTATCTGGGCAAGGCGTCCCAAAATCCGCGCGTCCTGACAGTAGATTGGCTTATAGGCGGGGTTTTCCGCCTGTAGTCTGATACGGGCGTTTTCTTTGAAAAAACGTTTCAGGGTGACCGCGTCGTCTATAACCGCTACGGCAATTTCACCGTTTTTAACAATCGCCATTTTTTCGATAATCGCCATGTCGCCGTCCATAATCCCCGCGCCGGACATGGAATCTCCCCGCACCTTGACGGCAAAATAAGTTTTGTTTTTTTTCAGCATGGACTGGTGGAGGGTGATGGTTCCCTCCCAGTTTTCTTCGGAAAGAATCGGAATGCCCGCGGCAACAGTCCCCACAATGGGAATTTTTGATACCGTTCCCAAATCCTCATCGACCTTTGCCTGTACCAGTTCCATGGTGCGTGAACGGTTGTTATCCTGCTTCAGGCACTTTTTCCGCTTGAGCGCCGCAATGTGGTCATAAGCTCCCTTTACGGAAATTGAAAAGTAGTCTCCGATTTCCCGTATCGTGGGAGGGTAGGAATGATTTTTTATATAAGCGGCAATAAATGACAATACTTCTTTCTGGCGTTTGGTAAGTTCCTTCATGGTTCTCTCTTTATACTTTGCGCCGCAATGCCGTATTTCTTCAGCTTTGCGTGCAGGTTGCTCGGATATATTCCAATAGCTTCAGCAGTCCTTGAAATTATACCATTGTTTTTTGAAATTTGAAACTCTAAATAGCGTTTTTCAAACGATTCTTTGGCATCGCTGAAATTCTGTTCCAGCAGCGTATCGGGAAGGGCAGTTACGCCCGGCAGGGCAGGGGAACGGGTTTTACCGGCGGTAAGACCGCCGCTTTTGTTCAAAAGCCCCATAAGCTCTTTCCTGTTGATACTGCCGCCTGAATGCATTACCGCTATACGTTCCGCCAGATTTCTCAATTCCCGCACGTTTCCCGGCCAGTCATGGGATGCCAGCAATTCCAGCGCGTCATTTTCCAGTTTGATTTCTGTTTCCATATTTTTAAGAAAATGGCAGAGCAGCAGGGGAATATCGCCGGGCCGCTCCCGCAATGGGGGAATATGAATGGGAATAACGTTCAGGCGGAAATATAAGTCCTGCCGGAAACGCCCCCGCGCACAGGCTTCTTCGAGGTTTTTGTTGGTTGCCGCCACAATACGGACGTCGGTATCAATGGTTTTTTCCCCGCCTACGCGTTCCATTTTCTGTTCCTGAATAACCCGCAGAACTTTGGCCTGCGCCGAAAGCGACATGTCGCCGATTTCATCGAGAAAAAGCGTGCCGCCGCGGGCAATTTCAAAACGTCCCTTGCGGCTGGAAACCGCGTCGGTAAAGGCCCCTTTTTCGTGGCCGAATAATTCGCTTTCTATAAGGGTTTCCGGCATGGCGGCGCAGTTGACCTCTACAAAAGGGCGGTCGGCGCGGGCGGAGCGCAGATGAATCGCCCGTGCCGCCACTTCTTTGCCGGTGCCGTTTTCCCCGGTAATAAGAATCCGGGCGTCGCTGGCGGCAGCCTGTTCGACCAAAGCCCTGACCTTGTTAATGGCAGCGCTGTCGCCGATTAACTCCCTTTGGGCAAGCGAAACATTTTTTTGCAGGCGGCGGTTTTCTTCGCGGAGGTTTCCGATGGCGAGGGCGTTGCGGCAGACGGTCAGCACCTTGTCCAGCGAAAGGGGTTTTTCCAGAAAATCAAACGCGCCGCCCTTGACCGCCCGCACCGCCATGTCAATGTTGGCATGACCGGAAATCATCACCACTTCCAGTTCCGGCCAACTGCCGCGTATATGTTCCAGCGCTTCAAGACCGCCCAGTTTTGGCAGAAGCACGTCAAGAAAAACCACATCAGTTTTTTCCCTGTTCAGAATTTCCATGCCGGCGACGGCGTCTTCCGCAGTGTGTACATGGTATTTTTCATCTTCAAGAATCGAGGCAAGCGCCTGCCTGATCCCCGGCTCGTCGTCAATGATAAGAATTGCCGGCGACATGGTATGTCCCATTATACCGCCTCCCCGCTGACCGGCAGATCAACAAAAAAAGTTGTTCCCATTCCTTCGGCGGAGTTGAACCAGATGCTTCCCCCGTGATCGTTGACGATGCGCTCGACAATGGGAAGCCCCAGTCCGGTACCCGATTCCTTGGTGGTATAATACGGGGTAAAAATCTGCGGGATCGACTCCCGTGCAATGCCTTTGCCGGTGTCTTTGATACTGAGTCTGCAAAACCGCATCTCCCGTTTTTGCACAAAGTCTGTCCGTAGTTCAATAAGACCCTTGCCGTCCATTGCGTCAATGGCGTTTATCAGCAGGTTGGTCAATAATTGCACAAAACGGTGTTTGTCAATTTTAACGGCTACAGCGCCGTCAATGTTACCGGTGTTGAACAGCACTTCGGGATAGGAACTGCGGTAGGGGCCTATCGCTTCTTCGGCGGTTTCGCTGATTTTTGTCCATGACTGTGAAGGTTCTATCGGGCGGGAAAGGGTTCTGAATTCATTGAGGAGGGTTGAAAGCCCTTCGGTTTCCTGAATAATCGCCAGCATGGAATCTTCGATGATTTCGCCGATCTGTTCCGGCTCATTGCTCCATCGCCGCAGCACCCGCTCGGCGGACAGCTTTATCGGGGTGAGGGGATTTTTTATTTCGTGGGCAAGCTGCTGCGCCATGTTCTGCCATATTGAAATTTTTTCAGCCTTGACCAGCGCCGCCCGTGATTTTTCCAAATCCTGCACCATAGCGTTAAATGACCGTATCAAAAGCCCCAGCTCGTCGCCCCGGCGGGCAAGTATCTGTATTGAAAAATCCCCTTCGGCAACGCGGCGGGTAGCTTCGGTCAATTCTACAATGGGGTTGGTGACGCGCCGGGTAAAAGAAATGGCGATAATCGCCGTCATCAGCATGGTGGGGACAAAAAACACCCCGTAATAAAACAGCGCCAGAATTGACGCATTGTCCCGCAGGATGCCGATTACTTCAAAACGTTCTCCCTGATTTTCTATGGCTGCCATTCCCCGGTCAAAGTCAGCGCCCAGATTATAATTGACCAGCCTGAGCAGATTTCTTGCGGGCAGTGTCACATAACGAATCAATCCCGTGTCGCGGGGCATCTCGCGTGTAATGTGACCTTCGATTTCCGAGGGAGGAGATTCGAGTCTTCCGCCTTCGGCGCCGGTAAAGGCAATTTCCTTCCATGCGCCTTCGGTTTTTTGGAAATCCTGCACCGAAGCAATATCCGCCGGCAAGGCTATTCTTGATGACATAACGGCGTTCCAGTTGGTTTTTTTCAATATATCTTCAAAATGTTCAAGGTGAAAGGAAAAGTTATCAACAGCGAATGAGTGCGCGGCGGCTTTGGCCGCGTCGGCCTCAATGCTGTGCCAGAAACGGATTGCTTCGTTAAAAGAAACACTGGTAACTATGGCTATGGGCGCTACGGAAAAAACAACAATGACAATAAAATATCCCAGCAGCCGCGCCCTGAATTTTGTCCCCGGACGGCGGGCGATAATGTCTCCTAACAGACCGGCTGCGGCAAATCCCAGAAAAATCAGCAGTACCGCGGGAATGGTGAAAAACACCAGCAAGTTGAGTTTGCCGGGAACCTTTCCCTCGTACAGGGCCTCGGAAAAAAAAGAACGGGAAAACAGCACGGTAAGTATGCACAACAGCGCATAAATAAAAATCAGGCTTCTTACGTTGAGGATTGAATAATGTGGGCGGGTTTTTACCGTTTTCATTCCTCTTCAAATTTTGATTCAAAAAGGCGGGTCAATGTTTCTAGCGCCGCCTGTTCATCTTCCCCCTCGGCAATAATTTTTATCTCTGTTCCGAAAGCCGCTCCCAGCGTTATAACACCCATGATTGATTTTGCGTTTATCCGGTCGCGTCCCCTTTCAAGATATATATTGCACAAAAAATTTTTGGTTGTTTGAACCACCAGCGCCGCGGGGCGGGCGTGGATACCGGCGCGGTTTGAAATTTTTATAGTCTGCTCTATCATACCCGTTCCCCTTAAATAATATCGTCGTGTCCGAAAAAAACCGACCGGACGGTATCGCTCTCTGTCCACTTCAGGACGTTCTTGTTAAATTCCCGCGCGGCATTGTAACCCATTGATTTCAGCCGCTCGTTCATTGCGGCGGTTTCAATGATGATGGGGATATTCCGTCCCGGCTTTACCGGTATTTCCAGCTTGGGAACGCTGACCCCCAGAATGTCCGTTCTCTGTTCCTCAATTCCCAGCCGGTCATAGGCTTTGGCGGAGTCCCACGCTTCCAGCATTACCACGAGTTGAATCTCTTTCCGATCCCTGATTGCCCGGACGCCGAACATGTGGGTTATGTTAATTATTCCCAGTCCCCGGATTTCCATGTGATGCCCGATGATTTTATTTGCCCCGGCTCCCATCAGCATATTGCCGTTTACGCAATGAATATCCACTACATCGTCCGCTACCAGCCGGTGCCCCCGGTGAATCAATTCAAGAGCAGTTTCGCTTTTTCCGACCCCGGAATCCCCCAGAATCAAAATCCCCAGTCCAAAAACTTCCACCAATACCCCGTGGATACTTTTGCGGGGCGCGAAAATTTCGGCCAGAATACGCATAAGCCGCGCGGAAAAATCGGCGGTTCCCAGACTGGTCTGTAACAGGGGGCATTGCGCCGCCTCGGCTATCTCATGGAATTCCTTGTGGGGGCTCAGGCTGTGGGTAAAAATGCAGCAGGGTATAGGATAATTGAACAGGTCGCGGATGGTTCCGAATTCGCCGTTATTTTTCAGGCGGCGCAGGTAGGCAATTTCCCCTCTGCCGAAAATTTGAACCCGCTGATAGGCAAAATCTTCGTAAAAGCCCATTATCGCCCCCATTGGGCGGTTAAGGTCGGGAATGCTGATTTTCCGCGCCAGCCCTTTTCTGCCCCCTATGCAGTGAAGATTGAGTGAATTACGGTCTTTGAGGTCAATATCAATCAGGTCTAGAACGGTAAAGCGGACATCATCCATGTTGGTATTCTAAAGTAAAAAATGTATCAATGCAATGTGTAATAGCATTTACTTTATGACAGTATAAACCGGACGGAGGGGGCGTTGCGGAACACCCGGTCACTGAGCTTGTCGAAGTGATCAAGATGTATGCCTAAAAATATTACTTGGGGGGCAATTCTAACATGCACCGCACAAGCCATTTCCTGCGGAAAAGGCTTGTGCGGCTGCCTATAAGGTTTGCTCCAAAAGCCCCCAAATTACTTTACTAGGCATACATCTTACAAGTACCAGTCTCACCATAGGGGGTTCGCCCCCTCCGACCAGATTGTACCGGCATAGAGTAACAGCATATATACTGTTACATTAGTTAAAGGGCGGTAGAGGTAGCGCCCCCTCCGGCTGGCCTGTACCGGCATATTGACAAATACGGTCTAGACCGATATTATTAGAGATAGGGTTGGGAGTGCTGCCTTTATGCAGTGCGTCGGGCTTTTGCCCGCCCGGCTCTCTTTTTTTTGTTTACGAAGGCGGACTTTGACGTGTATATGCTTTATGTCGATGATTCCGGGTCACCGACGAGTACAACTGACAAATATTGTGTTCTTGCAGGGTTCGTCACACGGGAAGATCAAAATTACTGGATACAACAAAATATTGATAAACTCGTAAACCAGCATATAGGTATGATTGATATAGAAATCCATGGAAGCCCTCTCAGAACGGGTCGTGGGGAATGGCGCCATTTCCCAAAAGACAAGCGCGAGAATTTATTCGTGGAGGTTTTAAATTACATCGCCGCCAATTATCCACGGCAATTCATTTTATTTGGCGCTGTTATCAGAAATCAGGGGGACAATGTAGCAGAAGACCTTTTCACGCAAATCACGAGCCGTTTTGACAAATTCTTAAAGCGAAAATTCGTAAAGCATCAGGAACCGGCCAGAGGTATAGCCATATTTGACAAGACAAGAATGGAACAACAGTTTCAGGTTTGGTCGCAGGTTTACCAGAAAATCGGCAACCGGTGGGGTGAAACTTTGGCTAATTTTGCGGAAGTGCCGCTGTTTCTGGATTCCAGAATGTCACGTTCTATCCAAATTGCCGATATTGTCGCCTACTCAATTTTTCGTAAGTTTGAGCATAATGATGACACATACTTTTCCATAATAAAAAACTGTTTTGATAAAGAAGGCAATAACGAATATGGGTTGTTTCAAGTACTTTGAATGACAAAAATCTTTCTACTCATTATTCCAAATTGGTAGTTTTTTATACTGGCAATTAAGGAAATGCGGATCGCGGGTAACTATTTTTGCATCGTATATAATCGCCGTTGCCCCGATAATAGCGTCAGGCAATTTAAGTTTTGTAGAACGGCTTAACGCTATGGTTTCATTCTCAATAGCTTCATTGAGCGGTATCACGGGAATAAGCCGGAGAAATTCAGTAATAATACGTTCCTCGTCCGGTGAAATAGCGGGATATTTTAGCAACTCAAGTTTGACAATAACGCTGGTAAAACATTCATGTTGCAGTAATAACGATGATAAATCAAAGGTATCGGTTGTTTGTTTCAGAAAGTTAATGATGGCGTTGGTATCAAAAAGAAACCGCAATTAATCGTCCCATTCATCACGGACTTTATGCTGGTAAGCAACACCGTCCAGCCCGTCAAAAGCGTTTTCACCGAGGCTGCCTTGTAATCTTTTCAGTTTTGTTTTCAGTTCTTCTGTGTGGGTACAATTATAATCCCATACCCTTTCGGCGCATACAAGGTCTTTATCTGCGGAAACCGGAGTATAGGAGAAAATAACTTCCTCTGCCGGAATCTCCGGGGGTACATCTATAGTTTGTGTTGTCATACATTCACTGTAGCATGTTTACAGGCGAATGGCAAGTGTTCCCATAGTGCGTAAACCGGCAAAAGAGACAGCGCCGGGGCTGCCAAAACAGATGGGGGAATCCGACTATGCACTCCCTGCCGTCCAGGTTGCCCCCTTTCCTTTTCCCTCCGTGTTTTCCGCCGCGCACTCGGCTTGCTGAAGCAAGCCGGCATTATCGTACACGGCGGCCTTTACTGTGCGCGGTAACCGGTCGCATTATTCAATGTAACGCCGCTTAACGCGGCGCTGTTATTCGGTTAT
>JAITCL010000128.1 GCA_031283105.1 Treponema sp. | reverse complement strand
AATCCAGAGCGAAGGCGACAGTCCCGATGCGCTTGCCGCTATTCCACATCTTTCCAGAAAAGACCTTTCCCCCGAACCTGAAATTATCCACCGCCAGCTTGAAGACCTGATGGGCCTTCCCGCGCTGTGCCATGACATTTATACCAACGGCATAAGCTACATCGACCTTGCCTTTCCCCTTGATAATCTTCCGTTGGAAGATTACCAGTGGATTCCGTTTTTCACGCGTGCCGTTATTTCCGTAGGCCTGCCGGGAATGGATTACGCCGAAGTATCAAGCCTGCTTGCCCGTACTGTGGGCGGCTTAAACGTCATTCTGCACACCGGTTCAGCCGCGGGCGGCGGCAGCCCCATTATTGAAACCCCCTCCGGCGAATTTGACCTTGTTGGCCGTGACTGGATCATCTATCGCCTTAAATGCCTGGACGAAAAAACCGCGGCATCGCTGGACCTGGCCCTGCGCCTGATAAGCGAAGCGGATTTTTCGGATTTAAGGCGCATCCATGACCTTGTTATGGAAATGAAAAACGGAGTGCGCTCCAGCCTTGCACCTAACGGACATCATTACGCATCTTCCAGAGCAAATCGTTATGCGTCGGCTTCAGCGCAGACAGATGAAACATGGAACGGCTTAACACAACTTTTATTTGTCCACCGTCTTGCCGGGATGGACGCCGCCGTGATTGCCGACAAACTAAAAAACCTGCGTGACACACTCGCTTCAGGCGGCCTTATCGCAAGCCTTGCCGGTTCAGCCGGCGCCCTCAAGTCGGGCGGCAAACTGCTCGCCGGGCGATTCAAAGGCTTCGGCCCTCCCAAAAACCGGATGCCAGGCAAAATAGTGTCAGGCGCTATTCCCGCGCCTGAGGTCTTTGCTTCACCGTCATTGCAGGTTGGTTTTGCCGCCATGACATTGCGGGCTGCGGAATATGATACCCTGGCGCAGGCTGCCGAAACAGCGCTGGCCCATCAGCTTTCCACCGGCGCTTTGTGGGAAAACATCCGCATGAAGGGCGGCGCTTACGGCGCTTCAGCTTCCAGCAACAACCTTGAGCGCTGCTTCTCCCTGTCAACTTACCGCGATCCCAATCCGCTGCGTTCGCTGGAATCATTCTCCGTCATTCTCAAAGACAGCGCCGCCCACGCCGGGGGTCTTGCCAAAGGCGATGATCTGGAAAAAATGATTATCGGCTGCTACGCAAGCGAAACCCGCCCCCGCACGCCTTCGGAAAAAACCGTCAACGATTTACTCCGCTTCCTGTCCCGCATTGACGATGACTGCCGCAGGCGAAAACTGGACAGGCTAATCAACATTTGCGAAGACGATATTTCCGCCGCCCTTAGGGAGCTCGCTTCACAGCTTGCCTCGCAAAAGCCCCAGGTTGTTATTGCCGGAATGAACAGCGCGGAGCAAGCGGCAAAAGCCCTGGGCGCGGAAGTACAATTGCTGCCTGTGTAGCGGATGCTGTTTAGAATAAAGCCATTTGTGCAGAACTTTCGTTATTTATTAAGTTATTATACTTTGTTAGTGTAGTATAATTTTTATATAAGCCATTATTATCAGCTACTTTTCCTAAATCAATAGAATTTAATATTTGCGTAGTGATAGGTCTTTTTGAATCCCAAAATATTAATGAGTTCAAAAATAATTCCACATCATGACTGGTTAATAAAGAATATAGTATATCCGCTTCAGATTCGGTATTACATGATAAAAAATTACAAGTATCATCAACCATTACAGGTTTCTCCATTATTGGATATAACATTTTGAAGTTTATTTTTTTGTATAAACTTGAAATTGCAATTTTAAAGGGATAAAAACTATAATTACCTATAGAAAATATTGAAAACACGGGTTTATTCTTGTAAATACTGCTCTTCCTTTTTTCAAAATCGTATATATGATCATTGAGGTATTGCCATGTTTTTGGATATTTATTTTTTATATAATCGGTTTTTTCTCCAATATATCTTTGCGTTATTAAAATCTTTTTTCTTATTTCAATCTTGCCATTTGCTATATCTGAACTTTTAAGCAGCGGATAAACTAATTCTTCTTCAATTTCAACATTTTCTCCATATCCATTAATTATTTTTGAACCAATAATGTCAAACTCCATAACTTTTGAACAATCGTGCTTGATGCCGTTTCTCCAATTATAATCACTCTTGCCTAAATAGTTATGAGTGTTAAAATTATTTGTATTACAAACCATGACATTGTTATATATTCCAATATCATATTTATAAATTCTTTTTTCAACTGATTCATATACTTTACAGTCTTTTTTTATATTTTTTTCAGATGCATCAACAATAAAATAGCAGGCATCAACAGATGCATTGAAATATTTTTTTGCGTCAATGGGAAAAATATACGATTCTTTATAATAAATCTCCTGATTCCAGCAATATTTTAATATGTTTCTGGCAACAGAAGTCTTACAGAGAAATGCATAAATAGCTTTATGCGGCCTAAATGCTTCGATTAATTTTAGTATAATATATTCGGCTATATCAAAATTACTCTTTCCGGTAACTGCATCAATGCCGCGCAGATTTTTTAAATTTGTTTTTACCGGTATATTTTGGCTGTTTAGTGAACCAAGCTCTGAATTAGTTACCCAGGGCGGATTCCCGATAAACAGACAGGTATCATTCTGATTAACTTCGTTTTCGATATTTTTAAGAGAGATAAAAATGTCGTTATTAATAATTGATATATTATTATTCGTTTTCAGTTTTTCAAATAAAATATTACAATATTTACTGTTAATTTCTATTCCAATCGCTTTTTGAGGATTAAAATTATTATAAGCATCCATTAAAATAGCGCCTAACCCACAAGTTGGTTCAATTATGATATTAGGTTTTATATTTATTTCTTTTAATATATCCATCATTATATTGGACAATTCAAATGGCGTTTGGAAATCTCCAAATTCTTTTTTTGGGATTTGATCCTTTGCTTTCATTTTAGTCTATAAATCCCGTCAATTATTCCGGCTTTTTCAATAATTCGGCCATATTGCAGCCTCCATTGGAGCGCATTAGAAATTGTTAAATAACCTACATTCGGTCGATGTTGTAAAACTTCTTCCGCCAGATTTAAGGCTGCTATTTCATCTATTGGTAAATTTTTGTCAAAAAACAACGATATGAGATCATCTTTATTACCGTTATTATCAATAATTGACAAGATTGACGTAGTTAATTGATAATCTCCGGTGCGTTCTTTATCAACAAAAACAGTATGCAAAATATTCAGTCTGCTTTTTCTGGTTTTATTGTCGTCTATTTTTTCATACACAAATACCAAGAGATTGTACCCCAATCCATATATCTTCTGCCGGGCTGATTTAAATGGGCATGAAGATTGGGGTTGAGTAATACTTGTTACTTTTATATCGGTATTTATATTTTTATCCGGGAAGTCTATACCGCTTGCAGAATTTCCTTTTATGAAGGTATATGTTCTTTCCAAATATTTCTGGAATTTATGTTCTAAATAAGTGCCAACGGCTTTCCCGTCAGTTGAACCGAAAATGGACGGCTCATTATGGTTAGATTCGGCAATAGAGAAGTTTTTTGCCTCTTTTTTGATTGCATTAATGGTTAATTTAATCATATCATTACTCTAATATTCATTAATATCATAGTTTCGATATTTATTCAAGAGGTAATGCCTTTTCTATTTTTCCACTAAATATAAATATTCTTTGATATGTATATCTCTATTTCTTAAATTTCTGCTGCCTCTAAATGTATTATATCTTGTTTCCAGGATTTCCAATTTTCCCAATTTTTTTAATAAATTAACTATTTCATTATGCTGAATAAAGCCTTCCGAATTGAAAGAGATCAATAAATATTTTGCTCTAATCTTTTCTACAAGCTCCTTAAATGAATTATATGCGTATGCTTTTTTATTATAAAATGATCTATTCCAATTATCAGGAATACCTGATATTTTACTAATATTTTGTGGTTCAATATAATCAATAATCAAATTGAGCATAAAATAATTTGAACCATAGGGATGTTGATTGTAGGGCGGATCAATATACGCAAGATCGACCTCCGGCGCTTCCATGACAATTACGTTTGAATCGCCGTTATATACCTTATAATCACAATTAAAATTACTGAATACAGGGAAGGGCAAAACAATATCGCCTTTTATGCGAAAGAGAGCGTCGCTGTTACTTCCTCCGAATTGTCCTATTCCGGTTTTTTTGTTTTTGTGAAATCCCTTAAAAACACCGGACGTATTCGCGTGAACAGACGCTTCGGCGATTAATGGGGCAAGAAAATACTTTTGGTATTGTGAAGGAACCGCCTCTATAAAATTACGCGCCGTATCAATATACATCGCGTTTCTGCGCGTATAAAAAACCCTCTCGTTACGTTGAATATTATTATCATCTTTAGGGGCGTACAATTTTGTAATGACGCCTTCATTATCGGCTGTATTCATAATGCTTGTAAGAAGTTTATTATGCATCTCTTTTAAAAGAGGCATATCTATTTCATTTTTATTTGATAAATAACATTCGCCTGTTACAGCGGCATATTTTTCAAGATCATTAACAATAAGAAAGCGTGAAAATTGTTTGCAATGCCGGGCAACAATGCCTGAACCGGTAAAAATGTCAAAAATATCCAACTTGTCTTTTTGCAGGCGTTTTTGTACAATTTGAATCCCCTCTGTTATAAAATCCATGAGGGAACGTTTGTTTCCTATATAAGTTATTATCTGCTTTGTCAAAAAATCTTCGCTTTCATACAGCTCGGACACAGCCATATCCGCTATTCTATATGATTATGATATTTATGTAAAGTTTGACAGCGTATAAATTCGACAGCCCGCCATGCGGGGTGACAACCATTTTATACAATTATTTTTCTAATTTTATTTCTATATTATTTTTATTTGCATATTCTGTCAAAATATTCTTTAAAATAATTGCTTTGTTTTTTAAATCATTTTCCATTATATTTCCCTTTTTTATTTTACGTTCTGCTTTTTTTATTGAAATGTTTAAACATTTTATATCCAATAACGCTGCGGCAATACAAAAATAATTTTTGCTTTTTCCGTCATTATATTCTGATAATATTTTTTCCAAAATATTTACTCGAATATTTTGTTTTTCCATATATTTTTCTATGCCATATTTTTTTATGGTTTTCTGATTTTCCATCATTTTTTTATGCGTAACAAATGAGTCTTTTAGAATTTTTTCACCATTATATTTTTTACAGGGAAAATTTATACATTGCCCACAAGCTTCTAAGTTATTATTTTTTACACAACAAGTTGCAAAAGAACATGGGGGATGTTTTTCGGCAAAATTTTCTCCAAGACAGCCGGGACATCTTGATTCACCTTCGGTATAATATCTTGGACATAATCCACAATCAATTCCGCAACAACCCAAAGTATAATATTTCTTAATTAGCTTATCCACAAAATAATCCTTAATTATTTTTATATGCCATAACCTTGCCGCATTTCACCTAACTCTCCATCAAGCCCGCGAGTAATTCGGGGCTTCCTGGGTAATGGTGATGTCGTGGGCGTGGCTTTCCCGCAGGCCGGCGGCGGTAATTTTTACAAACCTGCGGTACTTTTTCAATTCCTCAATAGTGTGACAGCCGCAGTAGCCCATTCCCTTGCGGAGGCCCGAAACAAGCTGGTTCATGTAGGTGGACAGTTCACCTTTGTAGGGAACGCGGCCTTCGATGCCTTCGGGAACCGGGTCTTCATCTTTGCCCATTTGGTAACGGTCGCCCGCCCCGTCGGCAATGGCCCCCATGCTGCCCATGCCCCGGTATTCCTTGAAAATTCTGCCGTCGTAAATTATTTCCCTGCCCGGCGCTTCTTTGAGTCCCGCAAAAAGATTGCCTATCATCACTACGCTGGCCCCGGCGCCTATGGCCTTAGTAATATCGCCGGAGAATTTTATGCCGCCGTCGGCAATAACGGGAATGTTTGATTTTGCCGCTTCTTCGGCGCAGTCCAGTACCGCGGTAAACTGCGGTACGCCAATTCCCGCAACAATCCGCGTGGTGCAAATAGAACCGGGGCCGATGCCGACTTTGACTGCGTCAGCGCCCGCGTCAATCAGGCGGCGGGTTCCCTCTTTTGATGCGACATTTCCGCCAATCACGGGAATGTTAAATTCTTTTTTAATACTTTTAACCGCTTCCATAACATTCTTTGAATCGCCGTGGGCCGTATCCAGCACCACAAAATCAACCCGCGCGTCTTTTAACAGGGGCAGCCGCGCCGCATAATCCTGCGGGGACACCGCCGCCCCCACAATCAGCCGTCCCGATTTATCAACCGCCGCATGGGGGTGGCTTTCGTTTTTTTCCATATCCGTTACGGTAATCAGCCCGGTCAGGCGGCCTTGCGCGTCCACTATCGGCAGTTTTTCAATGCGGTGCTTGTCAAATTTTTCCCGCGCCTCGGCGACGGAAGGCTCGCCCTGCACCACAACCGGATCTCTGGTCATCACTTCGATGACCGGCAGCGCGTCATCACGGCAAAAACGTAAATCGCGGCTGGTAATTATCCCTTTCAGCCGCCCCTCATTATCAATCACAGGCAAACCAGAAACGCCGTATTTTTCAATAAGTTCTTTTACGTCCCGTATATGGGCATTTTCGGGAACGGTTATGGGTGAATCAATAACCCAGTTAAGGTATCGCTTAACGCCTGCCACCTGCCGGGCCTGTTCCTCCGGTTTTAGATTCCGGTGAATCACGCCCGCTCCGCCTTCCAGCGCAATGGCGATGGCAAGCTTTTCTTCGGTTACCGTGTCCATTGCCGCTGAAATAATGGGCGCATTAAGCGATATGCCATCGCATAATATCGTTTGTATGCTGCAATTTTTTGGCAGGGTATCGGAATACCCCGGCAGTAAAAGCACATCGTCATAGGAAAGTCCATCGGTATACATAATTATCCCTCAAATATTTTCTTGTATTTTTTCGCAAGTTGTTTCGCTTTGTGCGCCGCAAGGCCGCTGTACCGTTCCGGTTTTTCAAAAAACGACAGCGCATCTTCAGGTGAAGCAATCAAACCCAGTTCCGCCATTTTACCGCCAATCCGTTGTAATATATCCGGCTCTTTGGCAAGGGCCTGGGCAAAACTTATATTTTCTTTTTCAGCGTTAAGTGTAATTTTGCGGATTACTTCGTGGGCATCAGACACGCCGCTTTCAGCTAACAGTATATACGCGGGCTCCGCCAATACTCCGCCGGCAAGGCCGCTACCGCCGCGCAAATTGGCAAGCAGCCGTTCCCGGTCTGCGCCCAGCCCTTCAATCACCCCCGTCATGCGGGAAATTGCCAGACAGAAACCGGCGATGTAATCGGCAATAAAACGCTGGCTTGCCGAATTGGAGAGGTCCCGTTGATGTTCGCTTATCTGATCCATAAAAAAGGTATTCACCCGCGGCATAAAGGCTTTCCATAAACTTTTAACGTGTTCCGAATTCCAGGGATTGCGCTTCTGCGGCATGGTGGACGAACCGACCTGATCCGCGGCAAAACCTTCCCGCAGTTCCCCGATTTCGCTGCGCTGCAAATGACGCAAATCATCGGCAAGGTTGGCGATGATTCCAAAAGCGGTATTGAATTCCAGTAGCAGCCGCAGTAAATATTCCGGCTCAACAAGCTGGGTTGAATGTTCCGAAGGTTCAAGATCAAGTTCCGCAAGGTACAGCCGCTCCAGTTCTTCAGGATTTTGTACAATCATGCTGGTTGCGTTGTAAGCGCCGACCGCCCCGGCAAGTTTTCCCTTGAGTTCCTTTGACCGTTGTTCAATTTCCACAATCGACTTGCCCAAACGGGAAACATATTCGGCAATGGCAAAACCCAGGGTGATGGGAACCGCATGCTGGCCGTGGGTACGGCCCACCTGGGGGGTTTCCGCTTCACGTTCCGCAAAAGCGCAGAGCAGCAATTCCAGTTTTTTCAGCAGGGGCAGCACAATGTGCCTTGTTACGCCGGCCATGCGGTACGAAAGGCTGGTGTCCAGAATGTCAACACTGGTAGCGCCCAAATGAACCAGCGGGGCCAGTTCCGGCGCAACATAACGCTTCAGCACATTCACCAGAGCGCGGATATTGTGGCGGGTTTTTTCTTCCTCGGTATACACTTCCGCGGGGTCTATTGAAGCGGCGGCCTTTTCCAAATCACTGCGAATGGCCGGACTAATTTTACCCCGTACCGTCAGATGGGCAATCATCAGGGCAATTTCCGCCTTGACGCAGGCGGCAATCAAGGCTTCTTCGGAAAGCCAGGGAACGAGCGATTCAAAAACAGCCTGTTCGGAAATGGAATAACGGTGGTCAAGGGGCGATATATTGCGAAAAACGCTTCGGGCTTCCATATTCGATATTGACATACAACGGCTTTTTGTGTCAAGAGTTTATTGACGAACGAAGCGAGGTCGCGGCCGTGCTTGCACGGACATGACCGAGCGAGTGAGGAAACGAAGGGTTTAATACCCCGCGGCTTGCCGCGGAAAGCCGCCGTAGGCTTTTGTA
>JAITCL010000119.1 GCA_031283105.1 Treponema sp. | reverse complement strand
ATATATTGTTTTTTGCCGCCTGAATTTGGTCTACTTTCCGCAGGGGAAACCGTTTTTTTAATCCGTTTAAATAGGAAACCGCACCGCTTTACATTTGTATTATTGCCGATCCGCCCATCTATTCTGACAAAATTCAAAGACTGTCAAATTCCGGTGTTTAACAGCGGATACCTTCACCTTGACGACTGACTATATTCGGGTTACTATTTATATATTAAAGTATTCATTTTTATAGGAGGTATTTGAATGAAGAAAAAGATGATAGCCATCAGTATCCTATTGGTACTGGTATCTGCTCTGAGTTTTGCCGGCGGGGGCAATGAATCGGCAGGCGGAAAGACTACTTTAAAGGTCTTAAACTACACAGACTTGACGGTAGCCAATGCCGCGGCATTTGAGAAATGGATGTGGGAGACATTCCTTCAGAATAATCCCGATGTATCCATTGACAAGGAAGATCTGTTCAACGAACCGTTCCATGACAAAACCAACGCCTATATCGCTTCAGGCAATATCCCCGATGTAATGTATGTATGGCCGTCCGGACGTTCAACAGGCCTGCATCAGAACAAACTGCTTAAGGATCTTACTCCTTTTATTAGAAAAGACAATCTTCAAGGTAAATATGTAGCCGTAGCACTGGATCCCACGCAACAGGCTTCCGGTTATCAGGCAATGCTTCCCCAGTCCATTACGGCGAGCCATACATTTTATGTAAATACCGAAGTGCTGGATGCCTGCGGACTGAAACCCGCTAAAACCTACGCGGAACTCAAAGCGCAGGTGCCGGTATTAAAGGCAAAAGGTTATGAAACCGTCATAATGCCCAATAAAGATACCTGGGTTATGCAAAGCTGTCTGTTCTCCGCTATTGCCGGCCGTTTCTGCGGCGCGGGCTGGGAAAACAAAATCCTTTCGGGACAGGCCAAATTTACAGACCCCGACTTTGTCGCGGCCCTTAGTTTTATCCGCCAGCTTTACGCGGATAACGTAATTTCCAGAAACGCGCTGGGCATTGACTATGGCGAGGGCCCCGGCCTGTTCGCTACCAACAAAAGCGCCTACTACATTGACGGCGATTGGCGCGTTGGTTCATGGCTTACCGACGCAAGCACGGGCGAAGCGTTAATCAGCCCCGAAAAACAAAAGAAAATCCTCGTAACCGTATTCCCCGATATTGAAGGCGCGAAAATCAATAAGACAACTTCGGTGATTCCCGGCGTAGGCTATGCGATGAGCGCCGCTATCCCCGCGGGTTCCCCAAGAGAAGACGCCGCATGGCGTTTGATTAAGTGGCTTTTGGGCCCCGAAGTCCTTTCACGGCGGCTGGAAACCGGCGGTATCGCGACTCCGACGCGCAATGACGTTGACTTCAGCAAGATTAAAATGGAGCCAATGCAGGTAGCGGTCGGTAATCTTGGTAAAGAATATTCTGTCGGCACCTGCGTTATCGACGGCGTTTTCCACTCCGATGTGTATACGCCCATTAACGACGGCCTTGTGGAGCTTGGTCTTGGCCAGAAAACCGGCGCCCAGGTAGCGGCAACGGTTCAGGCGGCATATAACACCTGGAAGGCCAAAAACTAGTTTTAAAAAAAGGGAGAACTGATTAATTCGACAGAAGGAATTAAAAACCACGGAGTTTTGATACGATATTTCATTCCTCCGTACACTCCGTGGTAAAAATTCCCAAAGTTGAATTAATCAGTAGTTCCCTTTTTTTGGAGACAAGGCGGTAATGAAAAGTATTAATTCAAAAACGGAAGCTGTCACTTCATATTTAATTTTGGTTGTGCCTGCCTTGTTCCTCTATCTCTTTGTGATGGCGTTTCCTACTGTTTTTTCAGTTACATTAAGTTTGACGAATTTTTCCGGCGGAAAAATTTTTGGTAACCGGAATGTCAGTTTTGCGGGCATTAAAGCCTATAAGGCGATATTCACCGACAACTATTTTTATCTGTCATTAAAAAATAATTTGTTTATTGTTATTATGTCAGTTTTCGGACAAATCCCGCTGGGGTTCTTCCTTGCGTATATTTTATCACGGGGCATAATAAAGGGAACCGATTTTTTTCAGACAGTAATCTATCTGCCCAATGTAATATCTGCCGTTATTATTGGTATTTTATTTAACAAATTCTTTTTAAGCTCCAACAGCGTATGGCTGGAAATCCAGCATATTTTTAATCCGGCCGCTGAATTTAATCCGGGCAAAAATCCCATGATGCCGATTCTTGTCGTAATGCTCTGGATGTATACAGGCATTTATGTCATCATCTTTTTGGCAAATCTGCAAAAAATAGATGTTTCAATTATTGAAGCGTCAAAAATAGATGGGGCGAACGAAATGCAGACCCTGCGGTACATTATTTTGCCGGCATTGTCCGGTGTAATTGTCGCCACGGCGATCCTGGCGATTTCCGGTTCGCTAAAATCATTTGATTTAATTTATGTAATGACTCAGGGGGGGCCGGCTCATAAAACAAGCGTTCTGTCGCTTTATATGTACGAAAAGGCTTTCCGCGGCGCGCCAAATTATCCCGTTGCCAACGCCATCTCGACGGTTATGGTAATCATCAGTTTCATTTTGATAATTATTACACGATCCGTAGAAAAATACTTTGGCGCAAAGGAGTAAAGAATTGGGTGACATTCGACATACAAATCCATTACCGCTTGTTTTAATATATCTTATCGTTATTATTTTTGCGGTTCTGGCGATATACCCTATCTTCTGGCTGGTAATTCAATCATTTAAAACTACCCAGGAATATATGAGAGTCAGCAAACTTGCTTTTCCCACGCGCTGGTTTTACAAGAATTATCCGATAGCCTGGGAAACCGGGAGATTTGGCATACTAATACTTAACAGTGTTTTTTATACATCAATAACGGTTGTTTCGATACTTATTTTAAGTTTTATGGCCGCTTTCGCTTTTGCGAAACTTCCGTCCAGATTAACTCCGGTTTTGCATGGCAGCTTTATTATTGGTATTTTGCTAACCCTGCAATCTATTTTAGTGCCCCTGTTTCTGATGATAAACGCGGTTGGTTTGTACAATACCCGTCTTGGCGTGCTTATTCCGTATATAGGGATTGGACTTCCGATAGCGGTCTATCTGGGAACCGAATACATAAAGAGTATTCCCGATTCGATCATCGAGTCGGCCCGTATTGATGGAGCGAAATATCTGCATATTTTCTGGAAAATTATTATGCCGGTCGCCGCGCCTGTAGCAGCAACGGTTATTATTCTTGGCATTACCGGAACCTGGAACGAATTTATGCTTATAAACATTCTGGTTTCAAAAACCGAACTTAAATCTCTGCCTGTCGGCGTAAACCAGTTTTCAGGCGCTCTGGCTTCTGATTTTGGCAAACAATTTTCCGCGCTGGTTATCGGTATGACGCCAATGATTATTTTCTATTTAATTTTCAGAAAACAAATAACAACAGGAGTGTCAGCCGGCGCGGTAAAAGGCTGATTACCAGCCTGAAAAAACAGGTGGTTGGCATCTTTACTGAACCAGATGCACGGCAAAACCGAGAATTTCATCTTTCAGATAAATTGCACATACATTACCGCGCGGGTCTTTTTTGGCGTTGGCGTGGTCAAATGTAACGCCGCCGCGTTCCAGATGGGCTATTGCCCGCGTGATACTGTTAGTCGCAATGGCGATATGCCCGTGGGTTCCCGGCGCGGTTGTTTTTACCAGTTCGAGAGCGTCCCCGGCAAACGTGGAATTGTTCCCCTCTTTAATCGCAAAGCCAAATAATGAATTGAAAAGAACCGCCGCTTGCGCGGCTTTTTCGTATCCGCCGGTATTGATGCCGATGTGGGCGACGCTGAAACCCAACAGGGCCAATACCGCTTCCCGCGACAGGGCGGTAATTTTTTCAAATTCACCGGCGTTGATAAGGTCGGCGCCGGCCATCCACGAACCGCCGCAGGCGAGGACTTTATCGAAGGCGATATACCGGGCGATATTACCCGCGTTGATGCCGCCAGTGGGTATGAATTGCAGACCGGGATAGGGGGCGGAAACAGCCTTGATGTAGTCAAGGCCCCCGGCCTGTTCCGCCGGGAAAAATTTTACCGCTTCAAGGCCGAATTCCAGGGCTTGCTCAATATCCGACGGATTGGCGCAGCCGGGGGTGACGGGGATTCCCTTCTGCAAACAATGCGCCACCACCTGGGGATTAAAGCCGGGGCTGACGATAAATTGCGCCCCGGCGCTGACGGCGCGGTCAACCTGATCCGTGGTCAATACCGTTCCCGCCCCCACCAGCACCTCAGGCGCTCCGGCGGCTATGCGCCTGATGGCATCCTCGCCCTGAGCCGTCCTGAAGGTAATCTCCGCGCAGGGGATGCCTCCCGCCGCCAGCGCCTTCGCCAACGGAACAGCCTTTTCCACATCGTCAATTTTTATCACCGGTACAATGCCGATTTTTCCGAGTTTTTCCAGAATAACATTCATGGTTTAAGGGTACATGAGATTGCCGGTTTTTGCAAACTCAGGGTGGCAGTATTTAGTTTTGTACCTACACACACATAGCGCATAAACCGGCACAGGGGACAGTGCCGGGGCTGCCAAAACAGATGGGGGAACTCAACTACGCAGCCCCCGCACGGCTTCTGTGCATTATTGATAACTATGGGTAATTCCATATATAAGCGTGTCCTCTTGCTTTCCGTGCCGTGCGGCTGTTACTGTACACCTAGTTTTTGCTTTTGTTCTCTGGTCTGCTCCGTCGAAGAATCCCATAATGTTTTGGCAACCCCCGCGCTGCTCCCCTGTGCCGCTCTATAATCAATGTAACATGGTAAATGCTGCCACCTATGAACGGTAGGAACCAGCCGGAGGGGGTGGGCGGGCGCGCCGCCGGCGGGCGGAAACATTTGAAATTCCATCCCTGTCCTCTTCCTCCGTGTCCTCCGTGGTAAAAATTCTTCCCTGCTTTCTCACCTCACATAGCTCGCCTCTTCCCCCATAAGTACAAAAAGAGTATAATATGGCAAATTGGTTAAAAGTACCAAAACCCAAGCGAGGAAATAATGATACGAGGCGGAGATATTGTTAAGGGAAGTTGTTTATTGCAGAAGGGGCAGCCTTTTCTGGTGGTTGAACGGGAATTTCATAATCCGGGAAAGGGAACCGCGGTTGCCCGGATAAAAATGAAAAGCATCAAGGACGGGTCTGTTTTATCTTTGACCATTCCTACCCAGCAGGAAGTTGAAGACGCCCAGGTTTCCGTCCATACCTGCCAGTACCAGTACGCGGATCAGGATAATTATCACTTTATGGATAACGAGTCTTTTGAGCAGTACGAGGTGTCCATCGCGGAAAATGAGGATAAAAAATTCTATCTGAAAGAAGGGGAACCCTACGAAATGACCATTTGGGAAGGAAAGGTTATCGACATAAAAATCCCCTACAAAGTGGTGTTTACCGTTGCGGAAAGCGAAAATTATGTCAAGGGCGATACGGTTTCCGGCGCAACCAAGCCGGTTACCACCGAGACCGGCCTGACCGTGCGGGTGCCCCTGTTTATCAAACAGGGTGAAAAAATCCTGGTGAACACCGAAACCAACGATTATCTGGAACGGGTGAATTCCTGATATCTGCAAACGAACAGCAGCATTTAATTTCCCATTTTATCAGTAAGACCGTTCCCTTTAAATTTCGGGGTACAGATTTTAATTTTGATCTTTCGCAGGGATTGTTCAGTTCCGCCGGTATCGACGCGGGAACGCAGCTTTTACTGAAAGTTTTTTCGCGGATTTTGGATGATGACAAAGCGGCGGGAAAAAACCTGCCGCGGCGATTGCTGGACTCAGGCTGCGGCTGCGGCGTTATCGGGATATGCGCCGCGAAGGCGATTACAACTAACGATGTGCAAATTCGCTGTCAAGACCGGGACGAATTGGCCCGGCTGCTTACCCTGCACAACGCGGAAAAAAACGGCGTTTCCCCTGCGGCGCTGGAAGCGTATACCGAACCGCTGCTGGCCGGGCCGGACAGCGGGCGCTGGGATATGATTTTGACCAATATTCCCGCCAAGGCTGGCCCTCCGGTGCTGGAAGATTTTATCCGCCGCTCGGCGGGCCTGTTGAATCCCGGCGGCAGGGTTCTCATGGTGGCGGTACAGCCATTGGCTGATTTTTTTCGGGAGCGGATTGCCGCTGATGCGGAACTTTTAGGAGAACACCAAGGTTCCGGCCATACGGTATTTGTGTACGGCGGAAAAGCGGCAGAATTGCCGGCGGCAATTCCGGTACATACCGGGACGAGCTTTTATGCGCGGTACCCGTTTTATGCCCGCGCCGCAGTTACCTGCCAAATTGAAGACATACCCATTCACCTTGAAACCATTCACGGGGCTTCCGGTTTTAACCACCCCGGCGGCGAGGTTTTGGCTGCGGCAAAACTCACCGCCCGCCTGAAAAAAACAGCGCCGCAGCAATTTCCCTTTGACGGCAATGCCCCGCTGCTGATCCATGAACCTGGGCAGGGCTTCTTCCCCTGTTGGCTGCTTGAATTTTTGGACGGTAAAACCAGACCGATGGTTCTGTCCGGCAGAAATATCCTTGCGCTGGAAGCAGCGCGGCATAATGTCCAGCGGCACAATGCCGCAGTATCCATTATTCCCGCGGCGGATTTATCGTTGGGCAGGACGGCGCTGTTGGAAGCGGTCGGCGGGCGGCAGTACGGCTTTATCGCCGCCTTTCCCGAATTACTGCCGCAAAGCTCGCTGCCCAAAACAGCCAAAGGCAATCAGGGAAACAGCCAGCTTGCCGCGCTGTGGGACGCCCTGCCGCCGCTGCTTGCCGATGACGGCATTTTTCTTGCCGCCTTTGGTTCATCGGACGCGGAACGCTTTGACCGGAAAAAGCCGCCGGATTTTACCCGTCTGGCAAGTGTTAAGCGTAACGGTTTTCGGGCGCTGGCATACCGGAGTAAAGCAAGGTAATTGTTTGTGATTTAAAGTTCAAGTTTTATAGAATCAAACAGAATGGTAATGCCGCGAAGATTGCCCTCTTCGGCTACAAATGCCAGAGTGTCAACCTTCGCCCATGAAAATTGCCCCTGGGGGTTGCGCCATTCCTGCGTCACGTTGATCCACGCGCCCTGTTCCTGCATTGACACCAGAGGGATACGCAGGGTGTGCCATTCTCCGTCCGCCTCAACAGGTATCGTTACACTGATCCGCCAGGGAATAGCGGAAAAGCCATCTTCACGATCAACAAAGCGTACGTCAAAGCGCGCCGGTTTATCCGTTTTTACCTTAAAAGTCAGCGCATAGCCCTGCGATGATAAATATTCCCAATCTATTGTTTGTTTGAAGTTAAAGAAAAAGGTGGCGTACTGTTCCGCGTTTCCCCAGCTTAGTACATATTTTCCCGCATCTTCATGGTACAGGTTCATATCGCAGCCCCAATGAGTAATACGCCCCGCCGGAAAGACCGGATAATTATCAAATACCGTAAACGCGCAGCGCAGCGGATTCTGCGGTTCTTGCCGGGGCGGCGAAAAACCCATAGCTTGTACTACTTCAACATTTAAATCGCTGTTAAAGGAACCGCCCCTTTCTGTTTTAAATATGCCAAACCCGCCGTAATAATCCCAACTGGTACGGGCAATCCCGCGCTCACGGAATAATTGAGTCGTCGTTTGATACCAGCGCACCCGGTCTTCGGGAAGGCTGTTGGGAATAAATACGCCAAACTCGCCGCACAAAAGGGGAAGATCCCCGCGCTCACGGGAAAATCGCACCGCTTTATCAAGCTGATTCGCCAGTCCTTGAGCGGTCGCGTCATTTTTATAGGAATATTTTATTGACTGTTCAATCCATGTTCCCCGTAATTCCCGCGGAATTTCCGGCAGCGCGTGGGCATTTCCCGGAAAAGGCATACCCTTGAGCGTTTTTAAATTCGGTGGAGACCCCCATGTTTCTCCCTGATGGGTAAAGAAATACGGATCATAAAAATGAAATGTATAAATGATATTATCATAATTATAAACCGGCAGATCAAAGAGCGCGTTTATGGAGTTATAGTCGACTCCCCCCACAACAATACTATGTCGTTCGTCAATTGCGCGAATGGCTTTAACAACTTTTTCCTGAATGGCGTTCCATTCGGCGGCTTTAATGCCGTGCGGCTCGTTAAGAACTTCATACAGTATATAATCGCTGCGGTCTTTATAACGCCCGGCCATCTGCGTCCAGACGGGAATCAATATCCTGTCAATATCGGTATCGGTAGCGGCAACGGGATCAAATGAATGGTTATCCAGAATGATATACAACTGATGTTTTTCCGCCCAATCAACCGCCTGATCCAGAAGCTGTATAAAGAGCGGGTCCAGGCGATAATCGGGAGCCCCGCGCGTCATGCTGTGTAAATTGAGAGGTAAACGTATTATATCAGCGCCGATACTTTTTACGTCTATAAAGTCCTGTTCCGTATAAGCGGTAAACACTATTGCCCGCACAGAAGGCACTTCAAACCATCCGGAAAAATTTACCCCTTGTGAAAAAGGGAGGGATGATTGAAGCATCGAATCAACCGGTGAAAAAGGAAGGGGTGATTCAGTCGCCGTATCAACATTATTCGCGGTACGGCAGCCTACCGCCAACGTTACCGCCATGATGATAATAAAAAGCATTTTACTTCCCCGAAGACGCGGGCTTGGCCTTTGCCTTTATCGGGGAAATTTCCGTTATCTTTGATTCCAGTTCCGTAAGCTGGCTGGAAATGCGGGCGTCTATTTCGCCAAAATCCGTTTCGATAATACAGCCGCCCGCATCTACCGAAGAATCTTCGACTACCTGTATTGACTTTGCCCCTTCCAGCATACGGATAAAATCTTTGGTATGCTCGGTGGCAAGTTTCAAATCGGCAAGATTGACATGAATAATAATATTACCCCGGTCGCGTACCTTGCGCAGGGCCTGCACTACATTGGAAATGATAACTTCACGCTGGCTTTCGGAAATAACCTTGACCACTTTGCGGGTAATACGCAGCACCAGATTGATAATTTCCTGTTCTGTCTCGGTGAGAATTTCCCCCCGTTTGTCCTGCGCCCGTTCCAGTACAACCTGAGTCCGCTGGATCAGCCGCTCAACTTCGGCCCTGCCTTCGGCATAGCCTTCAAGCCGGCCTGCTTCCTTGCCCTCGCTAACCGCCGTATTCCGTTCATCATCAAGGGTCTTGCGGGTTTCAACGGCAAGTTCTTCGGCCTGGCGGCGCGCTTCGGCAGTGATTTTTTCCGCTTCTTCCTGAGCCGCGGTTTTCAGGGCATCGGCTTCTGCACAACTGCGTTCCTTTTCTTCCGCGGCAGCCTGGTTTGCCGCCTCCACAATAGCCGTGGCTTCCTCCCCGGCCTTCTTGATCATCGTTTCTTTTTGTTCATTCCACTGGACTATAAAGGCTTCCGCTTCGCGGCGTAAATCTTCGGCGGTGGGGCCGGTATACTGCTCCGCCTCCGGTTCACTATCATCGTCTTTCGCTTCGGGGGACGTGCTGCTGGCAGTATCCGTATACAACGGGGTACAGAGCATTATTTTTTCAGGAATCACCAGAAGTTCGCCTGGTCTGAATACTGCCTTGGCCATTGCTTATCCTTACACCACCATTTCGTCTTCTCCGGCGCGGGCGATAACAATTTCGCCGGTGTCTTCCAGATGCCGTATAATGGAAACGATCTTCTGCTGCGCTTCTTCTACGTCTTTCAAGCGGACAGGGCCCATGTACTCCATATCTTCCCGCAGCATGGTAGCCGCCCGCTTGGACATATTCTTGAATATCTTGTCCTGTACTTCAGTATCCACACTCTTGAGGGCTTTGGCAAGTTCCTGTGAATCCACTTCCCGCATAACCTTCTGTATGGAACGGTCGTCCAGCATGACAATGTCTTCGAACACGAACATCCTTTTCTTGATTTCTTCGGCAAGCTCGGGGTCTTCGTCTTCCAGCGCTTCAATAATTTGCTTCTCCGAAGCGCGGTCAACCAGGTTGAGGATTTCAACGATGCTTTCCACGCCGCCGGCGGTGGTATAATCTTCGCTGGACAGGGTTGAAAGTTTCTTTTCCAGCACCCGTTCAACTTCACGGAGAACTTCCGGACTGGTACGATCCATCGTAGCAATACGGCGGGCAACGTCGCTCTGCACCTCATGGGGCAGATTCTGCAAAATAATCGAAGCCTTGTTCGGCTCAAGGTAGGCCAGAATAAGGGCGATGGTCTGGGGATGTTCCTGCTGAATAAAGTTTAACAGGTGCGCCGGATCGGTGCGGCGGATAAAGTCAAAGGGACGCACCTGAAGGCTCGATGTCAGGCGGTTAATAATATCAATGGCCTTCTGGCTGCCCAGCGATTTTTCCAGCAGCTCCCGCGCGTAGTCGATACCGCCGGTGCTGATAAACTGGTTCGCCATCATGAGCTCCTGGAACTCCTGCAGAATCATGTCCTTCTGCTCGGAGTCTATGGTCTCAAGACGGGCAATCTCAAAGGTAAGCGTTTCAATTTCATCTTCACGGAGATATTTGAAAATTTCAGAGGATAACTCCGAGCCAATGGTAACGAGAAAAATAGCCGCTTTCTGCCGGCCGGTATATTCTTTTGCGCCTTTTTTCTTGGAACTGCCGGTTGCCGTTCCGCCTGTCGCCGCGTTTGTTTTTGCCATATACTATTCCTCCAAAAGCCAGGTTCTGATAAGCTGGGCGCAGTCTTCAGGATGCTCTTTGGTCAGGTTGACCACCGACTCCATCAATTCCATGCGGCTGCGTTCTTCCATGGAAATAGAAACTTCCATGCCTTCCTGCTCGGCTTCCATCATGGCGCTTTCCCGCAGAGCCTGCTCGCGTCGGGCGCGTTCTTCTTCAGCCAGCCGTCTGCGGCGTTCCATCTCGCGGGCAACTACACGGAAAATTATGAAACAAATCAACAACAATGTCAAACCGGAAAGAATAACCACTACCGTAGTCTGCATCTGCTTCTCTCTGAAGTAGGCGGCGTCTTCCTCGCCAAACTCTTTGGTGCGGTCAAAGGGAATATTCTGTACGGTAACCGAATCGCCCCGCGCCGCATTGTAGCCAATGGCGCCGCGGACAAGAGCATCGGATTTGCGCAAATCATCCGGCGGAACGGGAACATATTCACGTTCTATGGTACCGTCGGCCTGTATTACCGGTTCTTTCTTTTCGTTATATTTCCATTTCCATGTGCCGTCTATGTTAACTGAAACCGTTACGCGGTCAATCTGGGGGCTGCGTTCTTCCTGCGTTACCTTGCGGTTGATTTCTTCGTTCTGGACATTGGTTTCCTGGGTCATTCTGCCGTAGAGGTTGGACATATCCTTGAAAGCCGGGGGGGTCTGGCCTTCCACGCCGCCGGGGCCTTCGGGGTTGTAGCCGGTTCCTTCCCATTTGGTAGTAGAAGTGCTGACTGCACGCGGTACAGATTTAAGTATTTCCGAATCGTCATAGGCAAGGCCGGGGGTTCGCGGCCTGAGGGTAAAGGGAAAAAATTCCTCGGTGTCCACGGCCTTTTTGGACATATCCATGTCAATTTTAATGTTCAGGTCGCGGACGCGGTCGGCAGAAAAAGTAGCCTGCAAGCCCCGCAAAATATCGGCGCGGTATTTGGCTTCCAACTGCTGTATCTGCTTTTGTTCCTTGTCGATGATGGTCAAGCGGTCAATGGCGGCCATATCGGTAAAATTATTGAGGATAACGCCGCTTTGATCGGTTATAACGATATTGTCGTCCCGCAGCCCTTCAATGGCAAATTTCAGTATCTTTTGAATACCTTCAACTTTTTTGCGGTTAGTGGTAATGTCGCTGCCCGGCCGGGGGGTAATGATGACGCTGACCGTTGTCGGATTTTGATCTTTGACAAACAATTCCCGTTCGGGAAGTACGATGGTGACATTGGCGTCATCAACATCGTCAATTGCCTTGATGTGTTCGGTTATCATCTGGGTTTGGGCGCGGCGGAAGTTGACATTCCGCTCAAAGTCGGTAATAGTCCAGCGTTCCCGGTCAAATATGGCCCAAGGGTCAATATTGGTGGGGATAAGGTCTTCGCGAATCAGTATCGCCCTCATGCGCCGGGCAGTCGTTTCATCGGCTACCTGCACCAGCCCCGTGGGACTGACGATGGTTTTGACTCCTTCCTGATTTATCCGCAGCACAATGCGGTCAAGGGCCGCTTCGTCCCTGATGGGAGCGTCAATAACCGGCGCGAGGCTCGGCGTTGATGAGACGCTTAACAGGGCGGCAATTCCTCCAATGACTATAACAACGATCCCGACAAGGATCGCCCGTTGAATCATCGACCATTGCCCCCATAGTTTGTTAATTTGTCCCATCATTTTTTTTATAAAATCATTCATCGTCCCCCCCCTCTGTTTATTTCTAGCGTGTATTAATCAAATCTCTCCAGCCCTGAACCAGACGGCTGAGTATGATCCGTGTAATGCCCAGCGACATACTTGCCTCCGCCTGGGCAATGGTGACATCATGCACATCTACCGAGTTGGGATTGATAATCGCTTCCCGCTCAAGACCGGTTGCGCGCTGCTGCGCTCCGGAAACTTTATCCAGCGCCTGCAGCATTGCCTGTTCAAAGGTACCCGCTCCGGTTATCCCATCTGTCCCGATTTTTTTTCCCAGCGCAAGGATATTGTTCCCCGTGCCCGCATAGGGGCTGTCAAGCGGCCCCATGTGTTTTGGATTGGTACGAACCATGGAAATCATGTCAGTCATCTGTCTAACTCCTTATCAAACATGAAACGAAGTTTCATGGGTACTCCTTTTTTACTTTCCGCCAATATCCAGCGCCCGCCGGAATATGGACTTTGAACCTTCAATGATTTGCGCGTTTGCCTCGTAAGACCGCGAGGCGGAAATCATATCCACCATTTCGGTTACAATATCTACATTGGGCAGTTCAACGTAACCTTTCCGCGGGCCGGATTCAATCGCGTCGGGGTGGGTGGGATCCCAGCGCAGGGGATTTTCCGTGGAAAGATCTTTTTGGATTTCCGCTACCCGCACCCCGCGCCCGATCCCGTTGTCCAGGGTTTGGGGAAGAAACGGCGAGCGCCAGAAAGGGCTTTCCGCCCGCGGACGCATAATCACCCGGCTGCGGCGGAAAGGGCCGCCTTCGGGAGTCCGCGTAGTGTTCACATTTGCCATGTTGTCGGATATTACATCTAACCGAACCCGGTTGGCGGAGAGTCCCGTGGCCGCTATATTAATCGAACTAAATATTCCCATTTTTCTTCTTGCTCCTTATTGTTAATTTCTTAACACCTGATTTACCTGGCTGAATTCAAAACTGGCAGCCTGAAATAACATCTCTAATGTCATCTGGTTTTCTACCGCCGCCATGAATTCCTGCTCAGGATCAACATTGTTGCCGTTGTTGTTGTAGGTGCTGGCATAGTCCAAAACCCGCCGAATCTGCACGTCGCGGTAGTCCCGTTCCCTATAATTGGAAAAGTGCATAGGATTGGTTTGGGTCAGTTCCAGGGCGGGCTTCTGCTTTTCCGTATCCAGCGCCCGTTTCAGCTCGCTTTCAAAATTGACGATTGAACGCTTGAAGTTGGGGACATTGGCGTTTGCCATATTGTCGGCGATGACCGAGCGGCGCACTACATTGGCGCTCATGGCGCGGTGTAAAAGGTCGACTGTTTTACCAAAACTGTTCATATAAACTCCCTCTTTATAACCATCGGCACATTTTTGAACCTTTTTAAGCCCCTTTTTTATAAAATATAACGTCCCAAATCCTGATCTTTGACAATATCCGCCAGTTTTTCGTTGACATAATCCACGGTAACGGGGATTTTTGCCGGGGCAATGTCCGGCGCGTCAAAGGAAAGCTCCTCCAGCAGGGCTTCCATAATCGTGTGCAGGCGCCTCGCCCCGATATTTTCCAGTTTGGAATTAACTTCCGCGGCAAGGGCCGCCAGCCGTTCAATAGAATCGGGGGCAAATGCCACCTCGACATTTTCCGTGGCAAGAAGTTCGGTATACTGCCGGGTCAGGGCGTTTTTCGGCTCGGTTAAAATACGCAGGAAATCGTCTTTTCCCAGCGAATCCAGTTCCACCCGCAGGGGGAAACGCCCCTGCAATTCGGGGATTAAATCCGAAGGCTTGCTGACGGTAAATGCCCCGGCGGCGATGAAGAGTATATGGTCGGTGTTGACCGGCCCCCATTTGGTGGTAACGGTTGCCCCTTCGACAATGGGGAGTATGTCCCGCTGTACGCCTTCGCGGGAAACATCCGGCCCCCCGCCCCGGTCGCCCTTAACGGCAATTTTGTCAATTTCGTCAATAAAAATTATGCCGGTTTCCTCAACCCGCTGCCGGGCCTCGTCGCTGACGCGGTCACGGTCGATTAATTTTTCCAGTTCTTCGGCCTTGAGTATCTCCCGCGCACGGGCTACGGTGACCACTTTGTTTTTTTTGCCGCCGCCAAAGAAACTGGCAAAGCCGGAAAGATTCGTTTCAATGTCTTCCATGCTGACACCCATCATTTCAAAGGGGGGAAACTGGGGATTTTGATTGACCATCAGTTCTACGGTACGCTCTTCCAGTTTGCCTTCCCGCAGCATGGTTCTGAATTTTTCACGGGTTGCCTTGAATTTTTCCGATGAATTTTCTTCAGCGGCATCTGCGGTTTGTTCCGCTTCAACCCGGTTTTCCGGCTCTTCCTCTTCACTGTTTGCGTCATTTTTAAGAAAAGCGGGAATCCCCACCTGAATAGCCGTCCCAATGAGGCCGGCTCCCCCTCCGTTTTCGGGGTTAAAGGTAAACGAGCCCATCGGCTTGACCACCGGGGCCGGGGCGGCTTTTTTCCTTCCCGGTTTTTTTCCCATATTGGGCAGGAGCAAATCAAGCAGGGCTTCTTCGGCCCGTTTATCCGCTTCGGCAACAAAGGATTCCTGCATCTCCTGTTTTACCATTTGAAAACCGGCTGCCATCAGATCGCGCACCATGGATTCAACGTCGCGTCCCACATAGCCCACTTCGGTATACTTGGTCGCTTCAACTTTAATAAAGGGAGAGCCGGCAAGTTTGGCAAGCCGCCGGGCGATTTCAGTTTTTCCCACGCCGGTAGGCCCGATCATCAGTATATTTTTGGGAGCTACGTCTTCCCGCAGTTCCGGATCCAGCTTGAGCCGGCGGATGCGGTTACGCAAAGCTACCGCAACGGCCCGCTTTGCCTTTTTTTGCCCGACAATATATTTGTCCAGTTCGGCGACGATCTCCCGCGGTGTCAGCCGGTTTAATGCTTCTTCTTTTGTTTTTCTGTCACTCATCAGCCTAATTCCTCCAGTGTTATGTGCATATTGGTATAAATGCAAATGTTACCCGCAACTTTCAGGCTTTTCTCGGCAATTTCCGCGGCGGAAAAATGACCGCCGTCAAGATAGGCGAGCGCCGCAGCATAGGCATAATTGCCGCCTGAGCCGATGGCAAGGGCGTTTTCCGCCGGTTCAATGACATCGCCGGTTCCCGAAACCAACAGGGTCTTGGAAAGGTCGGCAACCAGCAGCATCGCCTCCAGCCGCCTGAGGGTGCGATCCATGCGCCAGTCTTTGGCAAGTTCCACCGCTGAACGCGCCAGATCGCCTGAATATTCCTTGAGTTTTTCCTCGAAGCGGTCAAAAAGGGTAAACGCATCGGCGGTGGCGCCGGCAAAACCGCAGAGTACCTTGTTGTCCATCAGGCGGCGGACTTTGCGGGCGTTGTTTTTCATCACGGTTTCACCCATTGTAACCTGCCCGTCTCCGGCCATAGCAACCTTGCCGTCCTTACGCACCGCAATAACCGTCGTGGAACGGATTCTTGTCTTATCTTTCATACTTTATCTCCTTAAAAAGAAGAAGAAGATAAACCACGGAAGACACGGAGTACCACGGAGTTTTGATACGACAATCTTTTCTTCCTCCGTGTAACTCCGTGTACTCCGTGGTATAAATTCTTAGAATTAATCTATTCAGCAGTTCACTAGTTATGCCCATTACTGTATGCCTCCACTGTGCGAGATATGTTCACGTAAATGTGCGCGGGCATATACTTTTTTTAGGCCTTCAATGTTGACATGGGCGTAGCGCTGGGTGGTTGAAAGGCTGGCGTGGCCCAGCATTTCCTGCACAATGCGGACATCGCAGCCCGCGTTCACCAGATGCGTCGCAAAACTGTGGCGCAAACTGTGGGGGTGAATATTTTTTCCCAAACCCGAAACCTGCGCGTATTGGCCGATAATCCAGCGCACCCCCGGCACCGACAGGGGACGCCCTTTTTCGCTGATGAACAATGCGCCGTGCATATCGGCGGCCTTTAAGCCCGCGTCACGTATCTTTGCCGCCCGCTGGGGAAGATAATCCCCGATAGCGTCCCGCGCCTCACCGGAAAAAAACACCATGCGTTCTTTGCCGCCCTTGCCCGTTATCCGCGCCCCTTCCCGGTCGCCGGTAAACATTTTTATACATAACGATACCAGTTCTGAAATACGCAAGCCCGCCGAATACATCACCAAAATTAACGCTTTGTCCCGCTGGGGCCACAGTATTTTGTTTTTCTCCGGCAACTCGGCAAAAACTGCCATTTCATCTTCCCATAACACCGAAGGCAGTCCCTGAGGGGCTTTGATATTCCGTAAAGCGTCGCAGGGATTGTCGGCGCGTTTGCCAAAACGTACCAGCCAGCGGTAAAAGCCCCTGATGGAAGAAAGGCGGCGGTTCACGCTGGACGGCGCCGCCCGCTCCGCACTGAGTTCGGCAATAAAACTTTGCACCTGATAGGGACTGGCCTTTACCGGGTCAATTTTATGATTGTTACTATAATTAACAAAAAGGGACAGATCGTCACGGTAAGCGGCAAGCGTCCGCGCCGACACCCCCCGCACCGATTCTAAATAAGCGAGATAATTTTGTATCACTTCCGTTCTTCCATCCATACTTTCTTCCCCAAGAAATCACTGATTAATTCAGCCCCAAGAATTTCACCACGGAGTACACGGAGTTACACGGAGGAAGAAAAGATTGTCGTATCAAAACTCCGTGTTCTCCGTACTCTCCGTGGTAAAAATTCTTCATTCCTCATTCCTCACTTTCCTCATCCGCGCTGTGCAAATAATCGCACTGCGGATTAATACACGCCTTATGGCTGCCGTTTTTCTTGTCGTATTTTTCCACCATGAATTGGCCGCACTTGGGACAATTCTGCTTGATTGGCTTGAAATGGCTGATAAAGTCGCAGTCGGGGTAACGGGTGCAGCCGTAAAATTCCTTTCCCCGGCCTTTGGTTTTCCGGGCAACGACATCACCGCCGCATTTGGGGCATTTGGCAAGGGGAACGGAGCGGGTATTGCGGCATTCGGGGAAACCGGTACAGGCAAGAAAAAACCCGAAGCGGCCCAGTTTTTTTATCAGAGGCTTGCCGCATTTTTCACATACATAATCGGTCGGCTCATCAAGCGATCCCTTGAACGATTCCAGAGTCTTGCCGACCTCGTCAACCTTCGCCTTGAACGGCCCCCAAAATTCCCTCAGCATATCCGGCCATTTCAACCGGCTTTCCTCTACCTGGTCAAGTTTGGTTTCCATCGAAGCGGTAAAAGCGGTATCAACATACTGGGGAAAATATTCGACTAACACATCGTTGATCATTTTTCCCAGCAAGGTGGGAACAAGCTGCTTGTTCGAGCGGGTAACATAGTAGCGTTCCAGCAGCACCGAAATAATCGGCGCATAGGTCGAGGGCCTGCCAATGTCCTTCTCCCGCAGAATGTCGATAATGGAAGCCTCGGTATAGCGGGGGGGGCCCTGGGTAAAATGCTGTTCCGGGTGAAATTTTTCCGCCTTTACCTTGTCGCCGGCTTTCAGCGGAGGATAGGGATTCCCCTTCTCTTCTTTTGAAGAGAGCAGTTTGATTACCTGATAAAAACCTTTTTCAATTACTTTTGTTCCCGCGATGCGGAAAATAGCTTCATCGCCGTTAGGAGCAATGGCACGTATCTCGGCGCTGACGGTGCGCGTTTTGGCGCTGGTCATCTGGCTGGATACAAAACGTTCCCATATAATCGTGTAGAGCCTGAGTTGGTCGCGGTTCAGGTACTGCGTGACATAATCGGGGGTATAGCTGACATAGGTCGGACGTATCGCCTCGTGGGCATCCTGGGCCTTTCCCCCCGACGTATACATCAGCGGTTTTTCGGGAAGCCCTTTGGGGTAATTCTTGCCGATCCATTCCCGCACTTCTTCAAGAGCGGTAGGCGATACCCGCACCGAGTCGGTACGCATATAGGAAATAAGGCCCACGCGGGTATTGCCGATGTTTATCCCTTCGTACAACTGCTGGGCTACCTGCATGGTTTTCCGCGCGGTAAAACCCAGCCGGTTTGCGGCGGTCTTTTGCATCTCCGAAGTAATAAAAGGCGGTTTGGGCTTGATGGTCTTGTCAATTTCTTTGATGTCGCTGACCGCGCAATCAGAACCGGAAAGGGCGGCGATAATCGCCTGAACCTCCGCCTCGTGGGGCAGTTCCGGTTTGCCGCCTTTCCATTTAACCAGTTGGGCGGTAAAGAGCGACTTGCCGATTAAAAAATCCGCGTCCAGCGTCCAGTATTCTTCGGGGATAAAAGATTCAACTTCTTTTTCACGCTCGCAGATAAGGCGGAGGGCAACGGACTGCACCCTGCCGGCGGAAAGGCCGTTTTTCACTTTCTTCCACAGCAGCGGCGAAAGGCTGTACCCAACCAGCCTGTCCAGCACCCTGCGGGCTTTTTGCGATTCAACCAGGGCTTCGTCAATGGGGCGGGGATTCGCCACCGCCTCTTTAATGGCCAGAGGGGTCACTTCGTTAAAACTGATTCGTTGAACCGATCTGGTTTCCAGTTTTGACAAAATGGCGTTTTTCAGATGCCACGCGATTGCCTCGCCCTCGCGGTCGGGGTCGCTTGCCAGCAGCACCATCTCCGCCTTCTTTGCCTCTGTGATCAGTTCTTTCAGAATCTTCGCCCGCCCGCGGACGGTGATATACTCAGGCGTAAAATCATGTTCCGTGTCAACGCCGGTGCGCGATTTGGGAAGATCAATCAAATGGCCCATAGACGCTTTAACGGTGTAATTGGGGCCCAGATATTTTTCAAAAGACGCCGCCTTGGTCGGGGATTCTACAATGACCAGAACGCGCTTGCCGGGACTTGTCTCGCCTTGAGGGGCGGAAATATTTTTGGGCGCGGGACTGCCCTTTTTGACAGAGACGCTTTTTTGCGCAGGGGCGCTTTTTTTAACGGCGCTGCCTTTCTTGACAGTACTGCCTTTGGAGGCGGCGCTGTTTTTTGCGGCGGACGCTTTTTTTACCGTTTTAACTGCCATGTTGAATCCTTATGAATAATAATTCACCCCCAAAAGACCTCACACGGAGACACAAAGGCACGGAGGAAGACGCGGAATCCGTAAATCCTTCGTCTTTCCTTTGTGCCTCTGGAGTCTGTAGGAAAACCTCGGAGAAGAGGTTCACACAGCGGACACAGCGGCACGGAGGAAGAAAGGAAAGAGATATGAGAAGTATACGAATGAACTTGATACGACAATACCTCATTCTTCCCTCTGTGCCTCCGTGCCCGCCGTGCCACCGTGTGAAGTCTTCAAAAAAAATATTTTTTCTACAGACTCCTGTGCCTTTGTGAGAGGTATTGGGAATTATATTAGCGCACACGTTGATACCTCCTCCGGTTCAGAGACGGTAGTTTCCCTGTTCCATGCCCGCAATATATCAGCGGCGGAATGTATTATTCCCGCCCCTTCCCCGGCCAATTTTACCGTTCCCCTCCGGTCAACACTCCGCCGCCCTTCGGCTGCTTCGGCGATTCCGGCGGAGGCAACCCACAGTTCCCGGTTGTAATCCAGGGCAAAGCGGGCGGTAATCAACGCGCCGGATTTTTGCGGCGCTTCAACAATTAACACGCCGCGGGCAAGGCCGGCAATAATCCGGTTGCGGGCGGGGAAATTCCATTTGCGCGGAGTAGTGCCGGGGGGGTACTCGGACAGCAACGCCCCGCCGGTTTCCAGTATCCGCCGGGCAAGCGGCCGGTTTGATGAGGGGTACACTTCATCGACCCCCGATCCCAGTACCGCAACGGTGGGTGCGCCGCCTTCAATATTCCCCCGGTGGGCCATCGCGTCAATGCCGAAGGCAAGACCGGACACAACGGAAATGCCGCCCCGCGCCAGACCTTTCGTAATGTCGAATGCCTGCGCCGCCGCCTGGGCGCCGGGCTTCCTCGTTCCCACCACGGCGGCAAGGGGCGCTTCAGGATTGGGGAGCGCCCCCTTAAAAAACAGCAGTATCGGCGGATCATATATTTCCCTTAGCAGGGGCGGATACGCGGGGCTGTGCCACGAGACCCAATTTATTCCCCTTATGCGGGCCGCCGCCGCGTCACGCTCCGCCAGTCTGCGCATTGAATCAATTTTCCAAAAAGCGGCAAGTTCATGACCGATAATCGCTTCTATATCCGTTTTGGATTTTTGAATTAAATCCTGTTCCGTGTTAAACGATTCGCACAGGAGAAGTTTCTCCTTTTGCGAAAGTTCGCCGAGACGGGACAGCATTAAATCCAAAAGTCCGCGTTCATCCATATATTAAATCCCTGATAATTTCCTTGTTATTTTGCGCTTCCGCCCTTACTTTCGGGTCTTTGCTTTGGGAGATAATCAGATCGTACAATTCAATGGCGCGGTCGTAGCTTTCCGTCATGTAGTATGCCCGCGCCAAAGCAAACATTCCCTTGAGGTCTTTTGCCATAAGTTCCCGGTAGCGTTCCAGATGGGGAATCGCCTGCGCCGGGCGGTTCATCTCGAAGGTGTACAGAATGCCCAAACCCAGCCGGGGTTTGGCATACGTTGCGTCTAACTGAATCGAGCGCAAATACGCCGATTCGGCAAGATTCTGAAAACGCTGCCTTTCAGCGCCGGAATTGCCCGAAAAATCCAGGGCTGACGCGGCTGTAGCCGATGCGGATTCTCCGGTCAGGTACAACAGCGTGGGGTCATCGCCTTTGAAATAAAGCGCCCGTTCAAAAGCGTCAAGGGCGTCGCGGTGCATTCCCTTGTCGGCAAGCCTTATCGCCAGTATTTTCCAGTATACGCCGGTCTGGGCGCCTTCTTTTACATTTAACTCAATCTGCTTTTCGTAAGCGGCAATCGCCGCTTTTAAGCCGTCAATAGTTTCAGGGGGCCCTCCCCGCGGACTCAACTCCGCAATGCGTTTTGCCAGATCAGTGTGGACTTTGCTTTTCTCATAACGGTACAGCCATACTATGGTGCACCCGATGATCGACAGTACCAAAATGCTTAAAACTGCCTCTTTAAATTTTTTCACCGCCTGAACAATTTTTATGCGCCTGTTTAAGTTATTCACCGTTCCCCTCCGTCTTCCTCTTTGACCGCAAGCCGCCGCCCCGGAACGCGCCCCAGCACGGGCAGATACTTACGGTGGCTCTCCTGCAGCAAACCCGCGTCCACATGGGTGTAAATCTGGGTTGTGGCAAGGTTGGCATGACCGAGCAGCGCCTGTACCGTTCTGAGGTCAGCCCCGCCCCGCAAAAGGCCGGTGGCAAAACTGTGCCTGAGCGTATGAACGCGGGAGCCTGTTCCCGCAAGCGCCGCATAACGCGCATAGTTTTTCCATATCCCCTTGCGTGAAAGCCGTCTGCCACTTCTGCCGACAAACAGGGCGGGGCCGCGCCCGCCCCCCTCAGCGAGAATTGGCCGTGATTCTTCAAGGTAACGTTTCAGCCATGCAGCCGCCTCGGAGCCAAAAATAACAAGCCGTTCCCTGCTCCCCTTTCCCTTGACCCGCGCGATCCCTTCCTTAAAATCAATGTCGCGTACATTCAATCCCGCCGCTTCGGATATTCTTAAACCCGCTGAATAAATCATTTCAAATAACGCGCGGTTGCGCAGCCCCAGCGGGCCATTTGAATCCATCGCCGCCAAAAGCCGCTCAACTGTTTCCCTATCCATCGTTTGCGGAAGCCGAAAACGCCGCCGCGGACTTTCCAAAAGAGCCGCCGGGTTATCAATGCGGATGCCTTCGCCCGCGGCAAAACGAAAAAAAGAACGCAGACAGGAAATAATTTTTGCCGCCGAACGGGAGTCAATGCCCTGCTCTGCCCTGCGCCATTCCAGATACGCGGTAATTTTGTCCGCGCCGACTGTTTTTATGTCCATGCCATTGGCCTGGACATAGTCAAAAAAATGACGCAGTTCCAGGCCATAGGTAGAAACAGTCAAAGGCGAGCGGCGTTCCACTGCCGCAAGCCGCGCGCAAAATTGTTCCACAAGCGCAGGTCTTTCCGCTTCAGACATCGGGTGTTACGCGTCCTTTCCGCCGGACGCGGCCTTGCCGGTATAACGGTCGTCCAGTTCGGGATTATATTTCCGTATCGCCGTGGGGACTTCCAGATTTTCATGGTAATCCCTGTTCTTGATAATGCCGACATAACCGTCGTTGTAGCGTTTTTCCCGCATGCCCCGCATTTCATCAAAACGCTTGAGGTCGATGACCATACCCGCGGTATCCGGTTTTTTCTCCGTCTCCTCGCCCCGCGCCGCCGCAACGCTCCGGTCTTTGAATCCGGTGGCAATAACCGTTACCTTGACGCTTTCACCTAACTCCGTATCGGTAATGATGCCGTAGATAAGTTCAACGTCCGGGTCGGCATTTGCTTTTATGGTATTCATTATCTCAGCAACTTCAACCAGAGAAATGTCACCCGGATCGGAAATATTAATCAAGAGGCGGCTTGCCCCTTCAATATTGATATCTTCCAAAAGGGGATTTGCAATGGCTCTTTCCGCCGCGTCTTTCGCGCGGTTATCCCCGCTGCCCGTTCCTATTCCCATTAAGGCGTCGCCCTGTCCCTTCATGGTTGACTCAACGTCGGCAAAATCGGTATTAACCAAACCCGTCTTGGTAATCAAATCGGAAATACCCTGAACCGCCTGGAGTAAAACATCATTTGCGTAACTGAACGCCATCGGGATGGACGTTTTTCGGTCTACTATTTTGAAAAGATTCTCATTGGGAATCACGATTAAACTGTCAACCGCTTCGCGTAATTTTTTAATTCCCGCTTCGGCGATTTTCATTTTTTTGGGGGCTTCAAAGCTAAAGGGTTTGGTGACAACGCCGACTGTCAGCGCTCCCTGATCTTTCGCGATTTTGGCAATAACCGGAGCGGAACCGGTGCCGGTGCCGCCGCCCATGCCGGTAGTAACAAACACCATGTGGGCGCCGTGCAAATTTTTGCTGATCAATTCATGATCCTCATTGGCGGCGTCTTCTCCTTTTTCAGGCACGCCGCCGGCTCCCAAGCCGCCGGTAAGTTTACTGCCAATTTGCAGTTTGGTTTCGGCCTTGCTTACGTCTTTCAAATGATCCTTGTCCGTATTTACCGCAATAAATTGCACCCCGGAAAGCCCGCATTCAATCATATGGTTCACCGCGTTTGTTCCGCCGCCGCCGCAGCCGACAACCTTGATGATTGCCGAAGGACGCAATTCTTGAGACGTACCATTTTCCGTTGACTCGAATTCGTTAACTGAAATAATATCCATTTTCCCCTCCTCAATAATAGTTGGAGATAAGCGGCGTTTTAATGCCGCTTATCGTGTTGGTATCTGCCGTTTTAATGGCAGATACCTTGATTTATAGGTAATGTCCCTAAAAAAGGCCATCCTGCATCCAGTTTTTCAGCCGTCCCCACAAGCCCGGCGCGTTTTTTTTGGCTGACAAAAGCGGCCGCAGGGAAGGTTCCCGTTCGGCGGTTTCATCGGTTTCCCGTTTGTCGCCTTCCAGCGCCAGGCCTATGGCGGTAGCGTACACAGGGGCGCGGTATTCATCTATTAAACCTCCCAGATTTGCAAAACGAATGGGCATACCCAGACGCACCGGCATCTTAAAGATTTCGCCCGCCAGTTCCACCGCGCCGGTCAACGCCGCGCCGCCGCCGGTAATCACGATACCTCCGCTTAAAGGCCGGGGCAGGCCGAGGCAATCCAGTTTTTGTTTAACCAGATCAAAAATTTCCTCCATGCGCGGCCTGACGATGGCATAAATATGCGAGCGGGGTATCGCCAGAGGGGGGCGTCCCCCCATGCCGGGCACCAGAATATCTTCATCGTATTCCAGCAGGGGCTCCCAGCAACACGCCGATTCCTGTTTTATTTTTTCCGCAACTTCAATGGAAATGCTTTTGATGGTGGAAATATCACGGGTAACTTCAACGCCGCCAACCGGTATGGTAAAGGTTGAATAGGGAGCGCCGTCATAGTATACCAGCACGTCGGTTGTGCCGCCGCCCAAATCGAGCAGGGCGACGCCCAAATCCCGTTCTTCCGGGGTCAGCACGGCGCGTCCGGCGGCCAGAACCTGCAATAACAACAGGGAATTATTTGCCTTAAAGCCCGCCCGGTTAACGCAGCGCAGCAGGTTCTCCGCGCTGGTCGCAGACACGGTACAGATATGCACCTCGCTTTCCAAACGGACTCCAATCATGCCCAAGGGGTCTTTGATGCCGGGGTGGTCATCGACGGTATAAGACTGGGGTATTGTCTGAATAATCTGGCGGTCAAGGGGAATCACCACGGCCCGCGCCGCTTCAATAACGCGGGTCATGTCATCTTTGCTTATTTCGCGGTTTTCCCGCTTCTGTCCGGCAATCGCCACAACGCCCCGCGAATTAATCCCCTCGATATGGCTGCCGCCAATGCCGGTCCAGCAGGAGCTTACCTCCCGTCCGCTCATCATCTCCGCGGCCTCAATCGCTTCAACGATTGACTTGATGACAGCCTCAATGTTGACCACCACCCCTTTTCTCATCCCTGTGGAAGGGCTTAAACCCACGCCGGTTATTTCGAGAATACCCCTTTCGTTACGCTCGGCAATAACCACGCATACCTTTGTCGTTCCTATGTCGAGGCCGACAACCAAATCTTCATTTACCATAGCTGGCCTCCACGGCGTTAACTATACCGATACCCGACTGTACGTCGATCTCGCTGGGCATTGCATCTCCGAATTGACGGCACACGTCAAACATCAACAGCGCGTAATAAATACTGTCCTTGCTTATATCGCTTCTCATCTTGAGTTTTATGGGATCATGAACCGGATACAGTATCAGGTCATACAGATCATTGTCTTTTTTCGCTATCCCTATTTCAGAGATTGCCTGCCAGATTTTCGGGTCTTCATCGCTGATTGCCCCTATACGCGTAAACAGGGACAGATAAGCGGCGGAAATTTTTGATCCCGGTTTTACCGGCCTGTTATCATCAAGAACCCCCGAAACAACGGGCAGCCACGCCGGAATATCCCCTGCCCCGCTCCCCATTCCAATCGCCACGCCGTAACGGTCAAAATACACCGGCTTTACTCTGCCGTTGATTCGGGCAAAAACGACGGCAACCGCCCGCCGGGGCTCAAGGAAAATGGAAAGACGGTCGGGAAAACGCTTGACGACTTTTGCCGACTCCACGAGGTAATATTCGGCAAGCCGCCGTTCCACTTCCCCCGCGTTAACTGAAATATAAACGGCGCCGCCGTCTATGCCGGCAATGTTCAATACATCCGCCCTGCCAAATCCGGGGAAACTTTTTACTTCCGCCTTTACCGGCACCATGCAGGGACTGATACAGAAAATCCAGATAACCCCGCCGGTAACAAAAATTACCGCGAGCGTTAAAAAACGCCTGACTGCTTTTTCAAATTTCCGGGGAGCGGCGTACCTGACCGCCGCGTCGCTGACCTCCGCGGAATAGATAAAATTACCGAGCATAATCCCCCCCCATCTCAGAGTTTATATGTTGACGGGCCATATTGACAAGCAGCGCGGCGCTCACCAGCGTTGCCAGCAGTGAAGTCCCGCCGGATGAAACAAACGGCAGGGGAACCCCCGTTGTCGGAATAATGCGGGCAACCACGGCAATATTCAACAAAGTCTGAATAAGTATCGGAGTCACCAGGCCAAAGGCCAGAAACTGGATAAAGCGGTTTTTATTCCGCCAGGCTACCATATAGCCTATAGCGGCAAAAGCCCCGATAAGGACAAGGTAGAACAGTACGCCAAGAAATCCCGTTTCCTCCACAAAAGACGCAAACACAAAATCACCGTGAACTTCCGGCACCCTGACTTTTATCGTGCCCTGTCCGATACCCTTTCCCCAAAAGCCGCCTGACCGTATGGCTTCCAGGCTGAAATCAATTTGCGTCCTTAAATCAGGCGGAGATTCCTCACGGGAAAAAAAGCCGGCAATACGCTGATACCAGCGCCCGTCTTTATTGCCAAAAGTCAATTTGTAGATAATGGGCAGTATTGCCGCCAGCGCCAGGACAAACCAGCGCAAACGAATACCGGCGATAAAACAAATTATCATGCTGGTAAAGGCGATAAGGGCGGCGTCGGAAAAATTACTCTGGATTAATACCAGCGTACAGAACAGGGCCGTTACCACTATCGGCGGCAGCGGGCCATACATAAACGAATTCAGTTTGTCGTTGTTTTTGTCAAGAATATACGCCAGATACAGGGGCAGTACAATCTTGATAAGTTCCGAAGGCTGGAACCCTATGCCTTCCCGTATGATAATCCAGCGCATGGCATAGCCATCCCTGCGCAGGGGCCTTAAAAGCGGCAGTATATTCAGAATGATGGTGAACAGCACCAAAAAGATAACCATCCATTCTTTTTTCAGCCATTCAATCCTGACCAGCGCCAAAATGGGAAAAATGGCAAGCATCATTATGCAGGCGGCAAGATTGCCGGTAAGGGGAGCCCAGCCGTTGTTAAAACGCTGCGGCTGATTCAACGCAAACAAATAAGAAGCGGAATACAGTATCACCAGACCCAGCAAAGTCAATAACAGGACAATGGCGATAAGTATAAAATCGTATCTTACTGCTCCGTGTTCCTTGCCTGAAAAACCCACAATTCCCCCTATTGAATTTTAAGACTCGAAATTGCGACTAACATAAAAAGTCCGCCCAGTATCCAGAATCGGGCGACTACTTTCGATTCTGCCCATCCAGCCATTTCAAAGTGATGATGAATAGGACTCATCAAAAACACCCTCTTTTTCCTCAGCTTAAACGAAATTACCTGTATAACGACTGAACAAATCTCTATTAAAAAAACTCCGCCGATAACAAGCACCAGTATCTCTTTTTTTATAATGAGGGATATAACGGCAACCACTCCGCCGAGCGACAGACTGCCCACATCGCCCATAAAAACTTCCGCGGGGTGACAATTGTACCACAGGAACCCGATAAGCGCGCCGCCAATGGCAAGACACAGCACCGTCAGTTCACCCGCTTCGGGAATGTAGGGAATGCCCAAATACGCCGAATAATCAACGCGGCCTGAAATATAGGTAAGAACTGCCAGAGCGATAAACACCAAAATCAATAGTCCGGCCAGCAGCCCGTCAAGCCCGTCCGAAAAATTAACCGCGTTTGACTCTCCCATAATCAACAACACTCCAAAAGGTATCCACCAGTTTCCCATGTCTATAACCGGATTCTTCAGGAAGGGCAGATACAGCTTCGTTACTTCCCCGTCTCCGGAAAAATACAGATACAGAACAACGGCCAGCGCCGCGGCAAACTGCCCGGCAAGTTTTCCCCATGCGGGCAGGCCGGCTGAATTACGGCGGCTGACCTTAAGGTAATCGTCAACAAAGCCGATTGCGCCAAACGCAAGAAGGCAAACAAGGGTCAGCCAGACCATTCTGTTGTCCAAATCTCCCCACAGCAGCATGGCAACCGCCACCGAACCAATGATAAAAATCCCCCCCATAGTCGGCGTTCCGGTTTTTACCAAATGGGTCGCCGGCCCGTCGCTGCGGACAGACTGCCCTATTTTCAGCCGCCTGAGCGCTTCGATAATTTTACCGCCAAAGAGAAAACATATTAAAAGCGTTGTTAATGCCGCGTATGCGCCCCGGAAAGTCAGATAGGAAAATACGTTAAAAGGGGTAAAATAAATGACCAGCGGATAAATAAATTTCAGTAACATCAGGCAGCCCCCTCGTGCCGGCGGCACGTATGACCATGACACGTAACAGCCGGTAAAAGTACGCTGGATAACCGTTCCAGAGCGCAGCCCCGCGAACCTTTCAGCAGAACCAGATCCCCGTCGCGCACATACGCGGCCAGGGCGCGGGAAAGTTCATCAATATCGCAGGTATACATAAAGGATAACCCGCCGGTTTTTAAGATTTCGGCAGCCGGCCTTATTTCATCGCCAAAAAGGAAGACCATGCCGGCCTTTGAACCCGGCAAAAGCCGGCCCAACTCTTCATGGGCCGCGCGGGAATCCTCTCCCAACTCCCGCATTTCTCCCAAAACATAAATGGTACGTCCCGGCCAATCCAGGCTGTCGCAGAATTCCAGCGCCCCGATCACCGACTCCGGGTTTGAATTGTAACAATCCTGTATCACCGTTACCCTGCCGTGAAGAATCTCGCCACGGCCAAACAGCGGCTTGACCGATTCAAGGCCATGCCTGATTGCCTGCGCACCGACGGGAACCTCCTGCGCAAGGGCAATGGCGGCAAAGGCATTGGCAAGGTTGTGTCTGCCCGGCAAGGCGAAACGGACGCGCTGTCCCGCCCAGGTAATTTCAGTCCCGTCCAGCCCAAGGTTGCGCACCCCGCCCAAATCGGCAAAAGATTCCTCTCCGTAAAAAACCGTTCTGCCCTTCACCCCGTGCGCCAGAAAATCGCGGAACGGGGTATCGGCGGGAATCAGGGCAATACCCTTTCCGTCAAACTGCGCAAAAATATTTTTCTTTTCCTCAGCAATTGCCTCTTTACTGCCGAGAATTCCGATATGGGCGGAACCTATGTTCGTTATCAGCGCGACGTCAGGTTTAAGCACTCCGGCAAGCTCGGCGATTTCCCCCCTGCGGTTCATGCCCATCTCAAATACGCCAACCTCATGGCAGGCCCTGACGGCAAAAACGGCAAGGGGCAGCCCCGTCTCGGAATTATAATTTCCCGGATTCATCACCGTGTTTTTTTCCGCGCCGATAATGGCGGCGGCTATTTCTTTGGTGGTGGTTTTTCCCGAAGAGCCGGTAATGGCGATTTTTAACAGACGGGAAAATTGTTTAAGGTATATTCCGGCGGCATCCTGCAAAGCCCGCAGCGGATTATCAACGATAATAAGGGTTTTTCCCAGCGCCTGGGCAATGCGGGCAAGATTAAATGTTTCGATTTTTTGACGTTCCACCAGGGCGGCGGCAGCCCCTTTTTTGAAAGCGGCCTCTACAAAAGCATGGCCATCGTGAGCGGAACCGGAAAGCGCGGTAAAAAGCCCCCCTTCCTGAACCGAACGGGAATCAATGCTGACCGAGGAAAAACCGCGGGCATTCCCAAAGGAAAGAAGCTCCGCCCCCGGAAACGGGGACAACGCGGTAAATTCCAGCAATACGCCGCCGTCAGAGATCACGCCCCTTCCCCCCCATCACGATTAATAGTACGTTTTCGGGACGCATTTTATGCAGCCCCATTTTGCGCGCTTCGGTATCCAGCCTTTCAGCCGTCAGCAAATTGACAATATCAGCGGCAATTGTTTTATTTTCATCCAGACAATGTTCCTGGCTTTTTTCAAGATTTTTTATTTCACTTCTGATTATCCCGCATTCATTCGCCTGCCACGCGTTAATCCCCCAAAAAAGAGGTATGGTAAGAGCCAACAAAAACAACAGTACATAATACTTCTTCATCGCGCGTTTTCCTCCGGTATCTTTTCCGCAACTCTCAGCCGGGCGCTGCGCGAGGGGGAATTCCGTTTGATTTCCGCCTCTCCCGCCGTTACGCCCTTTCGGGTCAATATATTAATCTTACGCCGTCCACCGCAGGTACACGACGGCGCCTGCGGAGGGCAACTGCAATCCCTGTTTTTCAGTTTGAAAAAATTTTTAACAATCCTGTCCTCCGCGCTATGGTAGCTGATAACGCCCAATCTTCCCCCCGGCTCCAAAGCCTCAAGCGCCCCTTCAAGAAAATCGGGCAGCCGGAACAGTTCCCGGTTGACTTCAATCCGCAGGGCCATAAAAGTTTTGGTCGCCGCATGAACAGGCCCGCGCCGGTACACAGCCGGCACCGCCCGTTCCACCAACTCCGCCAGAGCGGCGGCAGTGGCTATCCCCCCCCCTTGCCGTTCCTGTACGATTGCCCGCGCTATACGCCGCGAATAGCGTTCACCGGCATTGTTATATAAAATATCGGCAATATTGTGCTCTGACATTTGCATCAAAAGTTCCGCGGCGGAAGGCCCGCGGGAGGTATCCAGCCTCATATCCAGCTTTTCACCGGCGGAAAAGCTAAAACCCCTGCCGCTTTTCTTGTAATGAAACAGGCTGATACCCAAATCGGCAAGCACCGTATGCGGGCGGGCAAGGCTGGCAGGGTAAGCGGCGAAAAAATCCTGCGACCAACCCTGAAAAAACAGCGCCCTATTCCCAAATTCAGCCAGCCGCTGCCGGGCAACGGCCTGAATCGCGGGGTCGGCATCAATGCCCATAATGGAAAGATCGGGAAAACGGGATAAAAAAGCATAACTGTGGCCGCCTTCGCCCATCGTCGCGTCTACCATCATTTCATGCCTGCCCCTCGGAGCGAGATACTGCACTACTTCCTCCAGTAATACCGGGGTGTGCGCTATTTCCATCATTACCCACGTCCTTCATCATCATGATTTTGCCGCCCAGTTCTTCCAAACCGGCTTTGAAATCATCCACACTGGCTTCCAGATGCGCCCGGTAGCGATCCACTGCCCAAATCTCAACATAGTCACATTGACCCAGAACAATACACTCTTTTGACAAGCCCGCATGGTCGCGCAGCGTCGGGGGGATTAAAATCCGCCCCTGTTTATCCATATCCAGGGTTTTTTTGGGGCCAATAAAATGCTGTAGCATGGTACGGCCCCTGGAAGAATAGCGGTTGGTTGTACTGATAATCAACGCTTCCTGCTCCTCCCACTGCCGGACGCTATACAACCACAAGCAGGTATCAGCCCCTTTGGTCAGTACAACCTTATCCTTTTCCAGAATCTCCCGCAAACAATGGGGAAGGGCAATTCTGCCGGTATCATCAAGTGTAACGTTATATTCGCCGCTCAGCATGCCAAATTTCCCCAGTTTTCCCCAAAAATTTCCAATTAATACATAATCACTGGAATCTTAAATGCCGTCAAGCCTTATTCAGAAAAAAAATCTTTTTTTTGAAAGTTTTTTTGACTTTTACTATACGTTTATATAGTTGTTTTGATTATTCAGCCCAAAAGGGAACTACTCAGGAAGCGCTGATTAATGTGATAATGGGTCTGAGTGTGTAAACACGCCCCTTCGCCCCACGAACAAATGTGGCTCAGGGGTCGTTTTCCACCACCAGACCCGCCATAATTGCATAAATCAGCAGATTATTATCATATTGGTGACAGTCACTTTAGCTTTTAAGCTACAGTGTCAGTCACTTTTACCCAATTTCCCCGACATTTTCGTTATTTTTGTCATTTTCTCTCTCTTCCCTCCGTGTCTTCCGTGGTTGATTCTTCTTCATTGAGCTATTCAGCGGCTTCTTAGATGTTTTTTCCGGCATAATCAGCTGGTAAACAAAGGCATTACGTTGTTTTCCCGTTCGTTGTACCATGTCCAATTTGGTCAATACATACAAGGTTCTTCTTGCCAGAACATGGGAAATTCCCGCCTTTTCCGCCAGATTTGCCGTGGTAAATTCCTGATCGTACTCAAAAGGGATAAAGCGGCGGTAATCAGAAGGCTTTTTCAGACAGATACGTTCATGCACGGTTATCAACTGACGATCCCGGATGCTTAAACCCTTCCGCCACCATGAGCCTTTGCCGTCCCGGACACGCTGTTCACAGGCATCTACCAGGGCAAGTTCTATGGTACAGCGGGGAATAAGCGGTAAATCCGGCGCATAGATGAACTCGTTGAAAATATCCCAGGGGCTTCCCCGGCGGGGGCTTTTCCGCCGGTACAAGCGTTCACCGTCAGCGTCAAAAACTTCTATATATTTGGTGATAATAACCGGATAGATAATGCGGAGTTTGCCTTGTTCGGTAAACTTTGTTATTTTTTTCCTGAGCGCGGCAAAATTGGCGGTTTGTACTTCTATAAATTCGCCGTTGGCGCTTATTCCATCGGCTACAAAACCGTCAACCTCCGCCTCAGTCCGGCCTTCCTCTCCGGCATAGGTGAACTTGAGGTCCCGGTGAAGGCTTGTTTCATTTCTGGTTCCGATTAATCGGGGCATGATTATTAAACGCAATTATGTCGAAAAGTACACAAAATATGCAAGGGCGCGGGTATGCACACATACGCAAGTATGCACACACGCGCAAGTGTGCAAGCTGTATAGGGTAGCAAGGGCTGATGAAAGAATTCTGAAAAAAAAGCACTACCTTTGCTTGCTTTTTAGATTTAACTCCTTGATATTTATTTCAAAATATCAAGGAGGTTTATATGACTTTTATGGAGTTCTCGAAAAAGTTCCCGACAGAAGAAGCGGCTATAGATTATTTCGTAGCCGTGAGGTACGGGGGAAGGCTCACCTGCCCATGTTGCGGGGCGGTGTCAGGTGTCTATCGGCATAGGAGGAGGGTACGTTACTGTGAGTGTTCACATTGCAATAATTCCTTTTCAGTTTTTACGGGTACTATTTTTGAAAGTAGCAAGGTAAAAATAAGAAAGTGGTTTTATGCTATTCACCTCTTCCTCAATGATAAAAAGGGTGTGTCAGCCTGCAACTTACAACGCGAAATAGGTGGAAGTTATCGAACGTCATGGCGAATGTTACACCAGATTAGAGCAGCTATGGGAGCTGTTGATACATACAAGGTGCTTAGTAAACTGGTTGAAGTAGATGAAACTTATGTGGGGGGCAAACCAAAAATAGGCACATCTAAGAGAGGGCGCGGGACAAATAAAGTACCTGTAATAGGTATTATTGAAAGGGATACACAACAAGTCCGTGCTAAGGTTGTTTCTTCACCTAATGAAAAGGGGAGTGATTTACTTAAAGTATTTCTTATACCTTATATTAAAAGGGTAGTTGCTGATGGAACTACAGTGGTGACTGATGATTTCAAGATATACAATGTATTAGGTGATGATGATGAGCCCTATACACACCTTTCAATCAACCATTCAAAACGCCAGTACAGTGATGGGAAGGGCGTTCATACGAACAACATTGAGAATTTTTGGAGTATCCTTAAACGGAGTATTATTGGCGTATATCATCAAGTAAGCCCTAAGTATTTACAACGGTATGTTAATGAGGCTTGCTATAGGAGGAACAACATGAGTAATCTTGACGCTTTTACCAAGTTGTTAAGACAATCCATAATGCCAAAAGCTAATCACGCATGGCAAATAGCAGAAGGAGGAAGCTGGCTGTGAGTTCACCGACGAACCTTCATCCACTTGATAAGGTCAAGAATGAACCGACGGTCTCTTTCGTTGAGTTGGTCAGCAATCCTCCCGATTGTTCGAGCCTCGCTACTCAATCGTGGATTATCTGCATCTTCGCCAGTAGCCAGATATTCGACAGATACACCCAATACACGGGCGATTTTGACAGCAACTTCAATAGATGGCTTTTGACCTCGTTTGTTCAGGTAGTTATCAAGGCTATATTTGTTCACGCCGGATTTAACCGACAGTTCTTTCACGAGCATACCGGAATAAAGCAGTTCGGACTTCAAGTTTTCCTTAAATCCCATACGTTTATCATAGTAGGAGAAAAGGCTTAATAACTGGGGGTTATTATGATTAAAGGGTTGGCAGTTTTATTAAATAGTACTATAGTATTGATAGATTGTATTTGTAAGAGTAAAGTCACAAGGAGAGTTCTTTATGGGAAAATTAAGCATATTTTGTATTCTCATCGTTCTTTTTATGGCGTGTTCAGACGTTTCGGATACAACATGGCGACCAAGTCCAATTACTCCGGTAGAACCAATAATTCCGGTAGAACCGCCGGAACCAACAGACCCGGCTTTCTGGTTCGGGGAAGTTTACGAAGCATTGATTATTCGGGTAGACGAAACAGACAGCGACAATTATTCAGGGTTAACGGGTGATACTGTGGGACAGATAGCTAATTGTCAATATGTTTGTAATGCCATAAATGCCAAGTGGGGCGCTAATACTGTTACACCGGTGGCAGGAACGGAAACACAGGTGGCAAATTGCGAATACTTGCTCAAAATGATTGATAAAGCAAACAGGAATACAACGATATTCGGGACAGGTTCCTTCGCAACAACACAGATTGTTGACGTAATAGCGGTTAATGATGCAGTGAGTAGGCTGTGGAAACCTGCTGGTAAATTCGTAACAGTCGGCCATAGTAGTATCAACGGCCTCACCCAGATTTACGTAGCATATTCAACTAACGGCACCGCCTGGACTAAAATAGCATTGAACAATGTATACGATTTGCAAGATGTAACCTATGGCAACGGGAAGTTTGTAGCAATCGGCGGCAGCTACACAGTATATTCAACTGACGGCATTAACTGGAATAACAATACAAAAATACTTAATGATTATTATGGCGTTACCTATGGCAACGGGAGGTTTGTAGCAGTCGGCGGCAACTACTCGGCATACTCAACTAACGGCATTAACTGGACTACTGTAAATCAGATTAATGGTTGGGCGGCGCGAAGTGTAACCTATGGCAACGATAAATTCGTAACAGTCGGCGGCAACGGCAGAATGGCATACTCAACTAACGGCACCACCTGGGCTATATTAGAGCCAAATTCTTATGTTTCTGCTTGGAATGGTGTTACCTATGGCGACGGGAAGTTTGTAGCAGTCGGCTTCGGCACCAGCAACGGCGTGGCATATTCAACTGACGGCATTAACTGGACTAGAGGAACAGCGCCGGGAACTGGGGACTGGAGAAGTGTAACCTATGGCAACGGTAAATTCGTAGCAGTCGGCCGCACCAGCAACAGTCATATAATGTATTCAACTGACGGCATCAACTGGAGCAACACAACAATAGGTACTGATACAGATTGGTACGGCGTTACCTACGGAGGGGAAGAATGAGAGAGTACACAGGCGATCATGTTCTTTTTCCTTTGAGAAAAGGATGGGCATCCAATCCCGATACTTTCGGTACCCCTCAAGAGCCACCGATTGATGAATATACTCGTGGAGCTGTTCCTCTTCAAACTCTCCCCGCTCCTTATCACAACTGGTTTACAAAACATCTTGTAAATAATTCTTCTTTAACAGCGGAAGCATTGGCCGACATTTATGGTGAATTAGACGCGGTATTGGTTGAAGCTGGCATTTCACCAGATGCTGTTACCCATGACCAGTTGGTACAGAGTATCAAGGTTATTACTGAGAGAGATACTTCTGCTATTATAGAACGGATATCAACAGCCGAGAGCAATATAACATCGCTTGATGAAGGCAAAGTTGACAAAAACACCGCAATAACCGGAGCTACCAAAACCAAGATAACTTATGACGCGAAGGGGTTGGTAACGGCGGGTGCTAACTTAGAGGCGAGCGATATTCCTGATTTAGACACCGCAAAAATAACAACAGGCACTTTTGCAGACGCGAGAATAGCGAGCGCAACTACATGGAACGGCAAGGCGGCAAATACACAAGCCTCTCTTACTGCCGGTAGTGGAACAGTTACGGATACACCCGCACAGACAAACCCCACGGCGTGGGGAATGATACAAAGCATATGGGACAGGTTATATGCGCTTGCAACATGGAAAAATGGTCTTGCAGCCAGTACATTTAGCATTAAGGGGATTTGGACTTGTCCAACTCCTTCATTACCATCATAAACAAGGAGGATGTGTGTGGCATTATTTATTTTGTGTACTTTTCGACATAATTGCGTTATTAAATAACAAAGAGCAATAAACAATTAACAAAGATAAGATAACTCTTTCCTTGCCATCTGTTCATTGCTCTTACCGGCTATTTTTCGGTTTCCGCCGCGCACACGGCTTGCTAAAGCAAGCCGGCATTTTCTGTATGCGGCGGCCTTTACTGTGCGCGGTAACCGGTCGCATAATTCGGTCAACGCCCCTCGACGGGGCGCTGTTATTCGGTTACCACCCATCCGCCATATCATCAGGATCGCGGTTGTTCTCGGCAAAGAGGTCGGTAACTGCCCTCAGGTCGTCAAAGTAAACGTAGTAGCTGCCGTAAGTTTCCAAAGGATCACAGTCAATCTGGAACCCGATAATTTTTAAACCCATCTGGTTATTATAATGGTAGCTCCGCTGGACAACGCCATTCTTCCCGTCCATTGACTGCGGGGGAATAGCCACCGTTAACTTTTTCCAACCCTGGAAATTCAGCTTGCCCATGTAAATTTCATAGTATCTGCCAAAATAGTCCTGGATAAGGAGTTTAAGCTCGTGGTTAAAATTCCGCCCGATTACCCATACGGAGACCGTTTTGGTAATCCCTTCAATGGGAATAGGACGAAGAGAACGGATGGTAAAGCTGCTGTAGCCCCGGCGGAGGAAATCTACCCTGGTACCCAAGACGTAATTATCGGGAATATCCATTCCTGCTTCTTCAGGGATCGGCTCTTTACCCGCCGGAGCGCCTGAAAACAACCTCGTCATGGTGTAACCTTCATCGGTTGACATCGCGGAATGCCAAAAACCGTCATTCTCGAATTTATCAACCGATACTTCTTTTAATTGCTGTTGGGCAGAATCAATGCCTATTTCATAGGGATCCGGAGTACCAAGTTCTTGCTGGGCAAAAGCCGTTCCCAAGGCAATAGTAAAGCATAAAGTAACTATTACAATGCGTTTCATTTTACTCTCCTTAATTATCTGTTATTGCCGCTTGCCCACAACTGCGGCAAAAGGTCGGGATCAGCCAATTCATCACCGTCAAAGGCGCTTTCAAAGACATCCGTGAGTACCTTGAATTGCTTAAAATAGATATAAAAATCACTGACTTGTTCGCCGGGCTGAGTCCAAATACGGAATTTTATGAAACGGAGCTGGGCCAGATTGGGCAGCACCCGTTTTGACTGACTGATGTTGTTGGGAATATTGGCCCGCAAATTTTTCCAGCCGGTGTAGGCAAGGTTTCCCAGTTTGATAATATGCACTACCCCCTGGTAATCCCGTACATACGCTTCTACAAGGTAATCAAGGTTCGCGCCCCATGCCCACATATCAATATACCGTACCCGTCCGGGCATCGGTATCTCATACGCAGAGCCATCCGACCCAACCGGATACAAGTCTATCCAGTTAAAACCGCGGCGATCAAAGCGGCCGTGAATACCCAGGCTTTTAATGGTCTTTCCCTCACGGTTATATCCAAACAGGGAAATCGGCCATGTCTCAACATACGCCATAATCGGATAGTTCACTTCATTGCCGTTTCCATCTTTGGATTTGGTCGCAAATTTGCTGGCAGCCAGCGTCCAGGAATATTCAAGGTTCCTGGGGTGTCTTCCATCATTCCATTCGTGCGTAGTTACATCGCCGAAGTCCTCCAGCACGATCGAGGTTAAATCAACGGTACGGTCGTCGCCATAAGTTGACACAACCGTTATGAATGCCAAAACAACAAGGCAAACAGCTTTTATACTGCCGTATTTCATCCCTTTCTCCTTTACGAGTTCTTTCTATCTAATTATATTTCTTTGACACAGCTTTGTCAATCACTTTGAAAAAATATGTACCCTTTACGGCATTTTTTTTGCCGATTTTTGCAACATACGGAATATGTTATTATCGGCGATTTTTGCCGAAAAGATCAAGGGCTTTGAGGGGATTGCTCCCCCGGCCTGCCTTTGTACCGCCATGCGTACTGCCGGAACGGCTAAAGCCCAGGCGGAATCGTCAAACAGTACGACAACTTCCCGCGCCGTAAAGTCCGGATTCAGCCAACTGAACAGAATCAGGGGCATCCGGGGGTTTTTTCCCAGATATTCAGCCCCCGCGCCGGTAAGCACGGTACAGGAAATTGCCTTCATATCGGGCATTTCGGCAAGGGAATTGACAAAGATAATCACCGATTCCGGATCCTGTTCCCGGAGTCCCCGGGAAAAAAGTTCCCTTTCCGCGGACTGTACATAAGGATCTTGCCACAAAACATAGGTCTTGGGGGTAAAAGCCGGGGGGGGTGCGGCGGATTCATCCTGTTTTTCAACTTCTTTTACCGGTTTGGGCGGTACAACGCCCAATATTCCCGCGCAAAGCCCCGCCCGGTACAGATCAACCGGACGATCAACGTCGTACACACACAAAAAACCATCCGGAGACGGTATTTCGGGAGTCTTCACCAGCCCGCTGAACAGCACAACCGGGGTTTCCGGGAACTGTTCATGGAAACGAACCGCAATCTCAGCCCGGTTACCGGCAAAGAGCACACAAAACGGCTGCCGGGCCGCTGCCCGTATGGCAATGTCCACTACATCGGAACCTGCGCTATCGGCAACCATTACCGGCTTGACCCGCCGGAACAGGGCAAACGACGCGTCACGCTGCTGGCGCCGCAAATGGGATTTTCCGTACAGGACGGCGAAGGACGTATCGGTAACGATCAGCACCGGCGGCCGGATACAAAAAATCACGACAGGCGCGGCAAGAACCGCCAGAATGAGCGCTATAACCACTAAAAGCCTGATACGCTTCATAATGCTTTGTTACGATACCTTTATACTGATGGAAATGCAAGACTTGAGGAGTCAGGGCAGCAGCATTTAGTTTTTTCATATATGCACATAGTACGTAAACCGGCACAGGGAACAGCGCCGGGGCTGCCAAAATAGATGGGGGAACTCAACTACGCAGCCCCCGCACGGCTTCTGTGCGTTATTGAAAACTAGGGGTAATTCCATTATAAGCGTGTCCTCTTGCTTTCCGTGCCGTGCGGCTGTTACTGTACACCTGGTTTTTGCTTTTATTCCCTGGTCTGCTCCGTTGAAGAACCCCATAATATTTTGGCAACCCCGTACTGTCTCCCTGTGCCGCCTTATTCTGGCTATAGCCAATGTAACACGGTAAATGCTGCCACCTGTGATGATAGAGAACAGCCGGCGGGGGCGAACTTCCTCTGGTGAGACTGTAGGTACTGGTAAGATGTATGCCTAGTAAAGTAATTTGGGGGCTTTTCGGGAAAACCTTATAGGCAGCCGCACAAGCCTTTTCCGCAGGAAATGGCTTGTGCGGTGCTTGTTAGAGTTGCCCCTCAAGTAAATTTTTTAGGCATACATTCCAGTCATTTCGACAAGCTCAGTGACCGGGTGCCTCGTAGCGCCCCCTCCGGCTGGTTTGTAAAAAACTAAATGCTGCCACCCTGTTGGGGAGTAGGGCGCTCTTGACCAATGCCGGTATAAGGGAATAGTATCTCTATAGAAGAATTCTATTTTTAAGGAGCAATTATGACCAGTTATACCGAATTGGGCCTGGTGAATACCAGGGAGATGTTTAAGAAGGCGGTCAGCGGCGGGTATGCGATTCCGGCGTACAATTTCAACAATATGGAACAGATTCAGTCCATTATCCAGGCCTGTGTAGAAACCAAATCACCGGTTATTTTGCAGGTATCATCAGGGGCGCGCAAGTACGCCAATCAGAATATTCTGAAAAATATCGCCAAGGGCGCGGTGGAATATGCCCACGAGTTGGGTTACGACATTCCCATTGTATTGCATCTGGATCACGGAGACAGTTTTGAGTTGTGCAAGGATTGTATTGAAACCGGGTTTTCTTCGGTTATGATCGACGGTTCCCATTTGCCCTACGATGAAAATGTAGCGCTGACCAAAAAGGTCTGCGAATTTGCCCATTCCCAGAAGGACTATGTGACGGTTGAGGGAGAGTTGGGCGTGCTGGCCGGGGTTGAAGATGACGTTTCATCCGAGCATAGCCACTATACCCAGCCGGAAGAAGTCATTGACTTTGTCGGCAAGACCAAAGTTGATTCCCTTGCCATTTCCATCGGCACCAGCCACGGGCGGGCAAAATTCAAACCTGAACAGTGTACCCGGGATGCCAACGGCATACTCATCCCTCCCCCGCTCCGCTTTGACATTTTGCAGGAAATTGAAAAGAAAATACCCGGCTTCCCCATCGTGCTGCACGGTTCCTCATCGGTGCCTATTGAGTATGTGCAGATGATTGAGAAATACGGCGGCAAGCTGAGTGATTCGGTGGGTATCCCCGAAGAACAACTGCGCACAGCGGCAAAAAGCGCCGTTTGCAAAATCAACATCGATTCTGACGGACGTTTGGCAATGACGGCCATTATCCGCAAGGTGCTGACTGAAAAGCCTGATGAATTTGATCCCCGTAAAATTCTGGGGCCGGCCCGCGATGAACTGAAAAAACTTTACGCCCACAAAAACCAGAACGTGCTGGGCTCGGCGGGAAAAGCGTAGAAGAAGGGAGTGGGGAGTAGGGAATGGGGGAATGGAGATTGTTGTTCGAGGTATGGGGGCACTTCCGAGTTAGTTTTTGATAGCTTGGAAATACTCTGACAGTTCGAACAATAACCCTACTCCCTACTCCCCACTCCCCTAACCACCGAAATTACCGCCGGGATAAGGCTGAACGCCAGCAGTAAAAAACCCGTCAAAGTCCGTTGAACAAAAAACGCCCACCATGATGAAGTTGCAACGAGCGGCAGCGCCGCAATGCCTAAAGCCGAAGGAATAATTACATACCAGCGCGGCTTTTTCAAAATCCAACCGATGAAAAAAGGTATGCCCACCGCCTGCGCAATCCACAGCAGGGGGACAAAAACCAGCGCAATGGGAGAGGACGGGGAATCTCCGCTTATTGAACGTATAGCCGCCAGAGGGACCAGCCATAACAGGGTAAAACCGGCATAATCCAGAGTGTCGGGAAAAACCCGCAGCATAACCAGCAGCAGGGCGGCAAGAAGCGGGACAAGAACCGGCAGGGCGGCAATGCCAACAAAACCGCTCATCCAGCGGGAAAAGCCGAAATCGCCCGCCGTTATCAACGAGCCGGTAAAATAGTGCAGCATCACCGCAAGACCGCCCAAGGGCAGCGCCCAAATACTCTTCCCTTCCCCCTCAGTCCGTCTGAGGAAATACAACAAAGGGATACACAACAGGCACAAAAGACTCATAGCGTATTCTATACTTTGCCGCCGGGAAATGACAAGAGAAGCGTTCATTGGTGCCAAGGTAATAGCATTTAGTTTTTTATCGAGTTATCACATGAGACAACATGCCGCCTGAGAAGGCCGCGCAGGGCGGCAAAAAACCGGGAGAATCTGCCTACAGAGCCCCCCAGCACTTAAATAATCATACACATCGTAATACTATGAAATCATGTCGTATTTAAGTGCTGGGCTGTTACTGTACACCTAGTTTTTGCTTTTTCTCCCTGGTCTCTTCCGGCAGTGAATTCCCGGAATTTTTTTGCCGCCCCGCCGGCCTCTCTCAGGCGGCTTATGCTGATATAGTACCTATTGTCACGGTAAATGCTGTTGCCCTAGATGATAGAGGTCAGCCGGAGGGGGCGCTGCGGGTGCAGCGCCCCCTCCGGCTGATTTATATTCAAATATATGCTGTCACCCTGATCTTGCCCTGCCATATAAGACCCTTTATACTGGAGGAGCATGGCAGTCCAGGATAAAGTACAAACAGCCCTTTCCACGATGATTCTCTCACATTCCGGGTGGCGGGGAATCTTTGCCGCACGGGGCGGAGGAGAAGGCAGAACGGGTAAAATCAGCGCGGCGCAGCAGATCATTGCCATCGGCGCCGCCGCGGCATTTGCCGATTACCTGCGCGGTTTAGGAAACGATCAGCCGCTGGTGCTGACCGGCTGCGACACCCGGCCAACAGGCAGGGCCATAGTCGATGCAATAATTCCTGTGCTGTCAGCCTGCGGCTGCCGCGTTCACTCCGCCGGTGTTACCGCCGCGCCGGAAATTATGGCATGGGCCCGCAGTGTGGGCAATTGCGGCTTTGTGTATGTCTCGGCAAGCCACAACCCCATCGGCCACAACGGGTTTAAATTCGGCCTTGCCGACGGCGGGGTTCTTCCCGCGGACGAAACGGCAAAACTCACCGCCCATTTCCGTTCGCTTATGGCCGATCCTGCCGGCATTGCCCGCCTGGAAAAATTTATAGCAGATGAACCATCGGCGGCACAGCAAGAAATGTTTACCGCTGAACCGGCAGTCTGGCCCGGTTATCCTGATTATAAAAAAGAAGCAATAGACGCCTATTCCCGTTTGAGCGGCGAGGTAGCATGGAATAACAACAATGGTATTGCCGAAGCGCTGAAACGCGGCATTGCGGAAAAGCCCCTCGGCGTGTGCTGCGATTTTAACGGCTCCGCCCGCTGCGTATCCATAGACCGGGAATTTTTTAACGGTTTGGGGATTCAGTTTGCCGCCATAAACGCCGAACCCGGCGCAATAGCCCACCGGATTGTTCCCGAAGGCGAGTCGCTGGAACCCTGCCGCGCCTTTCTGGAAGAACAACACCGCCGCGACCCGGCCTTTGTTTTGGGCTATGTTCCCGACTGCGACGGCGACCGGGGCAACCTCGTGATTTGGGACAACAATCTGCAACAGGCGCGGGCGCTTGAAGCCCAGGAAGTTTTTGCCCTGGCCTGTGCCGCCGAACTTGCCCAGCTTGCCTGGACCGGCGCTTTGCACGGCGGCAAAACGGCAGTTGCAGTTAACGATCCTACTTCTCTACGCATCGACCACATTGCCGAAGCCTTCGGCGCTGCGGTTTTCCGCGCCGAGGTAGGCGAAGCCAATGTCGTGGGTCTTGCCCGTAAACTGCGGGAAAGCGGCTACACGGTGCGGATACTCGGTGAAGGTTCAGCCGGGGGCAATATCACCCACCCGTCGGCGGTACGCGACCCGCTCCACACCGTGCTGGCTCTGGCAAAAATCCTTTCGTTACGCAGTAAAGACGGCAAACCGGGACTTTTTGAACTGTGGTGCAATGCCTCCGGCCAGCCGGAACGCTATTACCCCGATTTTGATCTTGCCGATGTCATCGCAAGCCTGCCCCCTTTTGCCACCACCGGCGCGTATTCCCCCGAAGCAGTGTTAAATGTCACCAGCGCGGATCACGGCGCATTGAAAAGCCGCTATCAAAAAATTTTTCTGCGGGAATGGGAAGAACGCGCTAATGAATTAAAAGCCCGCTATGGTATACACTATTGGGAAGCGGCGGCATATAATGGAATAGAAGAAAAAAAAGGCATAACTGATTTCGGCGAGGCGGGCGCGGGCGGGCTTAAAATTTGTTTTTTCAACGCAAATAACAAAGCCATTGCCTCGCTATGGATGCGGGGTTCCGCCACCGAACCGGTTTTTCGCATTATGGCAGATGCTCCAGACCGGCGCATTGAGCGCGAACTCATTGACTGGCAGCGCCGTATGGTCATGGAAGCCGACAATCAACCAGTAAGGAGTTAATATGGGACTAAGGGGAGAGCTTTTTTCAACAAGGGTTATACTGCAAAACCGGACGTATTTTTTTAATGTAAAAGAAAACCGCGTGGGCGATCTTTACCTGAATATCGTGGAAAGCAAAAACCGCGATGAAGGGGGCTTTGACCGCCAGTCGGTGATTCTGTTTGCCGAAGACCTTCAGGAATTCCTGAAAGGTTTTGACGAGTCGCTGCGGATTATGGAAAAAGAAGTCCGCGAAAGACGGCGTGAAAAACGTACCGTTACGCATAACTCAAAAATTGATGGTAAAAGCGACCGTGAAGACAGAGGCGCAGAACGCGGCAAATACCACAACGCAGACGACCGAAACGAAAGGCGCGGCAGATACCCCAACGCGGAGAACAAAAAGTCAGACTATGCGGAAAGACCGCGCAAAGGACGTCCTTCTCAAGAGGGACGCCGTCCGCAGGATGGACGCCCTCATCATGAGGGACGCCATCCACAAGAGGGACGCCCTCCCCAGAGAGGCAGACGGGTAGTAGTGAAGAAAGGAAACAGGGAATAGTACAATCATACGGAAAACGCGGCTCAAGGGAAATCTTTCAGGTTATGCGGGCCGCATTTCCGCTCACCCCGTTCAATAGCGTGTACCATTGCGACAATCCGGTCATTGTAGGGAGTGGGAACATTATACTTTCTGCCGGTACGACAGACCTCTCCATTAATTGCCTCAATTTCGCTTGTCCTTCCCCGTTCAAGGTCATGCAGCATACCCGACTTAATGGCGTGGTGGCTTCTCATGGCAAGGGGCATGATACGCGACAGTATGAATTTTTTTAACGGACTTTTGAAGTACAAAAACCGCGCCGGAAATTTTCCCTGCACCGGCTCAATGGCGATTCCCGCGGCGCGGCATACCTCAATACATTCTTTGATGATATGCAGGGCGTAATTCCCTAAACAGTGGTCTGCCGCTATCGCGCCGAAACTATAACCGGTAACCGCGGACAGGCCGCTGAACGCCGCGTTAATCAGCAGTTTGCTCCAGCGCGCGCCGATAAAATTTTCTTTCACCGTTACCGGGCATACCTTTTCAAGAATCTCCTGCACGGTAGGGAGCATGGGATGGGAATTACCGCCTATGCCGCCTAACACAAACCTCATGCTGCCGGCCCTGCTGGTCAGTTCCGCCATGCCGATGGCCGGTTTGTCCGCCCCCCATATACAGATACAGCCCAGCACCTTGTCCTCACCGAGTATTGCCGCCAGCGCCGGTTCGGGAATACCGTTTTGCATGATACAGACAACTCCGCCCGGCGCAAGAACATTGTTAAGCGTTTCCGCCGTAACGGCATTGTCCGTCTGTTTGGTCAAAAGAAAAATAATGTCATATTTTTTACTTATTTCAGTGGGAAGCAGGGCGCGTCCCCGCCCTTCCCTACCGTCAAAAGGCGGCGTAGAAAATGAAACTGTTCCGCCAATCTTCGCGCCGGCTGTCTTCAACGCCGTTATATGCGCCTGATCGCGGCTGATAAGGTCGGGGGCATAACCCGCCCTGCACAGGAATGCCCCCAGAACCGTTCCCATAGCCCCAGTGCCGTATACCGCGATTTCCATTTCTGCCCGCCTATGACTGCGCGGCCTGCGCCGGCTTGCCGCTTAAAATAATAAATACAGCGACACCGGTAACAAATGCCAGCACGCCGCCAAAGAGGAAGGGCGCGGAAGGCCCCAGCCATTTCCATAAAAAACCGGCGATGACCGACGCGGGCAGCAAGCCTATTCCCACAATGGCGGAATGTAAGCCCAGAGCGCCGGCCTTGTGCTGCGGCGGGGCAATGTCAACAATCAGCGCCCGTTCAACGCCGGTAGTCAGCGCCGTATAAAAACCGTAAATGACAAATAACGCAATAAAAGCAGTGTTATTCGCTATAAGCGCAATTCCCAGATACACGATGCCGTACAGCAGATAGCCGGTACATAAAAGGTTTTTTCTGCCGAATTTATCTGAGAGCAGTCCCGCCGGATAGGACAAAAGGGAACCGGTCATATTGTACAGAAAATACAGCAGAATCACATTGGTTTTTGAAAAACCGGCGTCCACCGCCCGCAGAATAATAAACGCATTGGATGAATTGCCCAGGGTAAATATAAAAATAAAAACCAAAAACAGCTTGAGCCGCGGGTTAAGATTCTTCCAGTTAAAGGCGATTGTCTTGCCGGCACTTTCCTGTTTTTTATCCTTTACCAAAAACAGAATGGCAAGCCCGATAAACGCGGGAATCAGCGAATAAAGAAAAATCTTTTTGTACTGGTTATCGCCGCTTGATAAAATCAACCATGCCAATAAAATGCCGATGGCCGTTCCCAGCAAGTCTAGTCCCTTGTGCAGGCCGTAGGCTTTGCCCCTGCCGGAACTGCCGGCGGATTCGGCGATCAGCGCGTCGCGGGGGGCGGTGCGTATGCCCTTGCCGAAACGGTCAATAATGCGGGCCAGTAAAACGCCGCTCCATGAAGCCGCCAGTAAAATGATAATTTTATTCACCGTTGACGAGGCATAGCCGAAAATGGCAAGGCGCTTTTTATGCCCGTAGCGGTCGGCGATAATGCCGGAAAACAGTTTGACGACGCTGGCAAGGCTTTCGGCAATGCCTTCGATTATCCCGATGACAGCCGGCCCCGCGCCCATCACCGCCGACAGGTACAACGGCAGAATGGGATACACCATTTCGGCGCTTATATCAGTAAAAAGGCTGACCAGCCCCAGCAAAATGATATTTGACATTTTCGCTCCCGTTTTGTTATTAGAGTTGGGGCTGTCCAGGAAGTCGGTTACTTCCTGAACAGCCCTTGTATTTTCTCATATTTCTACGAAATATTACGAAAATACGATATTAAAGAAAGTGTCCGAATAAGTTTTACAAACTTTTCGGACACTTCCAACTTCCTCTAAAAAACTGCAAAATACAGAGTATTTTGCTTAACTTGTTCGATAACCAACCGGGTTATCGAACAAGTCTATTATAAGTTATAACAGTTTTGCGAATCTTTATAATTGGCTAAAAGAAGCATAAAATCCAAAAAATTCTTTTTGCCCGCCAAGAAATGGCGCACGCAGTGCGTTTTTGTAAAAATGCGGCACGGCGTAGCGCAAATAAAATCCCCATTTTTCAACAAAAGCGCGAAGGCTTTAGCCTGAGCAGCGCGCGCCATTCATTCGTCTCTCCGCGCCTCTTAAAATTGCCACCGACAGGCGGCTACTTTACGGCGCGGGGATTTTACTCCCAAAAAAATAATTCTCAACCCTACAATTTTTCTGCGTAATGTAAACACGATGTATGCCTAAAAATTTTACTTGGGGGGCAATTATTACAAGCACCGCACCAAGCCCCAAATTACTCTATTGGGCATACATTTCTGCATTGGCTAAAATGGCATTGACACCGTTTGCATTTACCTTCTCGCCTAATTATAAGTAATGCCCCTTGCAACTCATAATACGCAAATTATGTTTTTCGTCACTGGAATAAACCAAACGGTTTTCATGATCAATATGGCGGCTGTAACCTTTTATATGTTTAAGCGGTTCAGGTTTACCTGTCCCTGTTGTAAGCCCATTACGTTGTATATCCTTTATCAGGTCGTTAATTTTCTTAAATGTTTTTTTGTCTTCGGTAAGCCATTCAAGGTATTCCTTAAAAGCCTCTGGGGTAAAAACAAGGTCATTCATTCTCCATGGCCTCTAGCTCAACCATTGTTTTTACAATGCCCCGTCCTTCTTCAATATCCCGTATGCCTTGCTGTAATTTTTCAGTAAACGCCGTATTATGCCGTATTTTTTCAATCTCAGTATAGGCATTTTTGGGCAGTATGACTATTTCATCATGCCGATAGGTGTTTTTCAAAATTTGAATAATATCATCGTTAATCTCATCGGCTCGTAAATGATAGGCGGCATACATACAATTTTCCTCTTGTCTTCACTATACTATACTCGTTTCTGTATGGCAAGCTCCGATTCCCCCCCAAGAACGCCCCCTTTTTTACTTGATACTCTCACTGGGAACCCGTATAGTATAAGCATGGGCAAAGAAAAGAAACCGAGAAAACAGACAACATTCAGGGAAAACCTTGGAAAACTATTGCTTGACATCGGCAAGCTGGTTTTCGGAGGTATGTTCATTGCAGGCATCTTGCGGGGTGAATTACCGCAGGCTATGATTATTATGGGAGGCTTGGTATTAGCCATCGTAACATTCATTTTTGGTCTTTTGTTAACAACAAGAGACCAGAAAACCGAAGGAGACAAGGAGTAAACTATGCAAGTAATCGTATTATCCGCGTTAATCGTTGTTCTGCCCCTCATAATAATGGGCTGTGTATCCATGTGGCGTGAACACCAGGACAAAAAACTGGTAGAACAGTAGGCAATAGGGCGAACCCGTAGTATCTGCCACTTCTGCCGTTACCTTATGCGCCTGCCGTTACCACCGCTATTTCCTACAAGTAAATCGCCCCCTCTCATCGCCCATAACAACAGTTATCTTTTTTTAAGATTTTTGAATTCAGCAGCGACAGCCTGTTTTACCGACATTTTGACAACATTTTCAATATTAAATATAATTGACTTCTCTAATTTATCATCGTAGTTATTTTTTATATCTTGAATTATTTCCTGCCTTAACTGTTCCAATTCTCTCTTTATAGAAGGGTCATTTTCAGATTGTTTTAATACCGTGCTTACAACCTTTTCTATATTGGCAATTATAGACTGCTCTAAATGGAGCATAGCGCCTTCCGGCGTTGATGAAGGGTAAAAAAGTTGAAAGGCTTGAATGTCAAGGGCTTTTGATAATTTTTCCAGCATTTCGCCCGAAGGGAAACCGTTTCCCAGCTCAAGCATGGCAAGGTAACGAAGCGACATATCCGCCATCTCCGCCAATTTTTCCTGAGTTAAGCCCTTTTTCCGGCGGTTATACCTGAGATTAGCCGCTAAAATTTCCTTTATATTTGCCTTTTTTTTGGGCATTTTTCCTCTTGAATCTAATAATAATGGCTTTTTAGCTATTGACTTATGAACTATAATTTCATAATATGAAGTGTAGCTTCATATTCCTGTGTTTTTTTGTGGTTTCACAGAGGAGATTCAGGAAATCGGCTGGTTAAATTAAGAAGGAGTTAAGTATGAAAAACAGAAGCAAAGTACCTTTGGTACGCTTGTTCGGCATTATCGCCCTTGTAGCGGTAATCGGGTTTTCAATGACCGCTTGCGGTGGCGATGATGACGGCGGCGGTGGTGGAGGTGGAGGCGGCGGAAGCGGCGGGAAATTTACCCTGACCGGTATTCCTTCAGAGTATAATGGAAAATATGCGCTATACAGGGGATACATCGAGTTAGCTGACTCTACCAGTGTTCCTCACTTTGGATGTGAAGACCCAAACGTTGGAGTTTGGGGTTCCAAAATGTCTCGCATTTCAAATGGGAGCGTAAGTATGCCTATGTGGGTGTTAGATGTAAGCAAATTTGAATGGCGAAGATATTCCGGCAATGATACCATAAACGGTCCTTACTCTGAAGTTTGGATATGCGATTCTCAAACACTTAGCTACGATAGCACATTAACAGTTTTAGATTTTGACTCAGTTACCTTTTCAAAAGGCAGCGCCACAAAGTCTTGGAGTCAAGGGGAAGTGAAAGAGTGATAGGGAACGCCGGGTGTCAGGCACTATTTTTGGTATTGGGGATTTTTGCGCATGAGCAAAAACCTTCTGCGCAGTGGCGGAAGCATTTTGCGCAGGAATAAAAACCTTTTGCGCAAGAGCGGAAGTACTGGGGGTGACAATCACTGAATGACACAGCATGGACAGGCGGGCAGATTCTCCCGGTTTTTTGCCCGCTCCGCACTGCCTGCCTGCCTATTCTTCCCTTTTTCTTCATCGAATTAATCAGTGCTTCCTTAATTCAACAGTGCGGCATTTTCACGGTTGTTCCAGCGCAGGGCCACATCGGCGGGGCTTTCCGCGGATATATTTTTCGCGCCTTTGGCTGCGCCCAGTTCCAACAGCAAATTTATCGATTCCGGTTTGCCCATTCGTGCGGCATAGTGGAGTACCGTGTTGCCGGAACCGTCTTTGGCGTTGATTGCCCTGCCGGAGAACACCGCGCGGATAGCGTCGCCGCCCCGGACAATGGCGACTTCGCCGGAAGTTTTATTGTCAACTGCCGGCGAAAACGGGTCTGATCCCGCGTCGGCAAGAACACGGGCAAGTTCCCAGTCGTTCATATCGGCGGCAAGGCGCAGAGGTATGCGTCCGTTGAAATCAACGGCGCTCAAACGCGTTCCCTTTTCAATAATTATGCGTAATGTCGACGCCGGGACTTTTTCCTGTATGGCGATATGCAGCGGGGAATTGCCAAAATCATCAGCGCCGTTTATCCGGTCTTTGGTCAATAAAACGGAAACCGTTTCAGGATAATCATTCAGGGCAATTTGAAAAGGAGTCCGGTTGCGGGTATTACGGGCATGAATCGAAACCCCCATACCCAATAATGCCTTGACGGAAGCGCTGTCTTCCCGCGCTATGGCGGCGTGCAGGGGGGTATCCCCGTTGGCATTTCTGGTCATGGGGTTAGCGCCCATTTTGGCGAGCAGGTTTACGGTCTGAATCTGGCCGGCCTTGACCGCTTCCATAAACGGCGTATTGCCCCCCGCGTCGCGGACTTCAAGATCGGCGCCCCGGTTAATCAGAATAACGGCAATGTCGGTGATGCCCAGCCGGACTGCCTCATGCAGGGGGGTGGTCATATCCAGTGAATGAACGTTGGCGTCTATGCCCGCGTTCAGAAGGGTAGTAACCGCGTTTTTTGCGTTCCAGCGCACCGCGGCATGAAGAGCCGAATTGCCCAGGCTGTCGCGGGCATGCAGATTTGCATTTGCCGCCAGCAACGCCTTGACGGTGGAAGCGCCGTCGTATTTGACCGCCCAGAACAGGGGCGTTTCTCCGGTGGCGTTTGCCGCTTCGGTAGAGACTCCCTGCTGAATGATGAAGGGTATATGCTTGTCCATTCTCCACAACGCGACATAGTGCAGCATGGTATTCCCCAGCCCGTCATGGGCCGTTACCGTTTCACGGGTGAACATCCATTGCAGTACCCCCGACGGGTGAGTGAGCGCTATGTACAGCGGGCTTTCACCGATGGAATTGGCATAAAAAATATTTGCCCTTTTTGAAAGGATATATTCGCCGGCGTCTTTTTGATTTGTCCGCGCCGCTATATGCAGGGCAGTGTCTCCGTCGCCGTTACGGGCGTTGATATTGGCATTTTGATCAAGAATCTTCCCTATAATCAGGGCGTCTCCCCTGTTTTTTACCGCGAGGTGCAAAATGGTATTTCCCGCGCTGTCCTTTTGCTGGGCTGTTTCCGGGGTTATCAAGGCGTCAAGAATCGGGCCTTTGATTTTCATGGCATAGTCAAAGGGAGTGACGCCGGAATTGTCCGCGGCAAAAATATCCGAACCCCTGGACAAAAGCAGGGGAATCAGCGTGAGGCGGTTTTCATGTACGGCAAGATACAGCGGGGTTTGCCCGGTAACGTTACGCGCCGAAATATCAACCTCGCCGTCAAGAAGGGTACTGACTGTTTCCGGCCCCCGGTTCAGGCTGACCAGAACATGGAGCGGCGTATCGCCGTGCTCATCCCGCAGATTGGGATTTACTCCGCTGCCCAAGAACAATTGTATGACCGCCTGATGATTTTCCGCGGGGACTGCAATATGCAATACGGAATTGCCGCTTGCGTCCTGAGTATTGATTTCAGCCCCGTTTTTAATGATAAGTTTTATAACGCTGACTTTGCCCGACCGGGCGGCTTCATGCAGAGGCGTCGCGCCGGAAGAATTTTTAATATTGATATTGGCTTTTCTTTCTATTAGAAAACTTATAAGCCCTTCATGGCCTTCCCGCGCGGCAAAATGGAGGGGGGCAAGCCCGTCCGCTCTGCGCAAATCGTAATTGGCGTTCCTTGCCGCGGGGGCAAAATAGTGGTAAATGGGATTATCAGAAACAGCCCTCGCAAGGATAAGCTGTTCGGCTGTTTCCATGTGATCCCGTGAATCGGGGCGGGACAGGGCAATGTCCAGCGCATTTTGGCCATTCGGATCTCTTTTATCCAGCGGGCCGTTTCTGTTTCCGGCTGCCGCCAACGGCTTGTTCCCATCAGCTTCAATGGCGGCAAGTATCGTTTTGACCGCCTCAACATTTCCCGCCTCGCTGGCGCTATGCAGAATCGTTTTCCCGTCACTGTCCGTCGATTCCATAGTAGCCGGCGTTAGTATGGCCTCCAAAAAGGGAATATCCAGAAGGGCGGTATAGGCAATGCTTATGCCGTTTTTGGTGAGTTTATGTATATCCGCTCCGGACGAGGCAATAACCTTCGCCGCTTTGACGCTTCCTTTATCAGCGCATACCCCCAGCGGCGTTTCGCCGGAACGGTCTTCCGCGTTAACATCGGCGCCCATTGCGATAAAAAAGGCCGCAAGCGCCGGGTCGTTCTGTTCCGCCGCATAGTGCAGCGGCGTTTTACCGTTGGCATCCCGCGCGTTAACGTCGACTTCACCCATAAAATAATTTTTTGCCCGCTGGTCGCCTTTTGCCAGCAGCGACCATACGCTGTTGTTCGAAACTCTGGGCGCGCTGGTGCAGGCAAACAATGCCGCTACCGTCAAAAAGAGATAGCCAGTCCGTGTTATAGATTTCATAACTTCATTATCGGCAGATTGAACGGTTGATTTTACAGATAATATTCCCTCAAATTCTTGAAGAATATAACCACGGAGTACACGGAGGAAAAAATGGTTTTCGTACTAAAACTCCGTGTTTCTCTGTGGTTAATTCTTATTTATTGGACAGACTCTAATTAATCCAGCCCCTGATATTCCGCCCAGAGTATGTCGGCGTAATTATCGGTATCCTTTCCGTTACCCGACGCGAAGATCCCTGCCAGCGTACCCACAAAGCCGCCTGAGTATTCGGCGCTGAGGATGCGGGCATCCAACGGGCTGTAAAGATGTTTCAGTGAATATTGATCTTTTCCGTAAAAAAAAGAAAGAGCCATTTCTTCGCAGCGCACCGCCAGAACCAGCGGCGTTTCCGTCAGAGGCGCAGAAATGACCAGTTCATCTTCTTTGCCCGCCGCGCGGATAATCCGTAACGCGGAAAAACCGGAATTATGGAGAAAAATTTCAAAACGGTACTGCCAGTCTTCACTCTGAAGCAGAATGATTCCGGCGGATTCGGAATCCGTGCGGGGATTAAATTCAATGGCGGCGGAGAATGTCCAGTTTTTGTGCCTTAGCCGCCTGCCGGCAAAAGCGGGGTGGTCTTTGCCGCGCATGACCGCCGCTTTAGTAAACAGCCGCAGTGCGCCGTGCCGTGCCGTCAGGCTCAAGGCGGCGTCTTGTTCACTGGCGGGCATACGGAGTATCAGCCAGTGCAGCGGCAGCTTTAATGCGTCAGGTGTCATGGTGCCGCCGTCATCGTTGCGGCTAACGGTAAAATGGTCGCAGGAACTTTCAGGAGTCCGGTTAATGTTAACCGTATCGTGTGGCGTATAGGGCAGGGGGAATTCTTCCTCAACCAGTCCGGTTTTTGACGCGATAAAGGGCCAGCCGTCTTCCCAGAAAACCGGAACCATGAAAGTTTCCCTGCCCAGGGGACATACCCCCTGAAAGGGACGGGAAGCCAGCAGAACCATCCACCAGTTTCCCTCAGGGTCATCGGTCATATCCGCATGCCCCACGTTGACAATTGCCGCGTTTTTTTCCAAATAGCGGTGCGTTACCACCGGATTACCCGGTTTCCCCTCCCAGGGGCCGCGGATATTTTGAGCGCGGGCGGCGCATACCGCGTGATCCCGGCTGGTTCCCCCTTCGGCATGAATCAAATAATACGAGTTATTGATTCGGTAAAGGTGCGGCCCCTCCGGCCAAATGGCGTTACGCAGCGCCCCCCGCCAAATACCGATACTTTCGCCGATCAGGGGATTCTTTTTCTCCGCAAGCAATGAAAGATCCATTTCCCGGATATAAATTTCGTAGTTGCCCGGATACGCTTCCCCTTCCGGCGCGGGATGGGTTCCGGTATACCAGACTTTTCCGTCATCATCAAAAAATATCGAAGGGTCTATACCGTCGGCGCCGGAAAGCCAGACCGGATCCGACCAGGGGCCGGCGGGGTCTTGCGCGGTAATGATAAAATTGCCGCCGGTGCGTATCAAGGTGCAGAGAATGTAAAAAGTTCCCTTGTTATGGCGGAGGGTAGGAGCAAACAGCCCTTCGGAAATCCGGTGCCCGTCAAAACAGAGCTGCCCCGGGCGGTGGATAGCGTTGCCGATTTGCGTCCAATGGCGCAAGTCCCTGCTGTGAAAAATGGGAATGCCGGGAAAATACGCAAATGTAGAATTAACCAGATAAAAGTCAGACCCTACGCGGCAGATTGAAGGATCGGGATAAAAGCCGCCCAGAATGGGGTTGCGGCAGGTCAGTATCATTGTTCCCCCGTACTGTATGGTAAGCGCAAAGCCCCGGGTTGTCAATAAAACAGAAATCTGTAACAGCTAAAACTTTACTACTGGACTTTACTTGAGGAATTTCACACCAAGACACAAAGAAAACAAAGACACCAAGAAGATAAGAGGGAATTGTTGTTTGAAAAAGATAACGGACTCCCTGCGTTTATGGAGCGTGTGTGTTTTTGGGGGCTAAATTAATCGGCGATACGGTTCTGCGTCTTTACCAAACAAAAGCTCTATCTGCGAACAGAACGCTTCGGGGAGCGGGGCACAAAGCGGTTGTGGAAAACCTTCGGGACATTCCTCAAGTTCCATTTTCCACGCATGAAGGAAAAAACCGCCGCCCGGGATCCGCTGTCCGCCGTATTTTACGTCTCCTGCCAGAGGATACCCGTGAGACGCGGCCTGCGCCCGTATCTGGTGGGTTCTGCCGGTTACAATATGCGCCTCAATCAGGCTGTACGAGCCGTTGGACGCAAGCGTTTTGACAGTGGTAAGGGCATTGCGGGTTTGAGCCGTTTTGTTCCCGGTAAAGGTTTTTTTGAGGGTTGTATCGCGGGACAGTTCATCCTGCCATTCCTCATTTTCGCTGACAGAGCCTTCTACAATGGCCAGATAGGTTTTTTTGACCTTACGTTCCCGCAACAGGCGGCTGAACAATTGCGCCCCTTCAAGGTTTTCAGAAAAGGCGATAATCCCGCTGGTAGGCCGGTCAAGCCGGTGCAGCGGCCCCGGCTTAAACGAAAGCGACAACGGCAATTTTCCGGCCAGCCAAGCCTTAATTAGGGTGTCCAAACTGGCTTTTCCGTGGCTGGCAAGTCCCGGCGGCTTATTAAAAACGATAATGCCTGACCCGCGCCAGAGAATTTCCGGCAGGGGTAGGGCAGGGGAGGCTGCTTTGTGATTTTTGTTAACCTGTTTAATATTATGGTTAACAGCCGATTTAAGCTGTATAAGCGTACCCGGTTGAATCCGTTCATCGGGGTTTGCCTTCTTACCGTTAACCAGTACCTTGCCCTGCCTTAACAACCGGTGTATCAGCGACAGGGAATAATCCGGCAGGGTTTTTCGCAGTATCCGGTCTAACCTGCGCCCGGCATCATCGGGGCCGGCTTTGAGTTCAAAAGTCATTTTTACGTTGTATTTCATCAAGTATCATTTTCAGGAATTTGTTTTTCATTTCCCGGTGGCGGGGTATGGCTACCTTTTTTCCACTCACTGTATGAATATAAATGTCATGCCGTGACCCGTTTTTATGAAAAACTACATTGTGTTCTTTCAGGATTTTTATAAATTCAGTTCGATTCATCCGGCTAATTCCAGCACACCGTGTTTACGGACTTCAAGTTCCCCGTCTTGAATCATAGTATAAATATCCAGCAGGTTTTCTTCAAAATCTTGTAAATTTTCACCCTGTGTTGGGTGTTCGGGGTAATCATCAAGATACCCGACAAAATAATCACCGTCCATTTCATAGGTGTATTTTAGTTTCATATACTATCCTTATTCACAGTATATATTTTCCGCTATCCGCTTGCAAGATGACCATACCAATTAGTAGACAGAATATGCATTATGAATAGTAAAAGGTAAGGAGGTGTCCAGAAAGAATATGTGGGCGCACTGTCGGCTGTCTAAAGACAGCCCCTTACCTTATTTTCTATCTCACAGAGGCACAGCGGCACAGAGATTAGGGTGCAATTTACCAATACCGCGCTATCCTCCGTGCCTTTGTGCCTCCGTGAGAGATCTTTTGGGATCAATGTTTTGTAGAGTTTTAGCCTTTACAGAACACTAGTTTTAGAAGAGGCTTAGTTCTCCAAATTGGCAAGCCTGAAAACGCCGATAAAGGTGGGCTGGCTGTAAATATCTTTGGGGGGCAATTCGAGGCTTTTCCCCTTTCCGGCAATATACATTGAAACATAAGTAAAACGAATATCCGTGCCGGTATTGGAGGCTACATCGGCGTTTAACTGAGGGGTTATATTGGCGGGATTGTATAAATCCGGGTGATTAAAAAAACGCCGGTCTGGTTTGGGGGTAAAATTGAGACCGGGGCCGTTTATAGCCCGCTGCAGAATATACTCACTTGTTTCATTAATAATCAATTTGGGGGATTCGCCGTTAACCGTGGAAAAGAGAATTTCCAGCTTTTTTTCCCCCCCCGAGTCAAGTACACCGTTAATTGATGCCCCTTCAAGGGTCAGCAAAAAATAACTTCGCCGGTAAAAAATATTTTCAAGGTTTGATGTATTAACGGAAGTGCTGGTTTTATCGGTGCTGGGATACAGGGAAGCAAAATCAGCATTCAAAGCTGTACTCAGTGACCTGTTATATATATCATTGGTTGTGGTTGACGCAATTAATGCAGTTTCCGGTACATCGCTTATATAAATACGGTAAAAAATCATAAAATGGGTAAGATATTGGTAGCCACTATCGGAGCTTGACGGCAACCATATGGTAGCGCGGGTGACATCCCGCATCTCACTGTTAGGTATATTGCCAATTTCGTAAAACGCTTCCAGCCCGCAGGACAACAGGCAGAAAAAAGAGATAAAACAAACTGACACAACCGCACAATGTTTTTTCATACTGTTACCTACTCCACCTCCAGGGCAATGATTCTGCTGTGGGCAAGGCTGGTCCATACCCGGTCGTGGGGCCAGCCGGAAATAACGGCGCGGTAGGCGTCTATTGCCGCCGCATCCTCATGCAGGGTTTCCCGCAGACGACCTATGGCAAACTGGGCGCGCGGAGCGCCGGAAAAATCGGCGGATGAAGCAAGGCTGCTGGTATAGTATTCAATGGCTTCCTGCGTTTTTCCCTGTTCTTCCGCGGCGGCGCCCGCGTTAAAAAAGGCAAGAGGCGCCAGATAGGTTTTTTTCCCTGCCCTGGCCGCCGCCGCCCATGCCGTCTCAGATGCCGCCCAATCTTTTTTGTCGCTGTGAATACTGCCGATTATCGACCAGGCTTTTCCTCCGGCATAACCGGCGGCCAAAGTTGATTTTTTTTGCGTAAAGGCTTCAATCTCCGCAAGCAACTGCGCGGCATCGTTGGCTGAATATTCTTCGGTAATGGAAGGGCGCAGCGCTTCGTAACGGCTGCCGAATTCTTCAACGGCGCTGATGGCTCCGGCGCGCAGTATATCCATAACAGACAGTGCGGCTATGCAAAGAATCAAGATCAGCAGAATTACACCCGCCGATACAAACAGGGGTTTACGGTGTTTCTGGATAAATTCGTTAATTCCGTCACCAATGGAAGAAGCATCGTTGGCGCCTCCTCCCGGGGCGGATTTTTCATTTTTATTCTGCATAATTACTCCTCTTTTATGTTGAGCTCTTTTATAAGTTTCGACAAATAAGTCCGCTGAATTTCCAGCGTTTTTGCCGTTTCGGTTTGGTTCCACGCGTTTTCGTCAAGAACTTTACGAATAAAGTTTGTCTTAAACACATTGAGCGCAGTTTTCAGATTTTGATTTTTCGTTTGGTTTCTCATTTCTCCTGTACCTGTCTGCGGGAAAAGATCGTCCTGCCCGATCCAACTGCCGCCTGCAATGACGCAGACCCGCTCTATACAATTTTCAAGCTCCCGTATGTTGCCCGGCCATGAATAGGTCAACATTGCTTCAATGGCATTTTCCAAAAAACCCTCAAAGCGTTTTTTGTTCGCCTGCATGTATTTTGCGAGGAAAAAACGGGCAAGCTCCGGTATATCTTCGGTATGCCGGCGCAGGGGGGGAATCTGCAGGGGCAGCACGTTCAGCCGGTAGTACAAATCGCTGCGAAAATCACCTTTTTCAACCATAGCCTCAATGTCTTTATTGGTCGCGGCAAGTATCCGCGTGTTAACGGTAACGGTTATATCCGAACCGACTTTTTCAAAAGTTTTTTCCTGTATCACCCGCAGCAGTTTTGCCTGTAAAGACAGGGGCATGTCCCCTATCTCATCAAGAAAAATGGTGCCGCCGTCCGCCGCCTCAAAACGTCCCTTGCGGTTGTTGATCGCGCTGGTAAACGCCCCTTTGACATGGCCGAACAACTCGCTTTCCAAAAGCCCTTCCGGCAAAGCGGCGCAGTTTACCCGGACAAAGGGGGCATGACTGCGGAGGCTGTGCAGGTGTATCTGCTCGGCAAAAAGCTCCTTCCCTACCCCGCTCTCCCCCAGTATCAGCACCGAGGAATCGGTTTTTGCCACCCGCTCAACCATTCTGAGCAATTCTTTCATCACCGGGCTTTTGCCTATCATGGTGTGGAAACTTTCGCCGGACGGGCCCCTGTCCTGCAAGACCCGTATTTCGCTATAGGCGCGTTCAAGACTCCGCGCGTTGACAATGGCAAGCGCCGCCTGACCCGCGAAAATTTCCAGCCATTCAAGGTCTTCCTGATTAAACTCTTTTTCCTGGTCTTTATTGAGGACTTCAACTACCCCGATGCATTTGTCCCTGATGTGCATGGGAACGGCCAACATGGTTGTTACAGGGTAGCCTACCTGCCGGGAAATGGTACGCAGATGGCGGCGGTCTTGCGCGACATCGTTGACAATAATGGATTTATTATTCTGCGCGACCCAGCCGGCTATGCCTTCTCCCATTTTCACCGTAAACCTTTTTACTTCATTGCCTTTTGATCCCAGCGCTACTTCAAAATGAAGCGCCTTTCTTTCTTCATCGGCAAGCAGCAGACTCGATGCCGCTCCGCCGCACAGCCGCATTGCCGATTCAACTATATGGGTCAGCAGAACGTGCAAATCCTGCTGACTGGAATTGATCAAGGTAGTAATCTCGATCAATTTATTGAATTTTCCGGCGTTGATCTTTGACAGCATGGCAGGCCGTCTTGCAGGTTTTAGCTGCTTCCCGTATCGGGATGGGGATCATCGGGACTGTTCTTGGACTTCAGGAAGTCTCCCAGGGTAACAGTAGCCCCGCCCGATTCTTCTTCAGCCATGTAGCGGGAAATTTCTTCCCGCTGCACTTTTTTCTGGTAATCCCGAATGGAAAAAGCCAGTTTCTGCTTGTCGCCCTGTATTTCAAGCACTACCGCCTTGATCTTGTCTCCAACCTTGTATTTTTTCAGGGCGTCATCGGGGTTTTCTTCCCGGGTTTCGGTGAGGTTGGTTTTATGAATCAGCCCCTCAATACCTCCGGGAATCCGTATAAAAACGCCGAAGTCGGTGACAGAGGCGATTTCCCCTTCCACAGGAGAGCCGGGTTTATACGTTTCACTAAAGCTCCGCCAGGGATCTTCGGAAAGCTGCTTTATGCCGAGTCTGATATTGCGGTTTTCCTTTTCAAGGGATGTCACTATCACTTCAAGTTCCTGTCCAACGGACAGTTCGCTGCCGGGATGTTTGATTTTCTTGGTCCATGAAATATCGTCGCAGTGCAGGAAGCCGTCTATGCCTTCTTCCAACTGAATAAAAGCGCCGGCATTGGTTATCTTGACCACTTTGCGGGTAAGCCTGGTTCCCACGGCGTAGCGTTCCTCAATATCGTCCCAGGGATTTGCCGTTACCTGTTTAAGGCCCAGCGATACCCTCCCCGCCTGTAAATCGTAACCGAGGATCATGCACTCAACAACGTCATTGGGTTTAACCATGTCCTGGGGCTTTTGAATTTTCTTGACCCATGAAAATTCAGAAATATGGGCAAGCCCTTCGATACCTTCTTCCAGTTCGATAAAAGCGCCAAAATCGGTGAGCTTGGTTACCTTGCCTTTTACGACGTCGTTGACATGGTATTTTTTTTCAAAGTGAACCCAGGGATCATCGGAAAAATGTTTGAGGGAAAGGTTGATGCGTTTTTCCGCCGGGTCTATGCGGATAACTTTGAGCTGTATCTCCTGCCCTTTTTTTACAAAATCTTTGGGACGGGTAACGTGCCCCCAACTCATGTCATTAATATGGAGCAGGCCGTCAAAGCCCCCTAAATCAATGAAAGCTCCAAACGAGGTAAAACTTTTAACCACGCCGGTTACATCCGTGCCGACCGTGGTGTTCTGGAAGAACTGCCCCCGCTTGCGCTCAAGCTCTTCTTCAAGGTACTTGCGGCGGTTAACGACAATGTTGACCTTGCCGTCCGAGTACAGCCGTTCAAGCTGGAACTGGGCTTTAAGCCCGATGAATTTTTCCGGTTTTTCGACTCGTTGTACATCGGACTGGCTGATGGGAAGGAATGCCCGCAAATCCGCGCCCAGGTTGACTTCATAGCCCCCCTTGACCAGTTTGTCCACGGTACCTTCAACCATAGCGTGATCCTGAAATGCCTGTTTGAGTTTTTTCCAGGAAATTTTCGCGTCCGCTTTCTGCTTGGAAACGATAACCTCGCCGCGTTTATTTTCCTTGGTGATAAGAACCACCGAGACCGTGTCCCCCACTTTGGGAATTTCGGTGAATTCCGAAATAGGTATTTTGCCTTCGGATTTGTACCCGACGTCAATAAATACCTGGTCTGCGGTTACCTGAATTACCGCTCCCTCTACAAGCTGCCCTTCCTCAAGCTGTTCAAGGGATTTCAAGTATTCTTCCTGTAACTGTGTTTGAATGTTCTCCTCGTTATTTACCGGACTAGTGTCCGCGCCATCCTGTGATGACGATACCACTTCCATCTGCGCCATGTTCTGTCCTTGTACCTGTTTTATTTTCCCTATCAATATGTCATAAACTTGGTTTATGGTCAAGCCCGATGTGTCAATATATATGACGCCGGGGGCAATGGCAAGACTCCCCTCGGTTTTATTGCGGTCAATCTCGTCCCGTTGGGCAATAGCCGCCTGTATCTCCGCCAGGCTGAGTTGGGATACCCCCTGGTCAAAACGCCGCTGCGCCCGCGCCTGGGCCGAGGCGTCCAGATAGAAGCGGCATTCCGCGTGGGGGAATACCACGGTGGTCATGTCCCTGCCCTCCACCACCGCGTTCAGCCCGCCGGCAATGCCGCGGATTATATCATTAACCAGATGGCGAACCGGCACTATGGCGGACAGCGGCGCCGACCAGCGGTCAATTTCATCGGTATGGAGGCTGTCCGTTACATCCGCGCCGTCCAGTAAAACCCGGTCGCCGTGGTACCCAATACGGGCTTTTTGGGCAAATTCCAGGACTTTTTCGCCGTCGGTGGGAGTAATATCCGCCCGCAGGCAGCCCAGGGTAATGGCGCGGTAGAGATTCCCCGAATTGATGTAGGTAAAGCCCTCCCCTGCCCTGTCCTTGAGCCGCTGCGCCAGCAGTTGGGCAATGGTGCTTTTTCCCGAACCGGCCGGCCCGTCAATGGCGATTACCATGTTGCGCTCCTTTTTAGGGAGTAGGGAATGGGGAGTAGGGAGTAGGGATAAAGAAGAATAAAAACCACGGAGGACACGGAGTTTTGGTACGAAAACCATTTCTTCCTCCGTGTTCTCCGCCTGCCTGCACAGGCAGGTATACTCCGTGGTGAAATTCTTGGGGTTGAACTAGTCAGTATTTTCCTAACATACATGATGTAAAGCTCCTGTTATTTTCCGCAAGTTTGACAATTCCTGTTCCGTCAACTCCCTGCATGCCCCTTCCGCGAGGTTTCCCAATTTGACCGGGCCGATGCGGACGCGGCGGAGGCGGGAGGGGTGTAAATGAAAATGGGAAAATACCCGCCTGATTTCCCGGTTTTTGCCTTCAATCAACACTATCCGCAGACACCGGCTGGCGGTTCTTTGTACTGTCTGCGCCCGGTAATGTACCCCTTCAATGGTGATTCCTTGTTGAAAGGCCAGCATTACCTCATCGGGGATATGCCCCGTTGCCTCTACCATGTACTCTTTTTCCATGCCGGAACCGGGATGCCCCAGCCGGGCGGCAAAGTCCCCGTCATTGGTAAAAAAAATCAGGCCGCAGGACAGAAAATCCAGCCGGCCAACATTATACATACGCTCGCTGATGTCCCGCGGCAGTAAATTAAGCGCCAGGGGCCGCCCCTGCGGGTCGGATGAACTGCAAATATAGCCCGGCGGCTTGTTCAGGGCAAGGTAGACGCGGCGGCTTTCTGTTTGTACCGGCTGGCCGTCCACCAGAACAATGTCGCCGGGACAAACCTTGCTGCCCTGTGTATCAACCGTTACGCCGTTAACGCTGACCCTTCCCGCGGCGATGATTCCTTCCGCGGCCCGCCGTGAGGCAATGCCCGCGTGGGCAAGAAAAACGTGCAGCCTTTGGCCTGAATCACTATCCTGCCTTTCGTTGGTATCGCCGGCGGCCACTGTCTATCGTTCTCCTTCAAGTTCAAAACGGTCAAGGTCGCTCTCGCTGAGTTTGGGCAGGTCGGCAATGGAATCGAGCCGGAATTGTTTCAAAAATTCTTTGGTCGTGCCGTACTGCACCGGTTTGCCGGGAACGTCTTTTTTTCCCACTTCGCGGATGAGACCCTTTTCCAGCAATAAATGGAGCATATTGTCCGGCATAACTCCCCGGTAGCCTTTTATTTCGGCCTTGGTTATCGGCTGGGAATAGGCAATAATCGCCAGAGTTTCCATAGCGGCGCGGGAGATTTTCCCTTCGTTTTTTTTGCCGTAGCGGTCTTTCAGGCTTTCCCAGTATTCCCGTTTGGGGGAGATCATGACTCCGCCGCCAATGCGGGACAACTCAATGCCGGAATCCGCGCGGGCGTAACGTTCACCAAGGCTGTCCAGCGCCTCTTGCACCAACTCTTTCGAAAGCCCGCAAATGCGGCTGATGCCGGCCTCGTCTATGGCCTCTGATTCCATAAAGAGTACCGCCTCGACCAGCGCGGTTTCTTTTTCCAAATTCTCTGACACTTACTGCTCCATAGCGGCCCGCGGCCTGATTAGTATGTCGCCAAACATACGGTTTTGCAATATGATTATCATGCGTACCTTGACCGCTTCCAGCACGGCGAGGAACGCGCATACAATATCCATTGCCGAATACGTGCGAATAACCAACTCGGTGAAAAAGCACTCGCCCTTGTTTTCCAGCAATTCGGAAAGCAAAGTAATTTTTTCGTTAACCGTAACTTCCTCGAACAGGTCGACTATCTGCTCGCCGCTGAGGCTGCGCATCAGGGTGGCAAATGTTTTCATCAAACTCCAGATGTCAATTTTTTCCCAGAGGTCGGCATCGGCAAAAGGCAGGGTATGCTGCAGTTTGCGCCGTTCAATCACCCACTCCGCCTCTTTTTCCTTGTCTTCCATAAGGTCGGACAGTTTTTTGAATTTCTGATATTCGATCAGCCGCTCGACCAAATCCTGCCGCGGGTCGATCAGTTCGCCGTCGTCCTCCATTTCGACGGGCAGCAAAGTCCGTGACTTTATGAGGAGGAGCATCGCCGCCAGCGCGTGAAATTCGGTGACATCATCAAGATCCAAACTTTCGGCGTTACGCACAAAATCCATGTACTGCTCGGTAATTTCCGCTATGGGAATGTCGTAGATATTGACCTCGTTTTTGCGGATAAGGTACAGCAGCAGATCCAGGGGGCCTTCAAAATCATTGAGCTTGAACCTGCGCGCGCCCGTCTCAGTGGGTTCCACGGGGTTATTATAGCGCGAACAGCGTTTGAGGGGCAATAGAGCACAGAGCTATGCGTAGTATGAAAACAGGGAAGATTTCCACCACGAAGAACACGACCGTATAAACAGCGGGTCAGGCAGCGCGTGGCGGGCAAAAAACCGGGAGAATCTGCCTACAGAGCCCCCCAACACTTAAATAACCATGCTCATCGTATTACTATGAAGTCAAGTCGTATTTAAGTGCTGGGCTTTTACTGTACACTTAGTTTTTGCTTTTACTCTCTGGTCTCTTCCGGCAGAGAATTCCCGGAATTTTTTTGCCGCCCCGCCTGCCTGCCCGCCTTATCATACCGTCAAGTCAATAATAATCAACTTTCCACAGAAACAGACCCTGAGGCGGCAGGGTTGGGCCGGTGCGGCTACGCTCGCCTGAGGCGATAATGTCCCGCAGCAGTTCCGGCGGCGTACCGGATTCCTCATAATGAAGGAAAGTTCCGGCAATGGAACGCACCATTTTCCACAAAAAAGCGTTGGCGCTGATCTCGAAAACCATGCGGGAACCTTCCGTAAAAAAGGCGGCGTGGGAAATGTACCGGCTGCGGGATTTGCTGGTATCGCCGGCACCGGCAAACATCGAACAGTCCCGTTCTCCCAACAACAGGCGGCAGTACGCGTTCAGCAGGTCGATACGCGGATTACGCCACAGTTGCAGCGCATAACGGCTTTCATGGGGTAGGGCCTGCCGTCCGCAGATAAAAAAATAGCGGTAGGTTCTCATACGCGCGTCAAAACGGGCGTGAAAATCCGCGTGTGTTTCAGAGGACTCCCGTATCCGTACGTCAGGAGGCAAGAGACCGTTGAGGGCCGGAACAAAGCGGTTCGGTTGAATGTTTTCAATATCGGTGCGGAAATGGGCAATTTGCCCGGCGGCATGAACGCCCGAATCGGTGCGGCCAGACCCGGTCAGCGTAACCGGATGTTTATGCATCTGTTCCAAAGCGGCTTCAATGACCGCCTGTACGGTACGCTGTCTCTGTTGCCGCTGCCATCCGCAAAAATCCGTGCCGTCATAGGCAATCAGGAGTTTAATTGTCCTCATGGAACCAATAATGCACCCCGCCCAGGGGTGTTAATAGAAAATGCCGAAAGTCGTCCAGAAAGAAAAATAAACCACGAACCAACACCAACCAACACGAACAATAACAGGATATGGAGTAAAAGTTCGTGATGGTTCGTGTGGTTTGTGGTAAAATTCAAACTTATTGGAGAGATCCGTGTTCTCCGTGTACTCCGTGGTAAATTTTTTTGAGCTAAATTAGGCAGCGCTTCCTTACGCATCTGACGTTCCCAGTTCTTTATTAATGGTTTCGTATAACTTGCGTACCAGGTCGAGGAAGGCCCCCGGCTTGTCTTTGGACATTCTTCCCATGCCAAAGAGTTTGGCTATGGTTCTGCGGGCGTCTTCAAGAGAAGCCTTGCGTTCATCGGCATTGTGCGAAGGGCCGTATTTGTAGCGCAGGTAGGCGCAGAGGTACAACATTCCCTCGTAGCCGTAGTTTTTATCCAAATCCGGGCCGTACATTTTTAAGCCCGACATGGCTTCAATACCGCTCTGTTCGCGGATAAGGGCCTCATTATAAAAATACTGGGCTTTTTTACGGAACAAAGTCCCCAGCCAGTCGTAGTGCTGCCCGGGGAAACTCTTGTTCAAATCGTCAAAAATCCATGCAGCCCTTAAAGCGGTAAGCCCCTGCTTGATGGTAGGCGAAGTGTATTTACTTTCATAAAAATCATAACAGCGGAGAACCAGATACTGCGAGGCGGCGCCTTCCGCAAGACCCCGCGGTTCGGTAAAATCCACATCGGGAAAAATCTGCCGGATATCCTCTTTGCGGCGGGTCTGATCAGTTTTTGCCCTTTCCCTTCCTACCGGGGGAAGCAGGGGAAAATCCGTTTCCATTGAGGCAAACCAACATTCGGGACAAACCACCGCCTGGTATATCAGGGGATACACTTTGCCGTATTTTACCGATGGCTCAAACAGCCGGTGCAGTTCCAGGGTAAGGCCGCCGGCAATCAGTCTGCCGCCGCCGGAAAGCAATTCTTCCTTGTGGAACATCTCCCCGCAGGATGGGCAAGTGTATTCCTTCTTTGAAAAAAACGATACTTTTAATTCTTTCTCTTCCTTGTCTTCTTTGCTCATAGAACCTCCAGAACGACCACGGCAAGCGCATTGTCCTGTTCGTGGGTAAGGGACAGATGCATCCGGTTCGCCCCGTTTTTTTTCAGGGCCTCCTGCGCGGTAGCAAAAACCTGCAATTCGGGCCGCCCATTATGATGGTTAATAACCATAATATCTTTTAACACAATTCCTGCAAGCCCCGTACCCAGCGCCTTGCCCAACGCTTCTTTGGCGGCAAAACGGCTTGCCAGGGAAAGATCCGCCCCTCCTCCCCGCGCAAGGGCGGCGGCAAGTTCCCGTGGATGAAAATAACGTTCCAGCAAACCCGGCTGCGCCCGCCAGCGCCGCATACGCTCAACCTGAACCAGGTCAATGCCGACGCCGGTAATCAAAAGGGGTGTTCCTTATCTTCCGGGTCTTTAAGGGTAACCGTCAAATTTAAGTTTTCCGGCTCGCGCCTGATCAGGGAAAAATCCGGCGGCAAATCAACCAGCACCGGCAGGGTATAGGTTCCCGGTTCCGCAATATCTGAACAATCAACGGTAAGAAAATCCGGCAGCGGCCGGAAAGCGTCAAGCTGCGACTGCCTTCCGTCAATGCGGATACTTCCCGTTCTGCCGCCCGTATCGGCGGTAAAATGAGAATCAAGCCCTTTCAGAATAATGGCAATGCCGTCTATACTCCGCACTGAAACCGTCGGATTAATAAAACAGGAAAATTCCGCTATCCCGCTTCCCCGCAATACCAGCAGCGGGTTGGGATTGGCTATATGCACCTCCATGCTGAAATCACTGTTTCTGCCGTCAAGGCCGATTGGTTCCGTTTTTATTTCCGCGACAGATTCCAGAAGGCCAAGCGGCCCGGTTACCACTATCTCCGGCGGGGATATTGAATGGGATATCATGTCGAAACCATCAGCCACCCTGCCCTGAATAACCGCCGCCAGCGGCAGGGTCTTGGTAATCTTCCGGTCAAGTTCAACAGAAATTTTCAGGGGATACACGACGATTTCCAGCGGTTCAATATCCAGCGCGCTTTCTTTTCTGCGTATCTGTACCGGAGCGCTGTACAGGCCCTCGGTTTCATATCTGGCTAAATCAACATAAGCCTCAATATCGTTGTCGGCAATCGACTGGATGCTGTTATCTTCCCCCCGCAACGTTACCCTGACGGTGCGGGGATAGGCGCTTGCCGGAACCAGCGCGGAACTGGTTTCGACAATTAAGGGAACCGAAAGGGGGCGCGTGGTCATGGTATTCAAACGGTGAAAGACAAACAGGATAAAGGCAAGAACAATGGACAGTACCTTGACCGGCCAGTTTTCAATTATTTTAATTATCAGTTTTCTACTGTTCAACCAGAATACCCTTCCCTTCGTTTATGGACGGCGAAACCGCGTCATCCCGATCCACCAGTTTAAGGCTTCCCCTGTCCAGCAGTTCCCGCAGTTTGCGGCTAACCTCTATGGTTGATAAATCGTAATACAGCCGGGAATCAAAGGCTATGGAAATAGCGCCGGTTTCTTCGGAAACGACCAGCACTACCGCGTCGGATTGCTCTGACATACCCAAACTCGCCCGGTGCCGGGTGCCAAAACTTTTGCGTATGTCCTGCTGTTCCGAAAGGGGCAGCAAACAGCCCGCCGCGACTATCCTGCCGTTTTGTATAATCATCGCCCCGTCATGGAGGGGGCCGTCAAATTCATAAACCGCCACGATAAGGCTGGAAGAAATTTCAGCGTTTATCCGCGTCCCTGTTTCGATAACATTACGAATATTTATTTTGCGGGGAAAAACCACCAGCATCCCACGCCGTTTCTGGGAAAGCAGTTCCGCGGCGGTCACCACCGCTTCAAGCTGGCCAATATTCGGCCCGGTATCAGGGCGGAAAAATTCCCCCTGCCCCAGACGCATAATCAATTTACGGAGTTCCGGCTGGAAGACAATGGCGACAATAATAAACAAGCCCGGCCCCAGAATATTCAGCACCCATTGCAGGGTGGTTAACTTAAACAGATACGCGATGCCGTACACCAGAGCAAGAAACCCCGCCCCCTTAACCAGTTGCAGGGCCTGGGTTTTCACCAAAAGTTCATAGCCCTTGTACAACAGAAAAGCGAGCAACGCCACATCCAAAATAGGGCGGATGAGGTCATACATTGTGGAGAGACGTTGAATCCAAGCCATTGGTTCATTATATAGGCTCTTGCAAAACTATAGCAATAGCAGAAATGTATGCCTAAAAATTTTACTTGGGGGCAATTCTAACAAGCACCGCACAAGCCATTTCCTGCGGAAACGGCTTGTGCGGCTGCCTATAAGGTTTATTCCCAAAGCCCCCAAATTACTTTATTGGGCATACAGTTTACCCCCATATCGAGCGTACCCCGCTGACAAACGACACTACGCGATTCTGGTGTCAGGCACTCGGGGCGGCGCTAACAACAGATGCGGCAATTTTTTCCCGAACCATATCGCCAATGATTTGAGCGGGCAATTTTTGCGCTTGAAGCGCACGGTTTACAATATAATCGGCAGCAGCCCTATCCAGTACGTCAAGCAATTCCCGCTGACGGGTAAAATAGCCGCCTTTTCTATTGGGGTCAGCTTTTGGCGGATTTTTGGTAAAAAGCTCGTCCCAATAATCAGCTTCTTCATCAGTCATTTCAGACATAAGGTACTCCTACTCCCTGAGCAAAGGCAAATAAATAGTGCGGCACGGCTGGGCATGAAACACATTCAAAGCGCCGTCTTCCATTTCATTATACATGATTTCAAGCAAATTTCCCGCATGATCTGTTCCAAGTACAATATACTTGTTTTCATAGCCCTCAATCGCCCCTTCATACCACGGATAGCCAAGGGCATGGCGTATATTATCTAAAGTAACCTTATGTTTGAAGGCAGATGGCTTACAGATAATATCCCGCTTCATAGAAAAAGCATACTACATATCTTGTCAAGAATCAACGTCCGGTATCAGATACCACGCGCCGAATTATTACACCTAATTTACTGCTGTTTCGTCCATGTTTCACTTTCCAGGCGCTTTTTTAATTTTTTAAAAAAATCACTAATGCAAAATGCAGCTTTGCACCCTATATAAGGTATGAGAAAGAAACGTGAATTCATTGAAGGTGCGTTCTATCATGTAACCTCCCGCACCAACGACAAAATCAGGGTTTTTGAAAACAAATTAGGCCGGAAAATCATGCTCATAACCCTACAGGACGCAAAGGATAAATTCCGCTTTCGGCTTGCCAATTTCTGTATCATGCCCACCCATGTTCATTTGCTCATTGAACCGGGGGAAGGAACCTGTTTAAGCCAGATTATGCAATGGATAAAAACCCGTTCCGCCAGACACTGGAACACGATACACGGCTCAACAGACCATTTATGGGGTAACCGTTATTTTGCCAGAGCAGTCAAAGACCCGCAGGACTACGATTTTATAATGAACTACATCGACCAAAACCCCGTAGTGGCGGGGCTTGCCGCCACCCCCGCTGAATGGAAAGCGTCAGGGGCTTTTTACAAGGCGCATAATATACCGGGCATGGTGAATTTCATTCAAAACGACCGCCAGCGTTATATAAAACTCTTATCGCCCATACCGCCGTTAGTTTCACGGCTTATACCCCCGGCGCAGCTTGCACACACCATGCAATATTACGGCGTATATGCCGAAACCATAGACAGGCTTTATACAACTGTAAAAACAATGCCCCAAATAGGCGATACCGAAACCATTCGTAACCCTCCGGCATACCTTCATTATTTTACCGGAACGGCTGACTATTTCATCTGCGAATATGACGGAGAGGACACCATGTTCGGCAAGGTACGTTTTAACGTGTACCACCCTGCCGGAACACGATACCAAAAATTCAGTTTATCCGGCCTGAAAAGCAATCAGTTTATCAAACTGGACTTGAGCTGGCAACCCCCGGTAAATAATTACGCCTAACGACACCATATATAGCGTACTGGTAAAAAATCAACGTCCCTGTTGATTTTTTACCTATGAGTTTTCCTACGGAAAACTCAATTAAACTATTATTTAAGCGGCCTCCATGCCGCCGACACTAGGCAAAAACGGTGTCAGGCACTGTTGCGCGACAGCGGGTAGCGGTGACTGATACCAATCCGAAAGGTTTTGGTTTCATTCGTAACTGCCTATACTATAATTACGCCTAACGACACCATATATAGCGTAGGTCGCCGATAAGCGACACTACGCGATTCCGGTGTCAGGCACCATTGCGTACCACGTTTAGAATAAGCCTTAAATCTTTATTAATATTAAAAGACTTGTTAATATAATTTTTGTAAGAATCATAAAAGAGGTTATATTGTTCTTTAGTTATGAGGCTTGCTTCAACATAGTAAGTATTATTGCTTTTATCATGTTTGCTTTCAGCTAAATTATCAACGCACGATAATAATAGCAAAAGCGGCAGTACTATTACCCCCCCCCCCCCCCCCATACAGTAAGAAATATATTTAAAGGACAATATTTACCCTTTAAATTAAGGTTTAACATAATAAAAACAATCCCTTAATATTACCAAGGAATATCAAATTGTTTACGCAAATTTAAATAATCAGACGGATAAACCATGTTGTAATCATTCTTATATATTTCAAAAAGAGAATCATATAAAAAAGAAGTATTATGATTATCAAATGAAATAAAATTATAAAGATCAGGAGCACTATAATGGAAATCAAAAGAAACACATTTTAAATAATTTTTATTATTGTTAGGTGATGAAGCAATTTCTCTAAATATAAAAACAACTGGAGATGAAATATATGAAATTTTAGTTATAGAATTTGTATTTAACAAATCTTTATTTTGATTATCAATAACACGGTATAAAACGCCATAAAAATACATGTCTTGAGTGGAATTATATCTCAAATAATCTTCATGATAATTATTTTGCGCAGAATCAGCATATAAAGCATTTTTCTTTATAGTAATAGTATTTGTACCCAAAGTAACAGTAGAATGATATTCTGTACGGGTTGGATTACTATATATAGCGGGCCTGCTATCATTTAATGTAATATTTCTCATAAAAGATGGCAACGTCAAATTTAACTCAGTATCCCATACCCATCGTTCTTTTTTATTAAATGAACCCAATATAACATCCGTTAAATCAGTATAGAAACTATAATTATTGCCTAATTTATGAGCGTTATCCAACTTGTTTAAATTACTTTCATTTCTATAAACACGGCATAGTATATAATTATTAGAAGATGATTCTGAATCAACTTCAAATTCAAGTTTAAATTTGACAAAATATGGTCCTGAACTGAAAAAACCATCAGAATCAGGAATTTTAGCAGCGTTTTTATAAGCATAGGTACGAGACTGTCCAGATACGGGTTTTACAATAATGCTTCTATCGGTAAATTCAACCTTATCCCCGTCGGCATGTATGAATTTAACGTTTCTCAGTGACAAGGGCACATAAGCAACACCCGGCTCAGGATTTTCTGGCTCAGTGCCGGGATCAGGCCCTTCTCCCTTAGACCAGCCGTCCATTTTTCCTGATAAAACCGGCAATATTACCTGTATTGAGTTCTCCCCCTGTATGTAGATAATACCGGTAGAATTGTCATTGGTTTTGAATACCAAAACCGGTTTTCCGGTTATTTCATCGTTATAAGACTTCTCAAAATCATATGAAGTTGAATTACCGTCCACGGTAACGGTTACTTTGTCCGTTTTTATCTCAATTTTAGCCCCGCTGGGGTGTTCCCACGTGGTATTCTGGTAAGCCGCCGGAATCTTGGGCGGAGGGTCGCCGCCGCCGCCAGAATCCCCACCGCCGCAGGAGACGAAAGAGTATACCATTATTGCCGATACAGCAATAATGCCGAAAAGAGTGGTAAAGAGTTTGGTTAAGTTTTTCATAGTAAACCTTCCTTTGAACAAAGATAGTAGCGCCCTACGGGCGCTTGATAGTGTGCGATCGTTATCTTCCATGAGGGTGAGAATGTATCAGTTCATTAATGATGGCTTCGAGTTCATCAAGCAATGCTTTGCAACCAACCGTAGTAAGACAGTTCTGTATTTTATTTATTAAATTTTGAACTTCAGGGTTTGAAGCAAGCCCTTTACTCTTAGCTTCTTTTTTTAGGTTATCTAACCTCTCTTGATTACTCATAATACACCTCCTGATATATACAAAAAGCCCTGCCTCAAAATGAAATCACCCAACGGGTGATCGTCTGTAGAGACACCTTTTGATAGCAGGGCTTTTTTGTGCGCGAGTAAAAAAAGTGAACTTGCGGAAATTTGAACTTTTGATATCTGTCGGTATTTAGTGTGTGTGTATGGGGGGGGGGGGATTATAAATAGTGGAATTCAGAGTTTTTAAACCCTTAAAACTCACACTATTAGTTGTATATAAATTCGCTATAAGTGTGGTACGGTTTCCTGTTGACATATATATACTTGCCTCCAAGCTCAATTTGGCACACTTTGAGGGGAAAGTCAAGGGGTTTATGGTATCAAATCGTTATTAGTGATTTCACCTATGGTAAGTATAGGTTAATTTCCCTATGGGGCAAAGGTGCCTGACACCAGAATCGTCTTCTTTGTGATCTTTGTCTTCTCCGTGATCTTTGTGTGAAATTCCTCAGGTAAAGTCCAGTAGTAAAGTTTTAGTTGTTACAGACTAAGAGTGTAACGGGACTGTCTGCTCTAAATTGATCCTTCATATACAAGGAGCTGTTCCGCGTCCAAAGTTACCGTTATTCCCGATTCAAGTTTTTCCGCCGCCTGTTTGGCGTGAGTAAGCCATACAAGGTTAGGATTGGCGTTGCGCAGTTCTTGATCGCTTATTTCGGAAACACCTTCGCATATCACTCCGTTCACAACGTGAATAACCGGAAGAAAGTCTTTGGTAAGCGTTTTGCAGACAAGTATATCGCCGTCAGACGCGCCGCCCGGCAGCATTATTTTTTCGCGCGCTTCTTCCGGGTTTGCAGCATGAACAACCCTGCCCTGCCTGCGGGTAATGCCGGCTTTGGCAAATCCTCCCGCGCCGGAACGGGCAAGCACCGTTCCAAGTATAAGAACGCGGGCGGTATTCACCATGACGGGGCTTTCCAGTGGCAGACCCGCCACGAGCATAATTTTGTCCGACATTCCGGCAATGCCCGTATCCAGGGCGGCTTTTATCACTTTTTGGATCAGGCTCTCCGATTTGTCAACACGCGGCGTATAACAGGCGCATACGCCCCAGTACAATTGCATAACGCGTTCAGCGTGTTTG
>JAITCL010000007.1 GCA_031283105.1 Treponema sp. | reverse complement strand
CCACCCCCCGCCCGCTCGGCAGGTGGTCTTCTCCGTGTCCTCCGTGACCTCCGTGGTAAAAATTTCTTCCCTGCTTTCATACCCCGCATTGCCCCCCGGTCACGTCGACAGGTGTTCCCTGAGGTTATCGAAGGGCTCAGTGACCAGTCTTCCTCGCCCCCTCACCACCCCCCGCCCGCTCGGCAGCCGGTCTTCTCCGTGTCTATGATAAAAGTCAAGCGATTTTTTTTGGAATCGGATTATTTTCTTGTTTTTCTAGAAAACGCCGATATTGAACCATCTTTGCCTCATGATTTTTGGCATCCCGCCCATAATGATATTCCCCCTTTTTCAACATCTGGAAGATTTCCGCTAACACCCGCCGCCGTAAACCGGTCCGTACCAACCCAGGCTTTTTATATTCACATAAACGATCATACCACAGCCGCAGCTTGACACTGGAGTCCAACACATGGTTAAGGGACTGGGTCAGCAGTGTCGCCGCAAGCTTTCTCCCCTTCTTGTTCGTTCCCCGAATGCTCACCGACGTGTTCGAGTTCGCTACCCGCGGAGCAGACCGTAAATACGAAGTAAACGCTTTGGAGTTTTTGAACCGGCCCACTTCTATGATGTCAGCGGTGACCGCTATCGCGATAAACACGCTTACCCCTTTCATGCTGGTCAGTATGTCTATCTGATCCATGAAAGGTGCCGCCTGAAGCAACACCCTCTCTTTCAGTTTCTCCCCGTCAGCCTCATCCCGTTCCAGCCGGTCCAACAGCAGGTTAATCTGGAAATGCAGCGCCGTATCGGGGGCAATCGCCCGGATCTGCTGCCGGCTCCGTTTGTCAAAGATTTCTTCCTGCGTAAAACCGTACAATTCCTCTTTCAACAGGGAATGTATCCGGTTTTTTAGCTGGACGTTTTGTTTCTGGAACAGCCGGTAGGTGGTAAACAACCCCCGTAGAACCTGTATCTCTTCCGGCGGCACTGTCACCGGCGACACCAGCATTTCTCCCGACAGTACCTGCGCCTTAAGAATGCGGCATAATTTGTCCGCATCTATTTTGTCAGTGTTACACCGGGCAAGACTGACCTGTTTCAATTCGTAGGTATTGGCAATGATAACTTCCTTTACCTTTCCCTTGAACAACCGGACGAAAGAAAACGTTGTTATCGTCGCTTCCACCAGTACATAGGTGTCTTCCGTCAGCGTCCGGTAAAACGCCGCCAGTCCTTGCGCATTCAATTCGAATGTCGTGGTAACCCGGCCTTGGGCAGGCTTGTCCGCCGGTGACCGTTCGTCCCGATAGCAACAGGTAATCCGGTTGGTATGCAGGTCAATGCCGATAAAGTTCATACTGAACCTCCTGAAAAAAGATTGTGTGTTCGGCGGAACTGGGGTATACTGATACCATGCGTCTATACGGGGTGATAACTGGTTGATGGCTATCCCCCAGAGAGCAAATGCGGCTACCGGTTGTTAAGCGTTCTCACGGGGTCATATGCTGCCCCAACGGAGGCTACAACCGGTAGCTGTTCTTTCGAACACCTATTAGTATACCAGTAGCCGCTTGTTTTTATCATAACTCCGTTCTCCGTGTCCTCCGTGGTGAAAATTCTTCCCTGCTTTCTCATCTCGCACAGCTCCCCGCCCGCCTCGCGCGATCTTCTCAGCCAACCGCGCTGCGTCTGTATTCGGGGCCGCCGGAATAATCGGTATTACTTTGTGTGATAATGCCAGTTTCCTGCGCAATGGCCAGCAAGGTTTCGGCATTTCCCCAGCGCAGTCCTTTTCCCGGTTTAATGTCAAGTTTTGCGCCGCTGTCGCTGATGGCGGTTAATTTTTCATAAAGCATTGACGCGCCGGGGCCGGCAAGCAGTATTGGCTCCGCCGTCTGGGTATCGGCAATCGCACGGGCAATTTCAGGCGGACTAGCGTCCATGTCGGGGCAGAGCCGCTTGCCGCCGCGGTACAGGGCGCAGAAAAAAGCGCCTTTTTTTGCGTCAAGCGCCGGTACGACTATTCCCGGCCATGCGGAAAACGGATAAGACAAACAGTCAAGGGTGGGAATGGCGGCAAAGGGAATGTTCAGCGCAAGGGCAAGGCCCTTGGCAAGGGAAAACCCTATACGCAGACCGGTGAAGGAACCCGGCCCGCCCATACACAGTACGCCGGAAAGGTCGTGCGGTTTAAGGGCGGCTGTTTTCAGCAGCATATCAATGCTGTCCATGATAAGTTCCGAATGGCGCAAACCCGCGTCAGCTTCAAACAGCCAGGTATGCAAGGTATCCCCGTCTGCGGCAGTGCGCCTCAAGGCGACTGAAAATTTTTCCGTAGCGGTATCAATGGCAAGCAGGTTCATCATCTACCCTGAACAAACGGCTTTGAGGGCCGGTAATCTCAATGTCTATTTTTATCGCATTTTCGGGAATGGAACGGGGTATGCGCTCGCTCCATTCTATAATGGCGATTCCCCCGCCGCCCATTAATTCCCCCGCGCCGGTATTTTCAAAGTCCGCATCCCCGTTCAGGCGGTAGGCGTCAATGTGGTACAGGGGAACCGTTTCCCCGCTTAAACGGGCGCTGTATTCGCTGATAATGGTGTAGGTGGGGCTGGTAACGCTTTCGGTAATTCCCAGCCCGCGGGCAATGCCCTTTACCAGACAGGTTTTGCCCGCGCCCAAACCGCCCCGCAGGACAATAACTGAACCTTGTTTCAGTTTTCCGGCAAGACGTTCTCCCAAAGCTCCGGTTTCTTCCGGCGAAACAGTCCTGTATTCAGTCAGGCAACGCCCCGTTTTGGTGCATGGTTTCGATATATTTTTTTAACTCTTTAGTTACAGGAACAAGAGGATAGTCAAGATCATCCAAAAAAGAAACAACAATTTCCTTCTGGCCGGTAGGTTTTATCTCAATACTGAAATCAATGCGGTAGTCCACCGCACTGGTGGTCATTTCTATGACGGCCACTCCGGTATACAGTAAACGGTAGTAAATGGGAACATCCTTTCTTACTATGTCTTTGACGGTAATTACTTTCATCCTGTCTCAACCCCTTATAGAGACAGTTTACCATAAAACCGGATGTTTTGAACAGCCCTAATAGCCTGTAAAAGCTAAAATTTTACTACGACTAAATGGTAAAGGATTAGCTTTACAGACTACTAGTTTTCATAGTCGTATACCATAGCGTTTATCGAATTCAGCGATCTACGGGGAACTTTCAGGAATTTAATGTGTATGATGGTACCCATTCCGCTCCGGCTGATCCGCAAAACTTCACCCAGCGCGGCGACAATGGTATCATCATCATCAATAAATTCCAGTTTGAGCCTTTGTTTCGGAATTACCTGTATAGTGACTTTCATGGAGCAGCCGCCAACGGAAATATCCTGAATATTCCCGGTATACCGCCGTTTGTCCACCGTCATTTTTTTGGTTTTCTCGTCTACCTGCACGAAATAAAAGCCGGTTTCAATGGCTTTTTGACGGCGGCGGAAACTGCGGTTGAACAGCTTTTTGATTTGTTTTGAGTGGGCCAGTTGCAGGGCCGGGCCATAGGGAGTATCCGTGGTACCCACAATCTGGGTTTCAACCGCATAAGCCTTGCTGGAATCGGTAGAAAGGGCAAGGTTAGCCTTTCTCCCCCTTTGAAGCTGGAGTATGCCGCCGGCGCTTCTGCGGGGCTTTTCCACAACCAGGGTATCTCCCCGTGCCGAAATTACCTGTGTCTGATAATTTGCGTTGTCAATGGTAAGTACCGCGGGTGTTTTTTCCGCTATCTGGCGGCTTGAAGTCGCTATGTTGCCCTTGGCATTGGCATCTATGATGTTTCTCGTGGAAAAAAGCACGGCAAGCCGTTCATTAAGATCTTCCTCGCCGGCGGAAGTACGTTCAATGAGCTTGTAGGCCCGCTTGAAATGTTTGTCCAGCAAAGCGGGAGAATTGAGAAAACGCTCAGGATCGCTTATCCCGCCGCTTTTCATCACATAATCAAGCATTTTAACCTGTTCACGGTCAAGACCCATATCGCTGGTTATGCGGTGCAGGGTAAAGCCGGAAAAAGCCCGGGGGCCGGCTGCCGGCGCATGTTTTCCGCCCACACCTGGTTTGGATTTGTTTCTCAGCACATTAATAATGATTAGAATTATTACCACTATTCCTACGCCAAGGACAAAGTACTGCCCGCTGGCGGAAGAGGCGCTTTTGGCGCCGCCACCCATCTTCATATCACCCAAACTAACCAGCGGAAACATCATTAAGTTCATTAAAATACTCATAATTCTCTCCTTGTGACAAGTTCCACTACGGCGGCGTGTAAACTGCGCAGCCGGGGGGCCATCTCATATTCGGCGAGATCCCCCACCAGAACCGTGTCGTGCTGTTCGTAGGCGGCGAGCAATTCCCGCAGGGCCGTACTGAACTCCCCAATGTATGCGGTAATGGGCATATTCTCAACAGTTATTTCCCCCACGGGAAAACCCTCTGTTTTGAGCACATCAAAAACACGAAAAACTTTCTCCGCAACGCCGGAAAAGGTACGCACCGTTTCCGCCGCCCGCGCGTCTTTGCCCGTCTGAATATCCAGGGGCAGCTCTTCAAGACGGGCGCATATTTCGCTGACCAGCGGCCCGGTTCTGCTCATTTCAGCCGCCGGATCCTGCAATTCGCGGAGCCGTTCTTCAACCAGCACACGAAATACCTGCGTACCGGAACCTTCGCCGGAAAAAGTTTGGGAAGCCCAGTTAAAAAGATCGGGGCTGTGTTCGGCAAGCAGCAGGGCTTGCGGGCTTTGCTGCCACTGCCCGGCGAAACGGCCCTTTTCTTCAAAAGCGGCAGCCTCATAGGCATTGATATCCTGTATGGTATTGAACAGGCTTTCGGCAAAAAGCTGCAAAACCGGGGTAGTGTATATGTCGAGGGTAGTGATGGTATCAACGGTTCTGCCGAAACAGGCTTCCATGGAACCGGTATGTGCCGCTTCCCCGTCAATACTCAGGCCGCTTAAACGGTGTCCCGTGCCATTGAGCCATGCGTCCAGAGCGCAGAGTACCTCTCCCACATTTTGTTCGGTTTCCAGTTGAATGTCGGCGTCAACGCCGTTTATCCGTATTTTCATATTTTTACCTGTTATTACTGTTCTGCCGGCTAAAGCCGTCAAGCGAGGATGACATCTTTTCCATACGGTCGTAGGCGCTTTCCATGCGGCTGTACTGGATTTTAAGGTCGGCTTCCTTGGCGGCAAGCTGACGTTCCATAGTATCAATGCGCCGTTTATCCTGGCTGATTTTGGAATCGATGGTTCCCGTTTTAAGGGAGATAATGCCGCCTTTATCCACCAAAGGCCGCGTAAGGGCGTCCAGATTAAAGGCGACGCCGGTATCGGCCAGCATATCGCCGTCAGTATCCGAGGCAAAAAGCTGGCGTATCGCGGGAAGACGCTGTTCCATGGCTGTATCCAGCGCTTTTTCGTCAATATCCAGGTAACCGCGCAGCCGCGCAGGGTTATAGCCCGCGCCGGAACCGCGGGGATTGGTGCTTATCCCGATCTGGGCCAGCATTGCAAGGTCTTGTTCTTCATCGGTGGGATACGGCGATGCAACAGCTTTGAGCAGATTTCCCCGGAGCTGGGTCAGGGTGGTGTCGCCGGAAAATGCCCCCAGACGCTTGCGCATTTCATCAACTTCATCCTTGTCAAGATAGGTCAACTCGTCTATCAGACGGTCGTCTGTCCGGGTGAGTATATTAAGCTCCGCCATAAGGCGGTTGTAATTGCCAACCAGGGAAATAATCGAATCCTTTATCCCTTCACGGTCGGGCCGCAACTCCAGCCGTTCCGGTCTTTCAGAAACACCCCGCGCCGTAACGGTAACGCCGGGGATAATGTCATTAATAATGTTTGAAGGGCGCGTCATTTCTATCCCTTCCATGGCGATAACGGCATCCTGGGCGGTGGAAATATTTTTGAACGCGTTATTACCCGTATCCGTTATTCCCAACTGCTGTCCCAAAAGCATAACACTGTCGGAAAAGACCAGACGGTTTTCACTGCCGGTTATTTTGGATTCCAGCAATAACGATTTACTGCCGGGCTGTACGGTTATGAAACTGGCGCTGATTACGCCGCGTCCCCGGCGGTTTAACGCGTCGGCAAATTCCTTGAGGCTGCCCCCCTTAAAATCAAGGGAAACGGTTTCTTTGCCCACGGTAAAGACATAGGCGCCGGCTTCAATAGTGGTTTTTTCATCGATGGGAGGAGAAAGGAAGCGGTCTGCCTGGGCAAGCTGCTTCACCGTGAGCAGGTATTCCCCTTCACCGGCTTCCCGGGATGCCGCCGCCGTAATAACATTCTCGTTGGAAGAAAGGGCGACGCGTTCATTAAAGGGATTTTGAAAAGAAAACAGCGCCCGGGCGCTTTCACGAAGGGAACTTACCCGCCGGCCCAAGTCCTGCCACCATACTTTGCGGTTTTCAAGGCTGTCGATTTCTTTTTCGGCTTTTTCCTTGGGGAGACGCTCGATCTTCATCAGATCTTCGATAATTTTTTCGCTGTTAAACCGGCTTTTTACGCCCGGCATATACACATCAGACATAAGACCCGCAAGCCCCTCCATTAGCCGAAACTAAAACTGTGCCGCCCTGAGTCTGAACTTACACCTGCTCGTTAAACAGAAATCCAATAGCTTCCTTCAATCTTCTGTGTAACCGCTGCAACTCTTCGGGCGGAAGTACCTTAATCACCTTATCGGTTGTTTTGTCAATGACCTTGACAATGACTTCATTCGATTGGTGATCCACTACAAACTGGAGTTTTTTGTTGAAGGTTTGGCTGACCTGTTCTATATCCGCCGCCACGCGGTGGATATGCTGAGAATCCCGGTTATTTCCCGGTAATGCAGCGGTCAATGTTTCAGCGGCAATCCGCTGTCTTTCCCTTAATTGCCCCCCCCCAAGCTCCGGAGCGGGAGTAAACATTACGCCGGAACTGATGCTCGAGATAGGCATATTCATAATACTACCTCCCTGTCTATAAGCCGCCCTGCCGTCCCTGGCATAGCGGGGGAACCGCAGTTCCCTTTAACGGGGTTGTCCAATAAGTTGGACACCTCCAAAAATTCAAAACAAAGGACGGGAAGGGCGCGGGCTTCACCGTCCTCGCCCAGCACTTAATCAAAGATTAGGCGCTGGACACACATTCAAAAGACAACGTCCAGCAGTCTCTCAAATGTTTTACTCATACACTCATGAAAATTGTCAGCGTTTAGCCGAGCAGCTGCAGTACAGACTGAGTCCGCACATTCGCCTGGGCCAGCATCGCAATACCCGCCTGAGACAGAATGGAGTCCTTGGTGAAACCCACCATTTCGGACGCCATATTCACGTCTCTTATGCGTGATTCCGCAGCCTGAAGATTTTCAGACGCGATGGCAACGCCTTCAGCCGCTATTTCAAAACGGTTCTGGTAAGCGCCCAGATCCGCCCGCTGCCGGTTAACCATTTGCAACGCGCTGTCCAGCGCGCCGATAGTCAGGTTAGCTTCTTCAACGGTCGCAATGGAAACCATGCCGTCCTGTCCCTGCCGGTCTGTCAGACCCAGGGCTGTAGCGGTCATGGTTCCCACAAAAATCTGTTTGCTCTGATCCATGTTGGCGCCGACTTGCAACTGCATTATCCTGCCTACCGCAGAATCCCGGGCAAAAGCGCCGGTCAGCATATTCATGCCGTTAAACTGGGCGTGGCTGGCAATCCGGTTTACTTCATCGACCAATTGCGATATTTCCACCTGGATCATCATGCGGTCTTCATCGGTGTAAATACCGTTCGCCGCTTGAACCGCCAGTTCCCGAACGCGGCCCAGGATGTCCTGGGTTTCCTGAAGGTAACCTTCAGTCGCCTGAATAAACGATACGCCGTTCTGGATGTTGCGCTCAGCCTGATTTAATCCGCGAATCTGACTCCGCATTTTCTCGGAAACCGCAAGTCCGGAAGCATCGTCCCCGGCGCGGTTGATCCGCAGTCCGGAACTCAACTTCTCCAAACTCTTGGAAATGTCAAGCTGGGTTACGCCGAGCTGACGATCGGCGTACATGGCGCTCATGTTGTGATTTATTACCATAATAACCCTCCATGTGTTGATTTACCCCGGCTATCCATGCCGGGATCGTACCGCGGAAACGGCCATCTTAGGGACGGTTTCGCGCCGCCGCCCCCTCAATAGCCGCAATACGGAACGAAACGGCCATCTTGCCATAAAAGCATAAATGGGCGTTTCATGCCGTTCCACGCATCAACGAAAGGTTTTTTTCAAAGAACTCTGCCTGTTCCGCAACCCGTGGGTTTTGAAACAAAGCCGGAAAAGCCGACGAAGGGGGATTCGGCTTTCCGCGTCCGGATCCCCCTCCAAGATGAATTATACTACATTATTGCAAAAGCTGCAAGACCGAAGTACCCCGTTGGTTGGCTTGCGCCAGCATGGCGGTTCCGGCCTGGGTGAGGATCTGGTCCCGTACATAGTTAACCATGTGGTTAGCCATATCGGTATCCCGGATCCGGGATTCGGCGGCCTGGAGGTTCTCGGCGCCCACATCGAGGCCGCGAACCGCGTGTTCCAGCCGGTTCTGGTAAGCGCCCAGATCGGCGCGTTGTTTATTGACGCGCTTCAGGGCTGCGTCAACAGTGCCAATGGTGCGATTCGCGTCTTCGGGGGTTTCCAGGGTGATCATCACGCCGCTGCCGGAATCACGAATACCCAATCCCTCGGCGGTCATGGTGCCGATGTACACCTGTATCCGCTGATCCATATTGGCGCCGATGTGGAACCACATGGAAGCGGTGGGGATATTCTGTCCGTTTGAACGGGCAAAACGTCCGGTGAGCATGTTCATGCCGTTGAACTGGGAGTGGCTGGCAATCCGGTCAACTTCATCGACGAGTTGGGAAATTTCCACCTGGATGTACATTCTGTCTTCATCGGTGTAGATGCCGTTGGAAGCCTGAACCGACAACTCGCGAATGCGTTGAAGAATATCCTCAGTTTCCTGGAGATACCCCTCGCTGACCTGAATGAAGGAAATACCGTTGGATGCGTTGAACGAGGCCATATTGAGGCCGCGGATCTGCGCCCGCAGTTTCTCGGATACGGCCAGGCCGGAAGCGTCATCCCCGGCGCGGTTGATCCGCTGGCCGGAAGAAAGTTTTTCCATAGTCTTGTTTAGGTAGACTTCGGTAACCTTGAGGGACCTGTCCGCAAACATTGCGCTCAGGTTGTGATTAATGATCATACGATCCTCCTTGAATGGTCATGGCAATTATATTGCCGAGGCATCCTTGCCTCTTGTCGGGCTTGTTGTCTCCGCTGCGATAACCGCGGAATTTCCGCAGGGCTGCAACTTACCTTACTTCATTTTCGGCGTGACTAAAGGAAAACTTGAGGAAAATTTTTGAAAGATTTTGAAAGATATAGAGAGAAGAATCAACCACGGAGAACACGGAGTTTTGATACGACAATCTTTTCTTCCTCCGTGTTCTCCGTGTACTCCGTGGTAAAAATTCTTGGGATTGAATTAATCATTGCTTCCCTAATCCTTTCCCTGGTTCCCATGTTTGCCGTCCAGCGCTTCAACGATTACCTCTCTGATTTCACGGATGATGTCTGTGCGCAGCCGTTCCAGGGAGCTTTCGGGGGAAGGCGGTACGGCAAACAGTTCATAGGTTTCAATGCTGAAAGCGGCGGCTATCCGGTCAAGGACTTCGGGGGTGGGAAACTGGCGGGAAAGTTCTATCATGGCGATATATTGGGTTGAAATTCCCGCTCTCTCCGCCAGTTTTGCCTGAGAAAGGCCGCATTTCCGGCGGTTCTCTTTTAGATTGCCCGCTAATATATCCCGCAAATTGGCCATTTTACCGTTTAATTGTCACTAAATTAATCATAAAGCCTCCATAACACCTGACAATCAACAATACATATATTTTTATTGGTAATTAGTTGACCGTATTGTTTTTTTGTGCTATTTTAAGGTGGAAAATTCGGGTGAGTTGATCCGTTGTACAAAAATACCGAATCCCGGTTTTTATAGTTTGCCCGTATGGGCGGACAATTTGAGGTGATTACTCGTCCAAAAGCGAGGTCATACAAGGAGTTTTTCCATGAAGAAAAACACATTTCTGGTTCTGGGACTGTTGGCGTTAACCGTCACAACGGTTTTTGCGCAGGCCAAGCCACCCAAGGTACAAAAAATTATTGACTCAAGCGTACCGTTTGATCAAAGCGCTATCCTTTATTTCCCCAAGGACAGCATGGTTTTAATGTTTAACGACGTTAAATTCGGCCTGGTCGGCCCCGTGTCTGTAAAGAATTTGGCAGGCAAGGGCGGCCAGAACGCCTCTCAATACAAAATAGCCGATCCTATATTGCAGGTTCCGGCGGGTAAACATTCGGTTGTCGCCGCTATAGAGACCAGCCAGGTTAATACGCCGGTTGGGTTAAGAAAAGTAACCTACACTTTTGAGCCCGGACATTATTATCAAATGGCTACGGTGTTTAATAATGTAGATGTCGGCGAAGCGGCAAAAAAAATAATGGCGGAGCTTTATACAAAAGGCATGGACTGGTGTTTCGTGGATATTACCGACGAGATAAAGGCCGGCAAAAAGGATTATAAGGAAAAATGGGAAAGCCTGGTAAGCAAGGGAGAAATGGGAAAAGACAATGTTATTGAGCCATTTGTAGTTACCGACGCTTCGGCGTATGCTCCGGCCAAACCGGTTAAAGCAAAAAAAACCATTATGGAAAGCATCCCTTATGAGCAAAGCGCCTTCTTATATTTTGATAAAGAATTCCAGGTTTTAAAGTTTAACGACATTACTTATCCGAAGTTATTTGGCAGGTTGACCGGCGACGGCAAAAGCGACGGCCCGTCAGCTAAAATTGTCAAACCGTTAATGCAGATACCGGCAGGCAAGCAAACAATTGTTGCGAGCGCCGAAAGAAAGTACTTTGGCAAACAATTAACGTACACCTTCCTCCCCGGTCATCATTATCAGGCGGTAAGGGCAATGAATTTGGATATTTCAAAAGGTTTTGGCAATATGATGTTCGGCGCGATAAAGGACTCTATAAAGGAATCCTCGGTAAACTATAGGCCGGATTGGTATTTCATCGATATTACCTACTATTTAATGGCGGGCTTAAAAAATTTTAACGATATGTATACTTATGAAAGCGTGAGTGGATCAAATGGAAAAGATCAGGCCAGAGAGGATTGGGATTGGTTTGAAATAGAAATAACCAATGAAGGCGCGGGAATAATAGTAAACTAAAGCAGGACACCGTCCCTTGGGGTGGCAAAAAAAACGTGACTGACACCATACGCGTTGACTTACGATTTTTCCCACGGAGTAATACCCAGGATTTTCCTCTTTCTCCGTGGGTTTTATTTTTTACTCCATCGGAAACGGCAATACGCTGTCTATGCGGGAACGCCCGCAGAGCGCCATGATAAGCCGGTCAAGGCCGAGCGCGACGCCGGAACAGGGGGGAAAAGCCGCTTTCTCGAACAGTTTCCAGTAATCCCCGTCTACCCGGTGCTTAACCAGCGCCTGCCGTTCTTTTGCCGCGGTTTCGCTTGCAAAAAAATCCCGTACGCGCTGCGCGTCGGTTTCTTCGGTATAACAGTTTGCCAACTCTATGCCGTTATAGTACAGTTCCCAGCGTTCTCGTGTTTTACCGTCCGCGCTTTGCCGCGCCAGACAGGGGACAAAGGCCGGATAATCCAGCAAGGCAACAGGCCGGTCGTGTTTAAGCTGCGGCTCAACCGCATGGATAAAGATTAAATCGTACAGTTCAGCCGTCCCCATGCCTTCAGGCGGGTTTAGTCCCAAGCGGCGGGCTGCGGCTTCTAGCGAAGCCGGGGTTTCCAGTCCGCCCGGCGCGGCGGCAAACAGGTTAAAACCTGCATAACGGGCAAAGGCTTCCGCCACGCTCAGACGTTCAAACGAATCATTAAAACGGGAGGGTGAAAGAAACTGAAATAGTTCTTCGGTTAATTTCAGTGAATCCAGATAACCCGCGTTCATCGTGTAGTATTCCAACATGGTGAATTCGGGGCTGTGGAGAAAGCCGGAGGATTCCCCGTTGCGGAAACATTTGCACATTTGGTACACATTCACCCCATGCCGGGCGATGATTTTTTTCATCCATATTTCCGGCGAAGGAATTAGCCACAGCGGTTCGCCGGAACCGCCGGGAAGAATGCGGCGGGTTTCAAAAACTTCGAGGCAGGATTCGGGAATGAGGTCGGGCGACAGCAGGGGGGTGTCAAGTTCGAGGTAGCCCCTGTCGTCAAAAAAAGAACGGATGTGGCGGATGATCCGCGCCCGTTCCTGCAGCATTTCCAAATCCATACTATGCCAGCCGCCTGACCGCCTCTTTCCATTTGCGGCCCCGGTCAAATTCATTGAGGAACATTCCGAACGAAGCGCAGCCGGGAGAAAGGGCTATGCGGTCGCCCGGAACGGCGGATTCCCGTGCGGCAATGACCGCCTTGTCCAGCGCGTCAAATGGGCCGTGGTAGGTTATGCCCGCGTTATCAAACAGCGCACAAAGTTTTTCGCTGCCCGAACCTGCCAAAAGAATAATATCCTGCGCCTGTCCGACTGCCTGCACCAGCGGGGAAAAGTCAAGACTTTTGTCGGTGCCGCCGGTAACGAGAATCAGATGCCCGCCGTCTGTGCCGCCGCCCAGGGCTTCCAGCGCCGCCGCCGCCGCTTCGGGAATCGTGGCCGCGCTGTCGTTGTAAAACGTTATGCCCCCCGCCTGGTGAAACAATTCCAGCCGGTGTTCAACGCCGGGAAATGTTTCTAAATTTTTCCTGATGGTTTCCGCAGACAAACCCAATCCCAGCAAGGCGAGGCCGGCGGCAAGGAGATTCTGTTTTTGATGGCGGCCCGGAACAAGGAGCCGCGCCGGAACCAGTTCAATCAGTTTTCCATCATTCAAACGGGCATAGCCGGGGCCGTCCGTCCCCTCAATCCAGCCGCCTGCAACCCCTTCCGGCACAGGAGAACGGGAGTACATCAACGGGACAGCTTTACTTTCGGCAAGGAATCCCCTCCCCCATTCATCGTCACCGGCAACGGTAAAATCGGTAGAATCCTGCCCCTGATAGATTACCCGTTTGTCGGCGACGTATGCTGCCATTGAGCCATAACGGTCTAAATGATCGGGCATAATCGCGGTCAGCACGGCGGCCTTTGGCTTGAGCAGCGGACTGCCATCGGCCCTGCATCGGCTCCTTAAATCCCCCAACTGCCAACTGGACAGTTCCAGTACCACGTCATCGTCTTCCCGCAAATCGTCCAAAAAGGTGAGGGGCGACACGGTAATATTGCCGCCCAGATATGCTGTACTGCCAGTTTCCTTTGCGCCGGAGTGCGCCAATACCCAATGCAGGGCGGACGCGGTGGTGGATTTGCCTTTGGAACCGGTTACCGCCGTCAACCGGGCAAAGGAAGCGTCAAGAAACAGGGAAATATCGGTTTCAATGCGCCGCGCGGCCTGCAAAAAGGGGGAATCGGGGGCTACACCGGGGTTTTTTATCACCATGTCGGTATTTTTAAAGTCGTCAATCTCGTGTTTACCCAGCACATAACGGACGGACGCCCGGCGGGAACCGTTTTTACACGCCGCTTCAAGCTGTTCGATAGAGGGGGCAAGGGTCTGTTCGTCCCTCAAATCGGTAACGGTCAATTCCGCCCCGCGTTTCAGCAGAAAACGGGCGGATTCCAGCCCCCCGCCGTGCAGTCCCAGCCCCATAATAAGGACTTTCATTCCCGCATAATCCATGTTACAGTAATACCATGCAAGAGAGATGCCGGGCAACCGGCGGGCGCGGACAATGGAGTCCCCATGCCGCAGAATGAGATACATTCTGCCGTATCGGTTTTGGATGATACCGGGGCGCCCCAGAATTTTGGCTGGTCCCGCCAGCCTGATTTTTTTTATGATCCCGCGTTAGTGTGGGCTCCCCGGCGGAAATTCTCGGAATCAGACCGTTATATTGTATTTAATCCCACCCATACGGTGATTTTTGAAATTCGGGATGACGGCTACTTGGGCTGTATGGGCATAACCGTAGTTTCAATAAAGGAAAAAAAACGTTCAACCCAGATTTTTCAGTCTCCCCTGCCCTTTGGTTCCTATGAAATGCCTGCGGGAAGCCACAACGGGGCTATCCGTTACCGGCGTAAAAAAAAGATTTTAGATTTTGTTCCGATGGAAAGCGGGGCGCGGATAATCAAGGCGGACATTCCCCGGTTTGGGCGCAGCCGCAGTTTGAGGGGTGAGTTGGTGCTGACCGGGCCGGCTGCGGCGGAATCGCTGGTATGCAACCTGCCCTGGCGGGACGATAAAAACGCCTTCCGGTATTCCCGCCGCTCACCCTGGTATACGGTGGAAGGGGTCATTCAGTTCGGCACAACGGAAATTATTTTTACCAGCGGTAACGCGTGGGGAATTTTTGACTGGAACCGCAGTATCCGTCCCCGCGCCGATGTCCGTTATTGGGCTGCTTCCTGCGGCCCCAGCGACGGACGGCTTATCGGTTTTAGTATCGGCCACGGTTCAATAGATTCTTCCGCCGGTACGGAAAACGCTTTTTTTGTGGACGGGCGTATCCACAAACTCGATCAGGTAACATTTCACATTCCTCCGTCAAACTGGCTTTCCCCCTGGCGTTTTACCAGTAACGACAACCGTCTTGAAATGGACTTTCATCCCTTACAGGAACGCACCGACCGCCGCCGGATGCTGTTCTATTCTACCAGCCGCCGCCAGGTCTACGGTAATTTTTCCGGCAAGGTTGTTCTGGACGACGGCGCAGTCATGGATTTTCACCATCTGACCGGCTTCGCCGAACGCAACAAAACCCGGTTTTAGGGGCGGCAGGGCTTCTGCGTTTACTTTGTACATCGTATACGAAGATTTTCACACAAAGACACAAAGAAGAGATGAGGGAATTGTTGTTTGAAATCCAAGCATGAGCTTTACGAAAAGATAACGGACAAAAACCCCTTCTTTTCCTTCTTTGTGATCTTCTAACCTTTGTGTCTTTGTGTGAAATTCTTGGGACTAAGTGAGTACTTGACAGTTTTGGTGATTTTGGGCATAGTAAAAAAGTGCTAGTCGGAGGTTCCCTACGGGAACCCATGACCGCTTTCAGCGGTCAAGCTGCTTCTCGAAGCGGCACTGTCGCCAACCTAAAGGTTGGCTTGCATTACTGGTCATGGTAACTATTATTGGTGCCTGGGCTGGTAGCATTTTTTCAATTAACACCCCTTAACGGGGTGCTATTGTTTAGCCGCCTTAGCTCAGCTGGCAGAGCACTTGACTTGTAATCATGAGGTCTCCGGTTCGATTCCGGGAGGCGGCTCGAAGGGCGGTTGTTTGAAAAAAAACAAAAAGCCTTGTGTTTTTTGTGCATTAATCGGGGAGTTTCCAGAGCGGTCAAATGGGGCAGACTGTAAATCTGTTGGCTCAGCCTTCGAAGGTTCGAATCCTCCACTCCCCACTATTCCTAAGTCCTTACGTTGTAAGGACTTAGGTGTTTTTGAGAAGTCACTACCGCCACCATAAAGGCGTGATTTCTCCTATATTGCAAGTTTTGCCAAAAATTTGCCAAAAGGAAGAGAAATATGCGCCAACAGTACTATTTACGTCAACGAGTCCAAGATGGAAGTTTCCACGTTATTTTCATTGATCCGCTTACAGGGAAACAAACGGACAGAACGACCGAAACAAGCGATGAAAAAAGGGCTAATGCTATTGCTCAGGAATGGCTTGCAAACGGCCTTCCTGAAAAGCCGCGAACATCCAATATCGCAAAAACAACCTCTTTTTGCGATTATCTAAACCAATTCTGGGACTTTGAAACATCCGGCTATTTCAGGGAGCTTGAAACAATGGGAAAGGAACCTCACCCGGAACACGCACTTGAAATGCAGAAGATTGCTGTTATGTCCGATAGATGAGGAAGCCCTGAAAAAAGTTATCGTTTACTTGAAAATTGAAAAACATCTTGCCGCTTCTACGGTGAATTCCGCTCGGAATGTCTCCTTGAATGCCCTCCATTATGCTAAACAAAATAAGCTTATCCAGAATTTTGATTTTGACATTGTTCTACGGGCAGGCGGAAAAGCTGCTAAACGAGGAATTTTAGAAAAAGAGGAAGTCGAAGAATTATTCAATCTGGAACGGCCTAGTATCCGCGCTCGCATAGTCGTTCAATGAGACATCAAAGGAGCTTATACCCTTTAAGGGTAATATTGACAGGATTTGGCTGATAGGATTTAATATTCATTAAATAAAGGAGATGTCTTATGCATCAGTTTTCTCCAGATACATTAAGTCTCAATCTCTCAAAAAGGAATTTGTCAATTAAGGATGATGATTTCTATAACAATCTGAATGATACACAAAAAAGCCTCATAATAGGAGAAAATGGCGCTGGAAAAACCAGGCTTTTACAAGCCATAGAAGAATTTTATAAAGCGGAAATAAATAAGAACAATAAGCAAAACATCATTCTTATTCCGATGTATTGTACCGATTTGGACATTTCTGATCCTTTTATAAAGGATACTATTGGGAATAAACCTCCAATCAATGATGAAGTCGATGGAATAGTATATCAAGCGATTCCTCAAAAAAATATATTAGAAATGAATAAAGAAACGCTTGGCTTCCTCTTTGAGCAAATCAGAATAGGGCCTAAAACGCAAATGAATGAAATCCTTGCTCGTATTAATAAAGACCTAAAAAAATTCTTACCCAAGACGCTTACGCTTGACACAAATAAAAAAGGCAAACAAGAATTAATGATTAGCCGAAGAGAGGATAATACTTTAAAACCATTAACGGAGGAATGGGCATTATTGTCTCCTGGTGAGAGAATAATACTATTTTTGTTTCTTTTAATACACTATCTGGAACAAATGAAAGATTCCATTGATAATAAAAATGTTGTTATTCTTATTGATGAACCGGAACAGCATCTACACCCAAAGGTAATGCTTGATATAATAAGTGAAAGGCTATTTAAATATTTCTCCTCGAATATGGACAAACCGGAGATAAAATCGAACTGGCGCTTATTTATAAGTTCTCATTCTGTCTTCCTGATACCATATTTTGAATATGAAGAACACATTTACTTAAAAAACGGTATTGTTTCTAAAAAAGGAAGCGGTCTGTATGAAAAATTATATGGTGACTTGATAGGAATGGGAAACGATGATAATAAAAAAATGAAAGATGATTTATTCGATTTTCTTGGTTCTGTTCATGAATGGACTTATTTGTCTTACATTTCTGAATGTTTCCTACCCCCTGGGCAGGTAAAAGATATAAACACAAAAGACAAGCAATTTGTATTTCTGAATAAAATAATTAATGATAAAATTATTGATAAAGAACCTATTAACGTGTTGGATTACGGTTGCGGCGAAATAGCCCGCATTGGCCGGATATTAACTGCACATTATAAAGACAAAAATCAAGAAGGTGAATTAATAAGAAAAATTCATTATTATGCTTATGATAAGTATATAAAAAATGAATACAAAGAGAAATTGACAAACAGCGATAAAATACCATGTTTGCGTGAAATAATAAATGACGAAGATAAATTAAAAGAAAAAACTTTTGACATAATATTATTATTTAATGTATTGCATGAAATTGATATAATTTGCTGGGAAAAGGAACTTAACAAATTGCTTGACGCACTGCAAGACGATGGATTCATAGTTTTTTGTGAAAAGCGAATACTGTCAAAAGGGGAAAAACCGTATGGTAAAAGCGGTTACCTTGTTCTTTCTGATAACGAACTTAAAAAGCTTTTTGGCTCAACAGCGGATGTAGAAATAGAACAAAGTGAAGCTGATAATATACTGGTAGCAGCGGTAATTAAAAAGAATAAAAAAATGGGCGTTCAGAAAATTACTTCCGAAAATATTGAAGAAGCATTGATTGAACTAACAGAAAATACAAGCAAGAAAATATTTTCTTCACTTGATGGAAATAATGAAGATAAATTATCTCCACGAAATTACGCTTTTTATCATCAGCAATATTATAATGCCCAACATGCTCTCAAACTATTGAAGGCAAAGAATGAATTGCCTCCAGACTTCGAAAAATGGAATTATGCCAGAATAATGAGCGAAAAAGACGAAAATAAAAAATATCGTTTTTTAAATAAAAGGGCAAATAACTACAATGATGACATTGCTAAGGACTGCCAAGCAGAATATAATAATTGGATATAAGGAATTAATTAATGTCTATATTCGATTTTGATAAAATAGTCAGAAATAAAGCAATCGATATCAGAAACCAGGAAATAAAAACTGACATTGAGAAGTATCTCCTGGAATATCTGCAATATGTTCATAAAGAAACCTGTAAGGGAAAAATACCGTTAATAGTAACCGGATCGGGTATTTCTACCTCAAATTTGATTATAAACGGAAAAAATAAAAGTGCTAACGGATTACCAACGCTTTTTGAAATGATCGATAAAATTGGTGAATACATTAAAGAAGATGATAAAAATGAATTAGCGGAGTTTACTAAAACATTTCCCGAATTTACTACTCCAAGCGGAATCCCAGAAAATATTGACAGGGACTGGATGAGTAAGGTATTCACGGCTCTTGAAAGCGCGAAATCGGGAGCAGTAAAAACAATCTGGGAGAAATTCTGCAATTGGTTTCTACTTCATTGTATTGACAATACTCATGGAGCATTGAATACCCAGACAAGCGATGCGGCAGTAGAAATACAAAAATTTGCAAGAAAATCCAAAGCTCTTTGTTTATCAGCAAATTTTGACAATTATCTTGACTATAATTTTGCAAAACCAAGCAAAATTAAAAATAAACCCATTCGTGGGATGTCAATATTTAAAAGGCCAGATGCCGAAAAAAATTTTAAAAGAATCCAAAGAAATACTGAAGGAAATATAATAACCGCCAATGATTGTGTATTTCATTCAAACGGCGATGTATTCTGGTTGAGTTGCAGTGGTGACGTTGCTGATAGTTATTGTCCTAAAACAGGTGTTTATACTCCGGCTTTTAATTGGTTTAGTATTGACCAAAAAGACATAACAGAAGATGATCTGGTATGTGATATATGTACCAGCAAATTACGTGCGACGATGACTATGCCTGGTACCTATAAAAAAGATTATGATACAAGGGAAATGCTAAGCGCAATATGGAAATACATGGCAACTAAAATATCCACTGTTATAACCATAGGATTAAGTTGTAATTGGGATGATGTTTTATTAAAATTCATTATCAGCCTGTTGGATGAAAATAATATACCTCACCTTGATATAAACAATAAATCGGCAGACCATACAACCAAGATGCAGATACATGAGAGAATAGTCAATGATAACTATTTTAACTCCGTTTCATTAACAGATGATGCCGCCCTCGCCATGGATTATTTAAATCAAAAATATGATGAAATTAAACAAAAATCTGACTTATCAAAAAAAACAGAGATTAAAAATTTTGAAGAAAAAAATGATTTAATAAAATTATTCGAAAAGCTTCCATTAATAAATAATTTAGAGAAAATTTTACAGATTGGATTAAAGGGACACTGGAAAAATACGACTAATAACGGGCTAAATCAGAAGAATAACAGATGGGATCATTCAAAGGATGTCGCAGAAAATGCCTTGAAATACTACAGAGCAATATTGCCAGAAAATGAACGAAAGGCATCGGAGGAAGTGCTATTGTATATGAGCGGATTATTGCATGACTGCGGTCATTTGCCGTTTTCCCATCTTTTGGAAGCTGTTTTTTCAGAATTATCATGGAAATTTGAAAATAATGACAATTTTTTTAAACATGAACATTATACATCCTATCTTATCAAGAAATTGTTTGAAGTTGATAGTAAAGTTGACAAGGCTGCATTAGATATCAAAAATTTTGCGGATAAATATTGTGTTGAGTCTGAAGATATTATAAAAGTAATCGAAGGAAACTATGGCATAGGCTACATTGACGCTATGATTAATAGTGAAATAGACAGTGACAAAATAGCGTATCTTTTTACTGATGCTAATAATACAAATACAAATATGATGATAAGCAAAGATGAATTTCTGAAAAAACTGACAAAAAATGCGCACATAACACAAGAAAAATTGATAGCGCTTGATTCAGAAGCCGCATGGATAGCGTTCAGACTGCTTGATGAAAGAAAAAGATTATATGAAGAATTGTATTTTGCAGATGACCTTCGATTCCGTGAATCAGCGGTAAGATTCATCTTAATTACATATTTTGTACAGCAATATAATAAAATCGAAGATGACGCATACAAGGAATTTGAAAACGAGCAATACAGCGATTTGAGTCACTGCAGAATTAAAATGGCAATTAAAGATTTTTTTAGTATTATAAATGGTGATAAACCTGAATCTCTTTCGTTAAAAGATTCAATCGGGCAAAATATTCAAGATGCGTTATTTAAGTGCATGGTAATCTGCACAGAACAGGATGAAAAAGAAGAGGGCATTGAGACTACAAACGTACCGAAAGAAATTATAATTCTGAAAGAAATATATAGGCGATTAACTGATAAAATCTTTGACGACGAGTATAAAGAAAGAATTAAAAAAGAGGATATACTAAAACCTAACCTCCTTCCAATCAACGACAATGCCATCAAAGAGCTATCAGATAAACTTAAATATAAACAGTTGCTTGGAATTAGAAAGAGAATTCACTTGAACTTTCCGGGAATATTATTGATAGATGTATATGAATCCGTAAAGTATCTGTCAACAGCAAAAAGCAGGAGAAAACATCCAAGAATTGACGGGACTAATGAAAATCAAGTTATTTATTTGGTTCCAAGAGGAGAAAGAAAAACATGGTGCAACAATAAAGAAGCCCTTGCTAATACTGATATATCAGAATATGTAGACGAACATAAACTGGATATTCAAAAATGCTATTTTAATGTGTATAAACTTTCTGATAATAATTCAAGTGTTGAACACGCTATAAATATGTTGAAAAAAGAAATGAAGAGGTATACCGATACCGAGAATGAGGAAGATGATGAATAAAAAACTGGCGATTTCTTATACCATATCTGAATTATCGGATAATTTTTCTTCTAAAGAAATTCTTGAAATAAACCCGTATGTTGTTCTGGGTACTGAAAATATATATAATCCTAATGCAATATGTCATATTGATATCTTTAGTCTCTTAAATTCAGTTAAGATTAAAAAAAATCCTAATATAATTGATAACTTTTTTAGAGATAAAAATAAATTCTTCAGGAAAATTCAGAGTGATTATAGAGCGAATCAGGAAAGAGTTATTTCAGATATTATTTGTGGAATTATTTTACGTGAATTACGGAATGAAAAAGATAAATCAAAACATTTGGTTTTTTTTATCACTCACCGGTTTGACACAGAAAAAATAGTAGGAAGACTGGCATATTTGAATTTACCTCTGAATCGTATTACTATTCTGTTTATTTCGAGGGACATAACTGATTTTTATACGCGAAATATTGTATCACCATTTGATTATAAGTTTGACCTTTCGTACTTAATGGGGAAAAAAGAAGATAATATATATGGACCTTATCCTGAATATGGTACCATCGGATTACTTCGTACTTTCTACAAAACTTATTCTACAGAACATTTTCCGTTGCGGATAGATTTATTCTGCCAAGGTCTTGGTAATATAGAAATAGATACTATTAAAGATAAAATAAATAATGACTTTCTTAAAAGTGGGAATGTTGGACAAGTAAAAATACTCAATCTTAAAGGAAAAAATTTTACATATATCCCGAAGGTTCTTTGTGATTGCGAAGAGAAGATAGATCAAATTCAAAAAGATATGAATAAGGAAGGGTTATGATGAATTTTATTGGTGTTGCCGCCCCTGGTTCTACCAGGAGACAATTATTTTTTTACTCAAAGGATATTATTAGTACAGATTATGTATCAATAGAAGAAGATAGGAAAAGATATATTTTTGAAGTTGCTGGCATAGAAACCATCAATGAAAGATTAAAAGATGCTGAGTTCTTTAGAATAATGAGGGTCGAAGACGACTATTCAAAATATAATATTTTCAAAACCGAGGCATATTTTATTGGGGCATTAAAAGACAGAGAGATAATAAATGATTTCTTCTACATCGCACCTCCGGGTACAAAGATATATAATGCACAAAAAGAAGATATAGAGAATATATTCGATATAACTCAAGGTGTCGACAGGATAAATATCGGCAATTTTCTTAAATATGATTCCATTTCAGTGCATCTTAACTTTGATATGCTTTTTTCTACTCATTCTTCTATCTTGGGAAGAACAGGTTCAGGAAAAACATACTTTATAAAAAATCTATTGAAAATATTGAGAACAAAATATATTGCGATTTCTCCAACAGATGAATATAATTCTTTGACTGAAAATGTTAATCTTTTTGATTCTGGCAGAATCCCTGTAGCTATTAATTTTTCTGAATGTAAAAACGCTTTTGATTTAAATGATTCGGAGATGCAATATTTAAAAGATTATTTTAAATCAAAAGAAATAGATGAGACTATCTCCTCTGTTGAATTGGCAGAAATTATTTATTCTTTTTATCAGAAATTGAATATTAACAGTAATTATCAGAATCTTTTTATTTTTGCCGAAAAAACAAACCCAAAAATTGAGTTACCTCGTTTTGTATCTACATTATGCGAAAAATTATCACGCATTAATATTTTAATTAGTTTTGTTAGAAAAAAATTAATCAGCAAATTTCCAATTGTTTTTTCTACTCAAGAGTTATCTGAAAAAGAAGAAAGTATAGCAGTACATTCACTCCTAAGTTCAATATTACATTCAAGAATAAATAAATACAAAGGGTCATATGAAAAACCAGAAAATATGTTAATTGTTCTAGAAGAAGCCCATAATTATGCCCCAAGTACAAAAACGACCAAATGTAAAGATATCATTGTTCAAATCGCCAGAGTAGGACGCAAATATGGATTACATTTATTGGTATTAAGCCAAAGGCCAAGATATATTGATCAGACGCTTCTTTCTCAATGTGGCACAAACTTTATTTTCAATTTACCAAATCCGCAAGATATAGAATATGTTATGGAACATTCCTATTTTTATAACGAAAAGAGCCGAAATACTATACAAAACCTTAAGACCGGGGAATGTCTCATTACAAGCAATGCAAGAAATTCAGATATTATATGTAAAATATCTTTATGAATAGACTCTGTTCATTATTTGGGCGGTTGTCCTCTTACACTGCCGTGCGTACCGTTTGAACCATTGTCTGACGTTCATACATTTTGGATTCTATTTGCTGTTCCATTGTATCAAGCGTCCATCGTTCTCAATGATTTTTTGGGCGTACCATAATCGTTTTTTTTATCCTTTAGTTTATTCAGTAGGGCTGTATCGTGCGACCATGACAATTGTGCAGAGATTGTCTGCACAATTTCCAAATCAGGATTGATTTTAGCGAATTTTGTCATGTATTTCAGATTCCTGACAGAATATCCTTTGGCAGCGTTTATTCGAACCTACCATTAATCTATTTTTGTCATTAGCTGTAAATATCTTTCCTCATGCTGATTGTTTTTCTATTTTTGTTGAACAGTTCAATATTCTGGATAAAACCATTTTTCTCGTAAAAAGCCAGAACCCCTTCATCATGCTCTATGTCCGCATCAACGGTTAAGAAACGGGCAGAACAATAATCGTCATTACAGTCGATAGCCTTACCCATAGCGGCGTTTATCATAAAGGAGCCTATCCCTTTATATCTTTCCAAAAAACTGCCGTCAACCGCCAGTTTGGCGATTTTCTTGGCGGGGATTGTTTTGAACGGATAGTTGAGGTTATGAAGTTCTTTTTCGGTAAATGACAACTTGATTGCGTCCATAATGAGAGACATATACGCCGCTATTTTTCCGGTTTTCTGTTCA
>JAITCL010000129.1 GCA_031283105.1 Treponema sp. | reverse complement strand
CCGCAATCACCTGCCATGATAAAACAACTTGTTTTACTAATTCAACTATGGTCATTTTTATAATTATCGGAACAGGTGACAGACACCTTTAAAATCTGTACAATAAATATCATGAATTTGGCATTGGAAACGTTAAAAACAAGGGGCTTTGTTCAGCAATGTACCGACATTGAAGGCCTGTCAAAATTAATGGACTTGGGTCCCGTCACTTTTTACGAAGGCACTGACCCCACCGGGGGGAGCCTGCATATAGGCCACATGGTTCCTTATTTTGCGTTCCGCCATCTTCGTGACGCGGGGCATAAAGGAATCGCCCTTCTTGGCGGCGGCACTGCAAGAATAGGAGACCCCTCTGGAAAGAGCGAAATACGCAAAATGCTCAATTATGAACAACTGGATAAAAATACCGAATCTATCCGCGCCCAGCTTGATCGTTTTGTCGGTTTTGACGGCAATACAGCTTTTACGGTTAATAATAAAGACTGGCTTGCAAACTTAAACTATATCGACTTTTTACGCGACATCGGCAGGCATTTTTCCGTGAACAGGATGCTCAGTTTTGAAGCCTACAAAATGAGAATGGAAACGGGGCTTTCCTTTATTGAATTTAATTATCAGCTTTTGCAGAGTTATGATTTTCTGGAGTTATACCAGCGTCACGGCTGTAATTTGCAAATTGGCGGCGACGACCAGTGGGGGAATATTGTCGCGGGCGTTGAACTTGTCCGCCGCGTTGAAGGCGCTGAAGTTTTTGGTCTTACGTTTCCACTTGTTACCACAGCGGACGGAAAGAAAATGGGCAAAACCGAAAAAGGTGCGCTCTTCCTCGATCCTGCCATTACCACCCCCTATGACTTTTTCCAGTACTGGCGCAACGTGCAGGATCAGGATATTCTTCGCTTTTTGCTTATGTTTACATTCCTGCCTGTTGATGAGTGCAATGTCATGTGTGAGTCGGGAAAAAATCCAAATGACGCGAAGGAACGTCTTGCGTGGGAAGTAACCGCCCTCATTCACGGCAAGGACGAAGCCGACAAGGCTTTATCCGGCGCGAAGGCCGCTTTTGGCAGTCTGTCAGGCGGCGATAAATCGGCAATGCCCCATTCGGAAATTGCCCGCTCAAAACTGGAAGCCGGTTACAACGTGGTAGACCTCTTCTCTGATACGGGGCTTGTTCCAACTAAGAGCGAAGGCCGCAGACTTGTCAAACAGGGGGGGGCTTTTGTTTCCGGCAGTGACGGTGAATTTTCGGCAATAAATGATCCGGCTGAGGTCATTGGAACAGACAGGCTGAACTTGGAAGGCGAATTAATCATTAGAGCCGGAAAAAAGCGGTATTTATTGATAAAAACAAAATAAAAGTACGACACATTTTTTTGTAAAAGGTTGCTAATTATTTTGACAAAATACTCAATTTTATGTATAATATACAATTAAGTTTAAGAGAGGTATTTATGTTAAAATTTGAAGATTATGTTTCCAACCTTCCCGATATTCCGTATAAAAATTTTGCCCAAATGCTTGATAATCATTCACGGCAATTCGCCAATAAGGATTTTATCCGGTATCGTTCAGGCAAACAGCGGGAATTTACCCGTTGGTCATATTCAAAGTTTGGCGATGAATGCCGCAGGATAGCGGCGGGTTTGCTTGCCGCCGGTTTTTCTAAAGGCGACCGCGTCGTGCTTTGGTCTGAAAACCGCCCTGAATGGATGGCTGTTTGGATGGGAACCGTTATTGCGGGTATTTGTATAGTGCCTGTTGATTTTCTTTCTACGGAACAGGAATGTCTTAATATTATTAAAATAACAAAAGCCAAGGCTTTCTTTTATTCAGGGCGGAAGAGGACGTTTGCTTCTTCATTATCTTCTAACGGTGTTTCCCTGGCGGTGTCCGTCTGCATCAGCCCGGAAACCGAAGACTCTTCCACGGGACAAAAAACCGAATATGACGCGTTTGGCATTAACGCCGACATGCAATCCCTGCCTCCGTCGGGCAGTATATCGCCTAACGATCCGTGTTCTATTGTATTTACTTCCGGGACTACGGGTTTTGCCAAAGGCGTTACTCTTTCTCACAAAAATATTATCGCTAACGCAAGCGCGGCAGTTCGCATGTTAGAACCTGGCAGTGACGATGTTTTCATGGATGTTCTGCCTTTGCATCATACATATCCTACTACATGTTCTTTTATCGCGCCATTTGCCGTAGGCATTCCGACCGTAATCGCCGAGAAAATAGTCGGCAAGGTTGTTGTAGATGACATAAGGGACGGGGGAGTCACATACCTTATTGCGGTTCCCCTGCTTTATGATAAAGTTATGGCCGCGATAGATTCCGGTTATCAGAAACTTTCTCCTGTAATCCGCGGGCCATTGAATGTTCTGCGTAAAATTGCCCTGAAAAAGGCAAAACAAGGTAATCCTGATTGGGGACGGAAAGTTTTTAAGTTCATCCGAAAAAAAGCGAGTCTTCAATCAATCTATATAATGGTTGCGGGCGGCGGAGCATTAAGCCCAAAGACGGCGGATTTTTTTGATTCATTAGGTTTTAACATTGTTCACGGTTATGGTATGAGCGAGAACGCCCCTCTTATCACTGTTAACACTCCTCGTCATAAACGCAATGAATCCGTAGGACTTCCCGTCAGTTATACGGAAGTTAAGATTATCGATGCGGGACAGGACGGTATAGGGGAGATCGCGTGTAAATCGCCTTCTGTAATGCTGGGTTATTTTGAAAACAATGAAGCTACAAAAGAAGTTATAACGGAAGACGGCTGGCTTTTAACAGGCGACCTCGGCTGTATTGATGAAGACGGATTTGTCCATATCAGGGGACGGAAGAAGAATCTTATTGTCGGTTCCGGCGGTAAAAATATCTATCCAGAAGAAGTTGAAGCCAGTTTTTCAAATTCGCGCGTGATTGCTGAAATACTTATCGTCGGCAGAAAAACACTCGGCGGTGAAATTATTTTCGCCGTAACGGTTCCCAATTATGAACTTATTATGGAAGATTATCCCGGCAAGGAAAGTGACGATAACTTTATTTTTAATTTGATTAAAAAAGAAATTGATGAAGCCAACCGTACTTTGCCGGTTTATAAAAAGGTCAGCGATTTTTGTATTCGTAAAGAGCCGTTTGAAAAGAACGCCCAGCAAAAAATCAGGCG
>JAITCL010000026.1 GCA_031283105.1 Treponema sp. | reverse complement strand
TAGACCTGCAATGAGGGCAAGTATTAAAAGTTATTTTTATCCTTCTGAGACACCTTACGCATTTTTTTGTTTCTGCAGTTTCTTCTTCAATTTCTTTTTTTGAAGAATTACCGGAAAATAATTTTTTCAAAATACTCATTTTTTTCTCCTTATGCTTTTTGATTGTCAAATTTATAACATTATGAACAAGGAAAAAATGAATATTTTTTATCATTTTTAACGTTAAATATGAACCTTTTTCATCATTTTGGCTTTTTAATAGGGGCAAACCATTCCATTTGGCAAATATTCCCGTCATAATATGATGTATCTACCTTTTCAAAAAAAATATTGATACTTTTATAGAATTCATGACCATACTCGCAATCAAAAAACTTTTCTATGGCGGAATACATACTTTTTGCCCTGTTCCGGTTAATATCGTAATAATGATGCTGTCCTATGTAGCGAAACATGGCGCATAACGCGGGCTTAAACGTATAACCTTCTAACCCTTCCGGTATATGTTTTAATGACTTTACATGAACAGAAGGCATATACCAATTATAGTCGGCGTCGATACCGCCGGTTCTGGTCAACCCGATATACACATTATGGTTTGCAATATTGGGGATTTTTTTACGGTCATTTTCCCAAAAATGTTTTGCCTTTTTTGGAGCTAAATATATTGTCGATTCTTTAAGCGGCATTTGATGTTTTCTTCCTATAAGATGAAATTGCGGGAGCATTACTATTTCAGGCTTTAACATTATGCCGTCATCAAATAACTTTGCGCCAAGCAGATTAAGGGGAGGCGTTACTTTTACTATATGTATTGATTTACGGACAGCGCCTGGAGTAACGCCGTATTCTCGCTTAAAAGCCCTTATATATGTCTGCTCGTAACCAAAACCATAATCAAGGGCTATATTTATCAGTTTGGAATTGGTATTGAGTAAAATATCAAGGCTTGCCGCCAGTTTGCGGGATCTTATGTAAGACCCTAGCGGCTGTTTGAACGCGAATTTGAACAATCTTTGTAAATGGATCGATGAAAGTCCTAAATTCTCCGCCAGTATATCGGCGTTTATGTCTTCATTTATCCTGTTTTCTATGTCATTTAGTACATTTTCCAGCACGTTGTACGGCTTTTGCATTATGTTCCCCTTAATAAACTGCCTGTATAATTTATATTATACAGATAGGCTACTTTATGTTTGTGTAGTATATCAATATACCTAAAAATAATAAATAACCTTTTTTAGTTTATGATGTTGTGCCTGGCACCGTTTTTCTTCCCCATAAAAACACTAAAAAAGGGGCTGTTCGGAATTACTTCCTAGACAGCCCCATGTTGCGCTACTATTGCCCGTTGCTACAGCCCCGATGAATACGCTATTTTGCCTTTGTCGCCCACCGCGACAAACTTGTTGCTGCCATAAGCGATTGCACGGATGTGATTACTTGATGAACCGAATGTAGTTTCCCCTGTGATTGTCCAGTTTATGCCGTCAGATGAAGTAACCGCTATGGTTAGATACCAACCGGGGTCCCCTTTGCTTTGGCCCGATGCGACAAACTTGCCGTTGCCATAGGTGATTGCATGATCGGTGAAGGTGCATTTACTGTCCGCTACTTTTGCCCAGTTTATGCCGTCAGACGAATATATCACTCCGCTGCTAAATCCGCTGGCGACAAACTTGCCCCCGCCATAGGCGATACATCCGATAATGCCTGTACCCAATATGTTGTCCGTGTCCGTTATGGCTGTCCAGCTTGTGCCGTCAGAGGAATACGCTATTTTGCCGTCTCCGCCCGTTGCGACAAACTTATCGCCCCCATAAGCGATTGCGTGGATTTCGTTTGTGCCGAATGTGGTGCTTGTTACGGCTGTCCAGCTTGTGCCATCAGCCGAATACGCCATTTTGCCGTCCCTGCCCACTGCGACAAACTTATCGCCCCCATAGGCGATTGCTCTGATGGTGGTTGTGCCGAATGTGGTACTTGTTACGGCTGTCCAGTTTACGCCATCAAACGAATACGCCATTTTGCCGTTCCAGCCCACTGCGACAAACTTATCGCCCTCATAGGCGATTGCTCCGATGGCGTATGTGCCGAATACACTGGTTTCTACTGCCGTCCAAGTTACGCCGTCAGACGAAGTCGCCATTTTGCCTTTGTTGCCACCGATGACAAACTTACCGCCCCCATAGGCGATTGCATTGATGTAGCTGTCTTCTTCATTGAATGGGCTGTTTGTTACGGCTGTCCATTTGCCTTTGCCGCCTCCGCCGCCGCCTCCTCCGTCATCACCGCCGCAAGCGGCGAAAGAAAATCCGATTACCGCGATAATCGCGGCAATGCCGAACAGTCGTACCAAATGTACATAGAATCTGTTTTTCATAAAAATCTCCTTTTTTCTGGTGGGCAACAAGCTTTCTGCCCCAAAGCAGTAATTTATTCATATTTACCCACAGCAATAATGAATAAATTCATACTGCAAACAATATAACATGAATATATTCATATTGTAAAGGGAGAAATATGGATAATTTCATATTATGAATTATGGGATTCAAGGAAAATCTCAAGGAACAGTTAAGTTTTTCTGGTATGTATGTAAAAGAACTGGCGGCGTTATCAGGGGTCAAAAAGCAAACTATTGATACTTACTTAAATGTCCATAACTGTATGCCCTCGGCAGATGCCGCCGTAGCAATAGCGCAAGTCTTGGGCGTATCAGTGGAATATCTTGTTACCGGCAATGACCTTAAACAAAAAACAATACAATATCCCCTTGAAGCCAAAATGGTTGCTGAAATAACCGCGCAAATGAAAGAAAAAAACCGTAAAATGGCAGTCGCTATAATAAAATCCATGAAAAAACAGGAAGATGAAGAAAAAAAGTGACTGACACCGAAACCATTTGACAAAACTGTAAATTGGTGCGATATTATGAGTAGGCGGTAGCCGGAAAGCCGTATATGCGAGGACGACCCATTGGGTCATGTTTCCCGACTACGGCTTTTTTTATTGGATTGTATCTATATCTTTCAAAGAATAATATCTCAATTTGTCTATGTCATACACTGCTTTTCTGGTTGTTATTATGACTGAAAAAAGTTTGCCGTTTATGGTGCATTTACTTTCAAATTGACTTGCGCTTATAATTTTTTGTCTGCCCAAATAATCAGGGTTTTCTCCGGTAAAGATTGCATTTTCAAGGAAAAAGTCGAGTAATTGCACCGAAATAATATGTTCCCGCTTTCTGGATTTACGCCACCACTCCATAATCCCATCTTTAGAAATTCTAATCGGCTTTCCGGTATCCTTATTGATAAAAACTCTCCCCTGAAATTTGTGTCTGGCAATTTGAAGATAAGTGATATTTCAACTGCCCTATCGAAAGTTGTTTATCTTCTTCTGTTTCCCAAATTTCGGCTTTCTTTACAGATTGCAAACTTTCCTTCACGATTAACAGCATAACTATAGAGCAAACGAAAGTCTACAACACAGACAGCTTGCAGCAAAATACAAAACATGATTTCTAATCATGCCCCTGCGCGGAAAACCAAATTAATTTTCAATGTGAATTCTGATTTATCAACACGGGCATACACAGCAACGTAATACGCTTCCTGCCGCCGCTCGTGATGACCGACGCGCATCTTAAATTGGGCATGGATATACTTGAAAGCTCAATTGGGGAATGTGTACGACATTGAAAATGTCCGCAGAATGAGAGCGGCGCGGCGGTGCGCTGATGGTGTTCCCCTTGACAAAATAACCAAAAAAATAAAAACTTACTAAGTTTATAATTATCAGGAGATTTTATGACAAAGAGACAAGGCAGCGTATGTTTGATTCTGTTGGCGTGTCTGGGATTCTTGGTTTTTTCCTGTGCAACCAAATCGGCCGCATATAAAAATATTGATCAGGCAGTGTATCAGAACGAATTTGAAATAGGAATTGAAACGCTCGTAAAGAAACAAGAAAGCAAAAAACCCATGTATTCCGAAAAAAATGCCGTTTTACTGTATCTGGATAAGGGGCTTCTTGAACATTATGCGGGGAGAAGCAGTGATTCCTCAAAAGATTTGCAGGAGGCTGAACGCCTGATAGCGGAAGCCTATACCAAAAGCATCACTGCCGATGTGGCGTCATATATAGCCAATGATAATACCAAAGAGTATCCCGGTGAAGATTTTGAAGATATTTACCTGAATGTATTTAATGCGCTGAATTATTACCGGGCAGGCAATATTGAGGGTGCGTTAGTTGAAATTCGCAGGTTAACCGAGTCCAGCGGAAAACTGGATATGCTGGGGCGAAAATATGAAGGAACCGGTCCCAATGCCGGGGAGCATATGCTGGCACAACTCAGAAAACTCGGCCTTTCAGTCAATCCGCAGTTACCTCAGGGAAAATCGGTCAATTTTTCCAATTCGGCGCTTGCCCGGTATTTAAGCGTTCTTTTCTATTTGGGCGAGGGAAAAACAGACGACGCCCGTATAGAATTTGAACAACTTCGCGCGGCCTTTGCCGCCAATCCTAATATATATTCCAATCCTTTCCCCAAATCTGCTGAGGATGCACGAACTGTTCCGAGGGGGAAAGCGCGTCTCAATGTTATCGGCTTTACCGGATTGTCCCCGATAAAAGAAGAGGGAGTATTTGTATCGTTTTTTCCGTTCTTCAGATATTTGGCGTTGCAGAAGTCCGAATTTAAACTCCCCAAATTCATTAAACGGCCCAGCAGCATAGACCGGATTGAAGTTGCCATTGAGGGAGGCGGCGCATTTAACCTTGAATTGCTTGAGGATATGGGGGCGGTCATGGAAGAAACCTATAACGCCCGTTTTGGCAATTTGTTTTTCAAAACTTATATCCGCGTCCTGTTGAAATATACCACTGCTTATATTACGGCGGCGGTAGTCGAAGAAAAACAAGGCGCAATTCTCGCAAATTTATCCGCCCTGGCCGCAAAGAAAACGGCGGATGCAACCGAGAGCGCCGATATCCGTATGTCGCATTATCTTCCGGACAAGGCTTATATTGGCGGTATCAATCTTGATCCGGGAACCTACAATGTGGTGATAAATTTTTATTCTCGGGGAAGTGTGGTTGCCAGAAAAGAGTATCGGGATGTCAATGTCAAAGCCAATACGCTTAATCTGGTAGAAACCATAAATTTGAAATAGGGCTTGAATAAAGCTGTTATTTTCATATATCATTGGTTTTAAGGAGATATTACAATGAAAAAATTTCTGGGTATTGTTGGAGTAATACTTTTGGTATTCGCTTCCTGCGCTTCTTCGGGAGGAAGCACAGCGGTTCAGCGTGTAGATGCCAATACACAAATTGATTTAAGCGGCTATTGGAATGACACTGACGTAAAAATCGTTTGTCAGGCGTTGATCAATGATTGCCTTAACTCCCCGAGAGTTGATCAGGCGATAAAGGCAATGGGCGGAAAAACGCCGATAGTGCTGGTTGGCAGATTCAGGAACGAAAGCAGCGAGCATATTGATACGAGTATCATTACATCAACTATGGAAACAGTCATTTTTAACAGCGGAAAAATGGACTTTGTCGCCGGTGGCAGCACCAGAGATGAGCTTCGCGCCGAGCGGCAGGATCAGCAGAGCAACGCCAGCGAGGCTACTGCCGCCAGATTGGCCAATGAAACCGGCGCGAACTTTATGCTGTTTGGATCGGTAAAAACCATAATCGACAAAGCGGGTAATCAGACGGTCAGGACATATTTTGTAAATGCGGAAATGACCAATGTCACAACCAATCAGCGAATGTGGATGGCAACGAACAGCGAAATCAAGAAAGTAGTAACACAGGCGAAGAATAAACTGTAAGAGATGCAAGTCAAGTGAATGAGTTGATTGAGAAACGCCATAGTATCAGAAAGTACCGGAGCGACAAACCGGTTACGAGGGAGCAAATCAGGCGGCTGCTGGAAGCGGCCATGTTTGCTCCCTCGGCGTGTAATTCGCGTCCCTGGGAATTTATCGCTGTCACCAAACGGGAAATGTTAGATGAAATTGCACGGGTTCATCCGTTTGCCACTATGTGCGCAACGGCAACAGCCGCCATTGTGGTGGTGGCGACCCCCCAGGAAGGCAAACCCGCAGGTTACTTTCCCCAGGACTGCGCCGCGGCAACGCAGAACATTCTGCTGGAAGCCGCTTCTATGGGGCTTGGTTCCTGCTGGTGCGGCGTTTATCCCAGAACGGAACGGATAGCCGAAATCCGTGCGCTCCTGCATATACCGGAACCGAAAATACCGTTTAATGTTATCGCGCTGGGAACCCCTGACGAGACCCCTGTTCCCCGTGGTTTTTTTGATGAAACCAAAATAACTTATATTGAGTAAAAAATCTCATTTGTTCTTAAAACGGGGTACGCGGTATTTACGGGTATCCTGAGTTTGGTAGCGTAATTTTTCCACGTTTGCAATACGATCCACAGGGCTGGGGTGGGTGGTATTAAACCCGCCTTTTTGGGATTTCTGCACCTGCTGTAATATTTTGAGCATATCCTGCAGCGCCATAGGATCATAGCCTGACTTTTGAAGAAGCGTCACAGCTTCCCTATCCGCTTCAAATTCCTGAGACTGGGAATAACCGTTTTTCAACATGGTATCCATTGTCTTTGTTACCGAATCACGGAAGAGCATGAGCCGTTGGGCAGCGGCATTATTGCCGGCCAGATTCGCCGCACGGTTTGCCGCCGCTGTCATATCATCAGTCAGTTTCATATCATTGATAATGGCAATGCCATGCTTCAATAGTATATGGGCAAGCTCATGGGCTATTATCGCCGCCAGCATATCTTCGGAAGTGGCGGCTTCCACCAGTTTTTTGGTTATGAATATGTGGCCGCCGGGAGTGGCAAAGGCGTTATATTCGGGACTGTCAAGAATGATTACATGATAGCCGTTAAACGACACGGCTTGAGAAGCATTGATCACCAAAGTCTGGCAAATACGGTTCAGATATTGAGTCAACGCGGGATTTTGGGTATAGGGTTTATAGGCAGCCAAAATATTCGCCGCGACCGCGCGTCCCAAATAATATGCGTCTTCCTGAGTAAATTCCGCGTCCATGCTGCTAAAAGTTTTGTCCATATCGGAAAAAGCATCGTCAACCAAATTTTTATTTCCGGTTCGGGATTGTCCTTCAAGATGAACCGCCTGAACAAAAAAACACGCAGCCACACAGAGAAACATCGCCAACTTTTGCACTTGAGGCTTTTTCAAACTATTCTCCCCTGGCCAGGCGGCCTTCGATGATAAAGCGCAGCAGATCATCCGTAGACACAACTATTTTTTCCATAGAGTCAACCATAGAATAGTCCAGCCCGTTTTTTTTGTATTCTATTTCCGTGTCGGGAGAAAACCCCTTTCCGGCAAGAGCAACCTCGCTGGCGGTAACCGGGGAATTTGACGCGACAACCCGCCGTGCGCTCAGGCTTGCGGACGCCACCCAACCGGCAAGGTTTCCCGCCCGAACCTCGGCCCATTTACCGTCATCACGAACCAGCGTTACCGCCGTTCCCAGCGGGAGATTCCCCACTTCTTTGGCAAAAAAACCGGTAGAATCTTTCAGAACCGCCGTCTGTACCGCCACATAGCGCGTATTCCGGTCTGCCTGGGAAAAAATCACGGCGCTGGTACAAAACGCCATTGTCAATAAAAATAAAAATCGCTGCATAATACCTATTTATACACCTTTTTTTGACAATTTCAAGTGTTTTGCCGGATCATAGGTAATGACCCTTTATAATTGTTTAATGGCTCGTACCGGAAGGCCGGTGAATTCGGTAATTTCACTCAATGGCCGCCCTGCATTTTTCATTTTGCGGGCAATTTCGAGTGTATTTTCCTGCCGCATTTCTTTTCGGACTTCCTGCCGCATTTCTTCCCGGACTTCCTGCCGCATTTCTTTTCGGACTTCCCGAAGCATTTTTTTCTGGACTTCCCGACTCACTTTTTCCTGAATTTCCTGACGCACTTCTTCCCGGACTTCCTGTCTGAGATCGTATTTCATTTGCGCGTGATCCATGCGATTCTTGATTTCTCCCATCTTCCGTACTGCTCTCAAATAATCACGGTCTATCCCTGCTACAGCCCTTTCCGCTAACATAATCCCTTCCTCCGTACGGTACAACCTCTTTACCAATTCCGCCGTTTGCCCTTCATGCCGGTACTTAAAATATATACACCACTTTTCATCTTCCGGCAAGCTGTTTATTTTTATCTTCCCCGCTGCTATATCCTGCACTTTCCGTTCCAGTTTCGGCATCTCGTAGAAAATCACTTCGGTTGCGTCGGTAAGCCGGTCATGTTCCTGTTCTTCCATATAAAAATACCGCCGTGGAAATTTGCCGCTATTGGGATACAGGACGCAGTTAAGGAAAAAAATCTGATACACTCGCTTAATTTCACCATAGGCATGTCCCTTGCGGGATTGAGTCGCCTGAAGCATGGCGGCGTAGAAAGCCGCCCGGTCTCTCAAATCATCTCCCGATTTGTTAATCTGCATTTCCAGGTCGGCAGCCTCGCCATCGTTAAAAGTGACGTGGACATCCAAACGGGGAATTTTTGCGTCCAAATGGGCAGGAATCAAATCGTTGTTGGTAACCTGGACTTTGGAAATTTCCCGTCTGGTACAGGCGGAAAGAAGGTGGCGGAGGGCTTCGCGGGAGTCCTCGGTATCCGAAGTGAGCATAGTCTTAAAGACTATGTCATCCATAATGCACAGGGGTTTGCCCTGTGCAATGTTTTCTCTTGCTAGTCGCTTCAGTTCTCTTGAAAACTGTAAGCGTTTGAATAAACTATTCATACACTATATAGGGTGAAAAGTTGCGTTTTGCATTAGTGGTTTTAAAATTTTTTTTGAATTGTTGGTTGACGCCCCAACCTCATCCGCCAATTCCGCTTTTCTCCGTGATAAGGCGGCCAAAGCGGCTGTCTATGTCGTCATGAATGTTTTGTTTCAGGTTTTGGAGCAGGCCGGAAATAAGGGCGGAATCATTTGACGAAAGCGCCCCGCCGGGGGGAATCAGCAGTTGAAAGGTCGAGACGCCCAGCACACAGGCCAGATTTGTCAGCATTTTGTCGCTTACCCAGGTTCGCCTTCCCTCTATCCGTTTGATCATCTGGACGGACACATCCGCCAATTCCGCCAGTTTTTCCTGGCTTATATTCAAAATTTCCCTTCTGGCCTTGATATTGGCGGATAAATATACCCGCAGAGGCTCCTGTTTTATGGCTATCCCCCAAAATTGCATGGTATACCGATATTGGTACTTGACAATACACTTTTGATAATCCATAGTAGTATTAATATTGACCCTTTGGTCTAATATTAATATCATATAGAAGGATGGCTGCATTAAAATGAAGAAAATCATGGTTTTGTGTGTTTTTGCTTTTTTTATGCCCCTATTCGTTTTCTCACAGACCGCCGTGACCATTGATATGGCGTTAAATAACTCAACCGCTTACTTCAACGGAAGAATACCGGCAAAAACAAAAGTTGTTATACTCAATTTTGTTTCAGATTGGCCAAAATTATCTGATTACGTCATCGAAGAATTAATCGGCTATATCGTCAATGAAGGGACGCTGACTGTGGTAGACCGGCAAAATCTGGAGAGTATTCGCAAGGAAATGGACTTCCAGTTATCGGGAGAGGTCAGCGACGAAACGGCGCAATCCATCGGGAAAAAACTGGGGGCGCAGACAATAATTTCCGGCGGAATAACGGCAATCGGAAACGCGTACCGGCTGCGTATCAGGGCAATATCGGTGGAGACCGCCCAGATACTGGGAATGCAGAATGTTGATGTGGCGCAGGACAGCCGTCTGGCGGCGTTGACCGGAACCGCGTATGCCGGCCCGGTTAATGTAACGACTAATACTCCCCGGACTACGACTAACGTTAATACAAGTCCTTCTAATGCGGATTATCTTATATTGGCAACTACCGGATGGGAACCTAATTTTGACTCTAAATCAGCGTTACGATTTACCATAAACAGGGAAATCATAGACGGCCGGGAAAGGGAAGTGCTGAATGTAGATCAAAATCTTTCGCGCGGCGATTCAAATTGGGCGGAGGTGATGACCTACAATGAAACTGTCGCACAAAAACTAACAAGAGGTTCCGGCATACGGTTTAAGGTGTTAGGCGATGGAAAAACCTGGGAATTAAGGATACCTATAAAAGAAACAGATGCAGATAGCGCTCATCATCGGGCGGCAATATCAACCAGAAAAGACAGGGTTGTTGAAATAGATATTCCCTATACTCAACTGAAACAGCCAGGTTGGGGAAAAAGGGCTGCGTTTAATAAAAACAATATAAGGGGCTTGCATTTTGGGAGGACTAATGATTCTCAGGGGGGAGCGGGAAATTCTACCATCAAAATTTTTGATATTGAGATTTATTGACGAACGAAGCGAGGTCGCGGCCGTGCTTGCACGGACATGACCGAGCGAGTGAGGAAACGAAGGGTTTAATACCCCGCGGCTTGCCGCGGAAAGCCGCCGTAGGCTTTTGTA
>JAITCL010000156.1 GCA_031283105.1 Treponema sp. | reverse complement strand
TCCATGTCAAGTGAATCAATTCGATCCGACACAAGGGTTTTAATATCAATGGAAGCTAAAATATTCTCGATTTGACCGTCAACCGCGGCAAGTATTTTTGACTTTATCCTGTCTTCCTGTAAAAGGTTTTCAACACTCGAAATTAACTCATCGACAATTTCCGGCATTTTCTGTTCAAGAGTTTGATCGTACTGCCCCGCGGAAATAAAAAAACGCTGGAACGTGTTCATTTTTGAAAAAATGTTACGCATGAGTATGCGCCCTTTGGATTCAAACTCCTTGCGCACATCGTCACGGCGAAGGAATTCCGCGACTACTCCACGGAAACTTTTAATATCGATATTGGCAAGACGGTTCCTTAAAACTTCCGCCGTTAAAAGTTCCCTTTCCACCATCGAGCCGATGCTGACGGCGAGCCTTTTGCGCTGGCGGGGCAGAATGCCGGGCGTAAACGGAAGTCTCAGCCCAAAGACGCGAATTTCCCGCAGAGGACGGAAAAGCATTTTTATTGCAATCGCGTTTGTAACAAAACCGATAATCGCGCCGGCAACGGGAGGTATGATAAAAAGGAGCGCCCTGTTCACCTGGATAATAACTCCGAAGCGGTTATTGCCTGATTTTCATTATTGTAGATATCCATCACGTCTTCTTTAAGCCAGCCTTGCTGTTGGCCGTCCGTCAAAACCCAGGAAATAAAACCGTCCTGCGTTTTAATTATCTGCCGCCTGATTATACGCACCCGCGAACCCCGCCTGAGGTAGCCAAGAGAAGGGCTGTCCTGCGAAGGGTCGGCGGTGAGGTGGGTAAAAGAATCTGTGATTACCCCAAAACCGATATATTCCCCGGATAGGGGGGATGTAATGGGCGGGATTACGTGTATTTCTTCTTTTCTTGAGTCGCAGGAAAACAGCAAAAATGAGAAAAGAGCGGTAAAAATTAACAAAAAAGACAATTGACCTTGTAATTGTTTCACGGTTATTCTCATATTAATGAATAAAACAACTGTATCGATTTTTTTTATCATAATATATTTATTATCGGCAATCAATCCCGTATATTGCCAGGACAATGAGCAAATAACGAAATATAGTTTTTCGTTTGGGACAGGTTTCGGCATTATATGGGGGCAGGCTTTTGAATATGTCTACCCCGTTCCGGGAGAAACAAAGGGCGAATTGCTTAGCGAACTTATTTGGGACATGAAACCTGTCTGTTATGCGAGTTTTAGCGCTGATTTTGGCTTAACCGACTTGTTAAGCGGTCCCGGTTTTTTCTCTTCATTGTCATTAAAAGCCGGAATTCCGGCATATTCAGGCGTTATGGAAGACCGCGACTGGCAGTCAATAGTAAACAGTAACCTTACCAATTTTTCCAGCCATGAAAATGAAACAAATGAACACGTCAGGGTAGATTTGACTGCCGGCGTTTCTTTTCCGATGAATTTTTTATATATAAAACCATTCATCAGCGGTTCATGGATGCATTTTATTTTTACGGGGAGTAACGGTTATTCTCAATATGCAAAGGAAACACCTAAAGACTCAGGAATATACGAACCTATTGAAGATGCTCCCGTTATATCTCTTGGTTATGGCAAATTAATTACTTACCAGCAGGATTGGCTGATTTTAGCGGCAGGCTGTTCAATCGGCACTAATATTCTTTATCCTGTTCATTTTGAATTATCTTTTAAATTAAGCCCTCATACTTACTGCGAGGCTACGGACAGGCACATTCGCAGAGGTAGGATTTTTAAAGATCTTACAAGTTTTGGGCTTTTTCTTGAACCCGGGTGCAGTATTTCTCTTGACGTAAAAAAGATCAAATTTTCCCTCGATGCTTCTTACCGGTATATTTCCAGAACCAAAGGAGAATCATACTACGGTTATAATGACAAGATTTATGGTATTAGCACAAATAAAGCGGGCGCCGCCCTTTCCGTTATGGATTTTCAATTCTTAATTAAGCTGACGCTTTAGTGCTATAAAAAAAGTATTTCTCCAAAAATAAAATGCACAAAAGCAGTCGCCATCAACCCTATGCCAAGCGGTTTTCTAAAAGCTAAAAGGTTTGTCCCGATACGGTCAAGTTCTCCTGAAGTTTGCGCCCCTTCTTTGCGGTAAATCCCGAAAATAAAAACAAGCCCCGCGACAATCCCGGCGGCTGCGGGAATAAGGTCTCCAAATACCAGAACTCCCCTGGCGGCATTTATGCCGTAAGAAATCGGGGAAAGTAATTTTAAAATACCGGTAACGGCGCTTAATATACCCAGAACCAGATGGAAAGTCGGGTTATTTATTGAAACTTGCGTTTTTTCAATTTCTCCGTCATTCCCGAAGAACAATAAACACCCGGCTATGCCGTTACACAAAATAGACAAAAAATACAATTGAATCATGTATATAAAATAACACAAAAAAACCAATATGTCAACATGAACAACGAGAAGAAGGGAGAAGGGAATAGGGAAGAGGGAAAAGGGAATAGGGAGTGGGGAGTAGGGGTTTTGTTAGTTATCTTATCTTGAAATCCAAAGTCCACTTTCGGACAAAAACTCCTTCTTCCCTTTTCCCTCTTCCCTCTTCCCTTCTTCCCTCTTCCTTTGTGATCTTTGTGTCTTTGTGCCTTTGTGTGAGTTTCTTGGGGTATCAATTGTGAACTATTCTTCCACAAGAACAAATCCCATCTCAAGCCCGCCGGTCACTTCAAGGCGCGCGCCGTTACCTGAAGACTGAACAGCGATCTGTCCCGGCAAGGCGGGGAGAGTGCGCATTGCTTCCGCGGCGGTTATCGGGTGTACCGCGCTTCCTGTTACGGTGTCTATCCATGACTGCTGTCCGGCGGTTACTATTACCGGCCTGTTTAGCGTTCCGCTTTCAGCGCGGTAGTTTACTGCGCCTCTCAATACCTGAATGTTGACCGTGTTCATGTCAAACGCTGTTCCGCGTACTGAGGCGGTGGATGACGGGGTTTGCGCCGTGAAATTAGCCCTGCCTCCAGCAGGGGGATTTACTTCTACGCGTATTCTTCCGGTGTTAAGGCTGACGTTTACGGTTTCGGTCTCGTTCTGGGTCAGAAGTTCCGCAAGGCTCAGGCGGGTGAGGGGGCGCACCGTAATGGTCGAATTACCTGCCGCAATAACGGCTATGCTCTTGAAGCCGGTGGATACTACCGTGTCTTTCGTTATGCGATCCCCCTCTTTGGCGGCAACCCAATCGGCGGAGCCGCTTCTTTTCAGTTCCACCGTACCTGTCATCTCCTTGATCACCGCTTCGGCGTTTTGCGCGGATATTACGCCCGCCGACAGCGTGAGTAAAACAAAAATAACTAACTGTTTCATCTTCTTAATCTCCTTTACTATTAAATTAAAATGCCAGCAAAATACCGACATTTATTTTCCATAAGGTATCAGTCCCATAGGAATTCGAGTTT
>JAITCL010000155.1 GCA_031283105.1 Treponema sp. | reverse complement strand
AGGGCAAGCCCTGCAAGGAAGTTGCTTACGCAACTTACAAAAGCCTACGGCGGCTTTCCGCGGCAAGCCGCGGGGTATCCTCAACCGAGCCCGTAGGGCGAAGGTTCCCCTCTTGATTAAACCCTTCGTTTCCTCACTCGCTTAGGTCTCCCGTCCGTGCAAGCACGGTCGCGACCTCGCTCTGTTCGTCAATAACAAGACAAAAACATTTATTTTATGACCGTATAATTCAGTTTTAATGAGGCTATTAATTTTTTGGCATTGAAAAAAATCCCGTTTTCGGGTATCCTCAATAGAGAGAGGTTGCCATGCTGCTGAGTGAATTGAATGTTCCCATAAAGGAAATAAAGTCAAAAATATGTGAAACCTGGAGGCGGCTTTGACCCTTTTGGGCTGCGGATAGCCGAACTTGAAGAAAAAACCGGCGAGGCGGGCTTCTGGAATGACGCGGCGGCGGCGGAAAAAACCATGTCCGAACTGAAAGGGCTGAAAAACCGCTATGAACCCTGGAAAGAACTGTGCGTCGAAGTTGATGATCTGGAAATTTTGCACCAACTTGCCACCGAGGCGGGGGATGAAGGCGAGAGCGCGGGGATTGAAAGCAGCCTGAAGGATATATGCGCCCGTTACGAACAGCAAAATCTGTTCGAAATGATGAGCGGCGAAGTGGATAAAAACGGCTGTTTTCTGACGGTTCATTCAGGGGCGGGGGGAACGGAAGCCTGCGACTGGTCGCAGATGCTGTACCGTATGTACCTGCGCTGGGCGGAGCGCCGGGGTTTTTCCATTGAAGAACTTGACCGCCTGGAAGCTGAAGGGGGGATCAAATCGGTAACCTGTAAAATTGAAGGGGACTATGCCTATGGCTGGCTCAAGGGTGAAAGCGGAGTACACCGGCTGGTGCGTATCTCCCCGTTTGACGCCAACGCGCGCCGTCATACTTCATTTGCCTCGGTGTACCTGTTCCCGATAATTGACGATACCGTAGAAGTGGATATACGCCCGGAAGACCTGCGGGTCGATACCTACCGTTCAGGCGGCGCCGGCGGACAGCACGTCAATAAAACGGACAGCGCGGTGCGCTTTACCCATTTGCCCACGGGCATAGTGGTTGCCTGCCAGAATGAGCGCAGCCAGATAAAAAACCGTTCCATAGCCATGAGTATGCTCAAAGCCCGCCTCTACGAACATTACCGGCAGGAAAAAGAAAAAGAAAATGAAAGATTTCATCAGGAAAAAAAAGATATTTCATGGGGCAATCAGATACGTTCCTATGTTTTTCAACCCTATACTCTGGTAAAGGATTATCGCACCAAAACAGAGTTTGGCAATATTCAGGCGGTAATGGACGGCGATATTGATTTATTTATCGAAGACTACCTCAAGTTTTCATGGTCGCAAAATACTCAGACAGGCAAGGCGGGATAATGGCGAATATCAAATTGAAATTATATTTGTTTTCGATGATTTGTTACCTGTTATCTGTCACACCCCTGTCCGCCGGCGGGAAAAAAAATGTTGAAGAACCAAAAACCATGAACGATGAATGGATTCTCTGCGTTACCGCGTTTGACTATTCTTTGCTGTCATCCGCCCGGCGTATAACCGGCGATGTAATTACCAGAGATCTGGTCAATAAACTTCAACTGGTAAGTTACCGGTTTCGTATTTCCCCCGAATACGCGTATTACGAGAGCTATGCCTGGGATCAGGCGATCAGCGCGGCGGCAAAAGCTATCGCAAATAAACAGAATGAACGCGCACAGTTATTGTACCGCGGCGATCCGAATTGGAAATACCGGAAAAATCTGAAAAAAATTGACGAAGACCTGGTAAAACTGGAAGAAGCCTATGCCCAAAAACTGGAGGAAAGGCCGCTGATAAACAAAGAACCTGTATTCAAGCTCAATCAGGCCAACCTGGACGGGTCATATCCGGCTCCGCCGAAAACGGGCGGCGAGCGCCGTTTTTGCCAGAGCCAAAAATCCGACGCCTTCCTCTCCGGCCAGATACGTGAATTTCATAACCGTTACTATATAAAACTCAGTCTGTTCACTCTCTATACCAATTCCTGGATTTATGAGGACGATATTATTTTTTCGCTGGAGGACATCGACGGGGCGGTGGATGAAATTTCCGCCCGGCTTGACATGGCGCTTGCGGGGAACAAGCCGGCGCGTGTGGCAATAACGGTTGATCCTCCCGAATCCCAGATTTTGATAAACCAGAAATATGCCGGAACGGGAACGGTACAAGCGCGGGAACGCCCGCCGGGGAAAGTAACCGTAGCCATAGCGGCGGATGGTTTTATACCCGAAACGGTGGAGACGGAACTTGCCCCGGGTGAACATACGGACATTGACGTGGCTCTTGGCGCTGTGGAGTATGCCGATGTGAATATTAGCGTGCAGGGTAATTCCGGCGCCGCCGTTTACAACGGCGCTCTGTATGTGGGGGAGGCGCCCTATACCCTGCGTCTGCCCATTAACCAACTCGACTATGTTACCGTAAAAGCCCGGAATGGAGAGGCGGCGAAGGCGGTATTTACTTCGCCCGATATACCCGAAAAAACATCCGTTATTTCCTTAAAGGCAAAAATACCTCCCTCTTCCGGGCAAAAAAGGGTAAACAAGGCGAGAAGCTGGTATTATTGGGCATGGGGCAGCGCGTGGATTACCATTATTGCCGCATGGACCAGCGACGGGATGTTAAAAACTTACACGACTGCCTTGCCCTACAGCAGTGATCCTGCTTTTTATGAAAGCGCACAGCGGGTTTACACGGTACAATCAGGCGCTGTGATTTGCATGGGAGCGGCTATTACCTATGGGATCTACCGGATGGTGCGTTACCTGTACACCGCTACGGAAGATGTTACGCCGATTGTCAAAGTGGAGAAGCGGTAAAATGAATTTTGCCGGAAAAATAAAATCATTTTTTGCCAAAGCTCCCGCCGTCTCGCAGGAATTTTTTGATGAATTATCCGATCTTCTGGTGGAAGGCGATCTTGGCGCACAAGAGGCATACACGGTTGTTGAACGTTTGCAGGAGCGCTGCACAAAGGAAACTATTTCCTCGCCGGAACAGGCGCGGGACTGCCTTGCCGTACTGCTGGAAGAGATGCTGCGCGGCGTTAAAACTGCGGTTTCGACGGAAGCCGGGCCGGCGGTAATTCTCCTTTTGGGCGTTAACGGCGTGGGAAAGACGACGACCGCGGCAAAACTTGCCGCATTGTACCAGGGCTGCGGCTCAAAGCCGGTTCTTGCGGCGGCGGATACCTTCCGGGCGGCGGCAATTGATCAGCTCAAGATACACGGTGAACGGCTTGGTCTGCGGGTAGTTGCCCATCAGCAGGGCGGCGACCCCGCCGCGGTGGTGTACGACGCGATTGAGTCCGCCGGTAAAAACGGCATGGTAATTGCCGATACCGCGGGCAGAATGCATACCAAATCGGCGCTGGTGGATGAACTGCGGAAAATCGACCGTGTGGTAGAATCAAAAACCGGTTCATCAACCGCCGTCCGTTATATTAAGTATCTGGTATTGGACGCCACTACCGGCAGAAATGCTTTTGCCCAGGCGGAAATTTTTTGTGAAGCGGTTTCCCCCGAAGCGGCAATAGTGAGTAAATACGACTCTACCGCAAAAGGCGGGGTAGTTTTTTCATTGGCTTCCGGTTTATGCTTACCTGTGGCGTATCTCTGCACAGGCGAAAAATACGGGGATATTCAAACTTTTAATCCCCATAACTTTGCGAGGGAATTTGCGGGTGTTAGTTGAAAAGCTACGGCTTCTTATGAAGACGAGGCTTCTTATGAAGACGAGGTTTCTGATGAAACCGATACTGCTGGTAAAGCGCCGGTTATTATCAAATCCGGGCGCTGTTGCGGCCCTGATTCTGCTCATCATCTTTCTTTTGTTTGCGGGCATTTTTGCCATTACCCAGGAATCGCCGGGCTCTGTCCGGGGGGATTCCCATCCGGACGATTTATTGTCCGGTGATCTGCTTTCCATTTTTCAGGATGAGGAAGAAGAACCGCCGCCCGAATGGATGCCGCCCGGTCCGCCGCGCTGGTTTCGCTCCAACGCCGGCGGCATGACGCTTGAAGAAATTCCTTCGCGCCTTGCCGCCCTCCGCAATAAATACGCCCTGGTCATTGATTATGTCGCCCCCGATGAAGTGGAGCCCCGCTTGCTGCCGTTTTATCAAGACGGCTATACCGTTGAAATTCGCGTTTTGTACGAATGGAAACAGGAAGCCCGCCGCCAATGGCTGTTTCGGGATGATGCCGGCGTTACCAGGCTAAACGCCGTTTTCAAGCGGCCGCCCGACAAAATTCCCGACGGTTTATCCGATGATACACAGATCAAACCTGAAGAAGAATTGTTTCAAGAAACAGCGTTTCTTGAAGAAGAAATTTTTGAAAATGAATTTATCGAAGATGAATTTTCAGATTTCGATGAACTTGCCGCCGAAACCGAATCTGTGGAAGAATCTCTCCTTGATGAATTTTCCGCCGATGCCATGCCTGACCCGGACATGTCCGCCGCCCTGATATTGGATGAGGAAACGCCGATATCAGTGGGCTTTATCGAATTTTACAATGAAAAAGCCCAGATTATCGAAGACCGCTGGCTTTTTGAAGATGACAGTGAAATCGTGATAAATTATTTTTACTATGCGAATACCCTGATAAAAGCCGAGACGGTCAAAAAGATACCGGCTTCACCGCCTGATGCCGAACCGGAACAGTACCACGAGGCGGCGTACCGCATCATGTATACCGATACTTACCGGTATAACCGTTCTTATTCACTGCGCCATGTGGAACGCCTGTATCACGCAAGGGCGAATGTTGACCCGGTTCGTCTGGTCTTTCCCGGACGGGTACTGGACGCGGCTTCCGACAAAAATTTTATGAGGGACAAACTGTCTTTACATTCTGAATTTCTGGAAAATTTGTCCGTGGAAGAAGGCTTCCGCATAATTTATGGTACGGACGGCAGGGGAAGGATATTAACCCAAACCATGATCAACAACAAAGATGAAACGATATGGGTGATAAAAAACGTCTGGTCCGGCAACAGAATCATCGCTATGCACAAAACAGAAGGAGACAATGAAAAACTGATTGAATATGAATATGATCGTGACGGAAATCAGGTTGTTCAGCGTGATATAAATAACGGCGTTCTGGAACGGCAGGTTTTCACCAAAGGCGAGAATGAGACTGAGGAACTTTATATGAACGGCGTTGTAGTGCTGAGGGCTTACTGGGAAAAAGGCAGAAAGATAAAAGAAGAACAGGTGCGCCAGCGATGAATTTCAGGTGGATATGGTTTATCGCGGCGCGTTCTGTTTTTCGCAGGCAAAAAAAATCTCCTTCCCCGGTATTGTCCGTTTTGGGAATAGCCACCGGGGTATTTGCGTTAATCGTCATTATCGCCGTGATGAACGGGTTTCAACTGGGTTTTATCGAAAGCATACTGGAAATTTCATCATACCATCTGCGCGTTGGGCCGGTGGCCGCCGTCACAACGGAAGAAGCGGGGGCGGCTCTTTTGGCGATTCCCGGCGTAGAGGCTGCTGTCCCTTTCCGGGAATTTCAGGCGCTGATTCGCGGCAGGCGGGGAGGGCAGCAGGCGGCCCTTGTCCGGGGGCTTCCGCCGGATGCTCCGCTGCGGGATGCCGCCATGACCGCCCGTCTTGAATTTGAAGAAGGTTTTTTTGATCTGAGCGGTGAACGTAGTGTACTGCTCGGCGCGGAACTTGCCCGGCGGCTGGGAGTCAGAACCGGACACGAGATAAGCCTGTACTCAATACCGGCGCTGTTTGCGGATTCTGATGAATATACCGGTCTGCGGACTTTTACCGTTACCGGGCTGTTTAGAACCGGTTTTTATGAATACGATACCGGCTGGGCTTTTGTCAACATTGAAAGCGCCGCTGCCTTTTCCGATGCCGGCGCAGTCATGGGCCTTAAACTCAAAAACCGCTTCCACGACCAAAAAATGCTGGAGCTTGCCCGCACAAGCCTTGAGGGGCAGACTGGTCTTGAGCAGGCGGAATTTACCAGTTGGCGTGATTATAACCGTTCGTTTTTTGGGGCGCTGCGCACCGAAAAACTTTTTATGTTTATACTGGTAGGGCTTATTTTTATTGTAGTGGGGCTGAATATCTACCAGGCGCAGCGGAGATCGGTGCTGGAACACCGTGAGGAAATTGGGCTGCTGCGGGCTGTTGGCGGCGGCGATCGGGCGGTGCGCATGATTTTTGTCTGCGACGGCGCCATTATCGGGTTTACCGGCGCGTCAACTGGCCTGATTTTGGGTCTGCTTGCCGCGTCGCATATTCCCCTGTTTTTTACCGTTATCGAACATGTTGTTAATTTTTTTATAGATATTGTTAATAATATCGCCGGTTTTTTTGATGCTGAAGGAGTAGGGGGGTTCTCTTTGTTTTCCCCGGCGGTATTTTACATCAAGGAAATACCGTCGCGGATAATACCGCAGGAGGCTGTTTTGATTTTTATGTTTGGGCTTTTTTCAGCGCTGCTGGCGGCGTGGTTTGCTTCGCGCAAGACAACCCGCATACTGGTGGCGGAGGTGCTGCGTTATGAGTAACGGCAGCGTTATGGTTAACGCCGAAGGACTGGTAAAAAACTATATTTCAGGCGATGAGACCCTGCATATTCTGAAGGGAATCAGTTTTGCCATTCCCTGCGGCCTGTCGGCGGCGATAAGCGGACGCAGCGGCAGCGGAAAAAGCACCCTGCTCAATATCCTCGGCGGGCTTGACCGCAGCGACGGGGGAAAGGCGTTTGTCAGCGGCATAGAAATTACCGCCCTGCCGGAAAAGAACCTTTCGGTATACCGCAGCAAAAAAGTCGGTTTTATTTTTCAGTTTCATTATCTGCTCAAGGATTTTACCGCTCTGGAAAATGTCATGCTGCCCGCCTACATAGCCGGCATGAAAAAAAAGGAAGCACTTGAGCGGGCAAAGGCGCTGCTGGCCGACATGAGGCTGAGCGACCGCGCCGGACATTTTCCCTCCCAGCTTTCCGGCGGTGAACGTCAGCGGGTGGCGGCAGCCCGTTCAATGGTCAATGATCCCGACCTGATACTTGCCGATGAACCGACCGGCAACCTTGACCCCGACAACAGCGCCCTGGTTACCGATCTGCTCTACGCCGGCGCGGAAAAATGGGGTAAAACCCTCCTTGTGGTGACGCATGACGAGAAACTGGCGGCGCGGGCTTCAAGCCGCTATACCCTGGAAAACGGCCTGCTTTCAGAGAACGTTATATGAGAAACCGCTCCTGTTTTTTTATCGCCATTCGTTACCTGTTGGGACGCGCCCATGAAGGCGGGCGTTATCTGCGCGGCGCCGCCGCCGGTATCGCCGTAAGCCTCATTCCCATTATAGTGACGCTCATTGTCGCCGACGGCATGATACGGGGCATTGTTGACCGCTACCTGGAACTGGGCACCGGCCACTTGCAGGTGTTCAGTTTTATTGATCCTGAAGGCCTGGAAGGAATCACCGGAGCAGTGCGGGAACTTGACGGCGTCAGGGGAGCGTGGATGGAACAGCGGGGTATGGGAGTGCTGGTTGGCAAAAAGGGAAAGGCCGGGGCAAGCATCCGCGCCGTAGAACCGTCGTTCTGGCAAGACGGGGGGAGTGTTGAATATCTGAAACTGGCGGCGGGAACCGCGCGGGCGGAAACAGAGCGGGATATGCTGTTAGGTGAAAGTCTTGCCGCCTCCATCGGCGCGGAAACGGGAGACACGGTGCGGCTGATGACCGTCAGCGCCGGCGCCGACGGCAGAAACATACCCCGCGTAACGGCCTTTACCGTTACGGGCATTGTCTCATCCGGCTATCATGAACTGGACGCGCTCTGGTGCATTATCACCCATGAAGGAGGGCGGCGCATACTCTCCGCGGATTCATCATCAAGTTTGATTGTCAAAATTGACTCTCCCTATACCAAAGCCGATGACGCCGCGTGGTCGCTGTATTCGGTTGTGGGCGCGGGCTATAGCGTGTACACATGGAAAGACCTGATGCGTTCCCAGTACAGCTCCTATGAATCCACGCGCCAAATGCTGCTGTTCATCATGGCGTTAATCGTCATTGTCGCCGCGGTCAATGTTTCTTCCGCTACTTCAATGCTGGTGATAGAGCGGCAGCGGGACATTGCCGTACTGAAAGTTACCGGCGCAAGCGCCAACGGCGTTGCCGGCGTTTTTCTGTGGGGGAGTTTTCTTACCGGCCTGTGCGGCGCGGTTATCGGCATTGCCATCGGCCTGTTGCTCGGTTATTTTATCAATCCCCTTATCCGCTCTCTGGAACAATTGTTGAGTTTTTTTTCCGGTTTGGGGGGCGGCTCTGAAGTAAAAATACTGGATCCGGGTTTTTATCTTGAAACCATTCCCATCATCATTGACTGGTTTGCCGTCTTGCTCATCGGCTGTTTTACGATTATCTGTTCCGTTGCCGCCTCGTTGATTCCCGCCCGCCGCGCCGGAAAATTAAAACCGATGGATTTGTTAAGAAAGTATTAGAATTGGCGGCAATCGCCAATATACGGAGGCATATAAAATGAATAAAATTTTTGTAGTAATATTTCTGGTAAGCGCAAATTTATTGTATGGACAGCACATAATTAAAAATTTGAAGTGGTTAAATGTTGAACAGGAAATAAGCGAATTAACGGTAGAAAGAGGCGTGACATTGTACGCGGAAACCGAAAATATTCGGGATAATGAGATTGTCCAAATAACAATATGGGAAACAGACGCTAAAGATGACTATCTCATAGGGCGGTATATTTCACGGGTAGAAAAAAACAGGATATTTTTCCATTGGATTCTTGACTATAATTTGAATAGGGCGGAAATGAAGAAAGCTATGTATAAAAATGGTTACACAGTTCAATATTATTTTACTATTCAATATAATAAAACGGTAAATTATAACAGCGGATTATTGGATGTTTTAGCGTGGAATAGAACAAGGGCTGTATATGATGGTTTTTAAGAAAAAAAAAAAAAATATACGGCAGTACTGCCGGATGAAACCAAGATAACAGGATGGACAGATGCAAAAGGATATATAAACATAGAGCAAAAAATTTGGGGGAGCATCTATTTTTATGTGCATGATAAAACCGGAGAATATCATGAAGCTGAACCGGGGTATCAGGAACCAAAAAAACCTGTTTATTATCAAGTTAGAAGAAAAGACAGTCTCTGGAAAATTGCTTCTTATGATTTTGTGTACGGGAATCCCTATTTATGGAAAATATTATATGAAGCAAACAAGAATAATTTTATTAATAATAAAAACCCTGATTTAATTGAAATAGGACAAGTATTAATTATCCCATCATTAAAAGGGGAAACGAGAAACGGAACCAGAGATATAGAGTAAAATTACTTCGCCTGACAGGACGGTAAATGCCCGCCTCGCTAAAACCAGATATTAAATATGATAACACTCGCCGTAACGGCGCTTAAAGCGGCAGGAGTATAGTATAATATCTGATTATCGGTAAATGCCTTTCTTACCGGAGGCAGGCAGGCTACAATAATTCCGGCAGCGCCGCCTATAAGCCCTCCCACGAACCCTGTTCCGATCGCTCCCAACCCGTCTCCAGCCGAGCCGCCCATTAAAAAGCCCAGAAAAAAGCCGGCCCCGCCCAGGGTTAATATTCCGTTTACCGGCCCCATTATATTGTCGGACGGGTTATCCTTAAACACCATACTCCTCATTATAAAGCTCAATCCTCCCAAAATCAGGGGAAAGGCCAAAGCCGTTATGGTAGGCGGAAGATATTCAGACAACATTTCCCTGGTGTCTTCTTTTTTCTCTTTCCGCGCCGAGGCTGCGGCAATCTTAATATCTTCAGCGTCCGCATATTGCCGTACCAGTTTCCCTATGGGAGCCATTTTTCTATCCATGCCGGCAATGCGAAGAGCAGTTGCCAGCGGGGTATCTCCGTCATCGTCCTTGTCCGCCGGGCTCGTTCCGGCTTCCAACAGCGCGGTAATAACGGACATGTCCCTTTTCATATCATCATCCTTGTACCATGGCCAAGCCTCTTTAATGCTCAAAAGACAAGCATGGAGCGCGGTTCTTCCTTTGGCGTTGCGATAATTCGGATCGGCTCCTTTTTCAAGCAGTATTAAAACAGTCTCCCTGTAGTCCTTATAACGAGCGG
>JAITCL010000121.1 GCA_031283105.1 Treponema sp. | reverse complement strand
CTGCCGCCAGGACCGGTTCCTGACACCGGCAACGGCAAGGTCCCTTTTTCGGCGAGATTGCGCGCGCGGGGGGAGATGGGGGGAGTGGGGAGTGGGGTTGTTGTATTGGCAACAAGCGCAGCTTCCGAAGAATAATTCCCTGTTCCCTGTTCCCCGTTCCCTCTATCGGGGACTGCCCCTCCCGAAGCGCCAACGGTTGCCTGCCAGTCCTCGCCTGCCGCGCCGATGACCGCGATGGGTTCCAGAACCGGAACATCATCTCCAGCGTTTCGCAATATTTTTAGTATTGTACCAGCCGCTCCGGCGGGAATCTCAAAAGAAGCCTTGTCGGTCTCCACTTCGCAGACTACGGTTTCAGCGCTTACCGCATCTCCTTCCTTCACTTTCCAGTCTGTAATAATACAGGATTCAACCGTATTCCCCTGACGGGGCATAATCAAAATATGAGTCATGTTAACCTCTGTTTCGTGCGGCTGGCCGCACACTATTATCGAATATAAAACTTTGTTTCATGCTACAGCCTCCTAACCATAATTCCCGCTTCCCGCAATTCCGTTTCCGCCTGCTCTTCCAAACCTCCATCGGTAAGGATGAGGTTCATTGCCGAAAGGGGCAGTACGCTGGCAAAACCGGTTTTGCCATATTTGCTGGAATCCGCCACCAGTACCGTTGTCTGCGCGTGGGACTTCATAGCTTTGACAATCTCCGCCCCTTCCATAAGGTGGGTGGTCATCCCGTGTTTAAGAGAAAACCCATCGGTTCCTACAAAGGCCAGCCGCACGTTGAGCCTACCAATAGTTTCCAGAGCGATAGGCCCCACTAGGGATTCGGTTGACCTGCGAAACTCGCCGCCGGTCATGGTTATCTGCAAATGGGGGTTCATTCGCGCATAGGAAAAAACCAAGGTGGAATTGGTAACAATGTGAATATCCCGCTTTCCGGTCAGGTAACGGGCGATAAGGGCGGTTGTAGTTCCCGCCTCGATCATAATTACATCCCCCTCTTTGACCATTTCCGCCGCAGCCCTTGCAATAGCGTTCTTCCGTTCGGGAAATACCCGCTGCCGTTCCAGAATGTCCCTGTGTATGGCAGCCGCCGCCCCGCCCCGTTTCCGGTTTACCCAGCCCTTATCCTCAAGCAGTCTGAGATCGCCCCTGATGGTAACCTCCGAAAGCCCTAAATCCCTGGCCAGAATACCAACTGAAACCGAACCGTCAACGGAAAGACGGCCCAAAATGATCCGCTCTCTTTCAGTTAATTCAGCGAGCATTTTATATATCCCTTATGAAGAACTTTCATTTCACTTTCTATTATATAACATTTTATATAATTATGCAAGTATTTCTAAGGTCTTGCGAAAGTTTTAAGAGTTCCCTATACTATTAACAGAATGATAAATTATCCGCCGGAGCTTAATGATCCTGTTTTAAACAAAGAGGAACGCCTTGCCGCTCTTCGATCCTGGCAGAAAACGAGGCAAGGTGTAAATTTGCCGAAAGGTTCAGGTGAAATAAACAACCATATCCATACTATTTACAGTTTCAGCCCTTACTCCCCTGTTATGGCAGCTCTTCGCGCCAGAGACTCAGGGCTTACAGCCGCAGGTTCGGTAGATCACGATTCCATTGCCGCCGCACTGGAAATGCTTGAAGCGGCGGCAATTCTTGGTATCGGCGGCTGCGTTGGTTTTGAACTGCGGGTCAGCTTTAAGACCGGCGCTGACGGCAGTCCAAGCCAATTTGCCATGCGTAAAATCAACAACCCCGACTCTGAAGGTTTTGCGTATATGACAGTCCAGGGAATCCCCAGACCTTCTATTCCTGCAGTGGCAGAATTTCTTAAGCCTGTAAGGGAACAGAGGCTCAAACGGACAAGAGCCATGACAACTTCGGCTAACGCCATTCTGCGTGAGGCGAAGGTTCCTGAAATTGATTTTGAGCCGGATATTTACGGAAAATCAAAATATGCAGAAGGGGGAGAGGTTACAGAGCGGCATCTTCTTGCGGCAATCGCGGATAAATTTATTTTAAAATACGGAAAAGGGCGGAAACTTGCGGAAGCGCTCAGGGAAAAAATGGGTATTAGTGTTTCACCTAACATTGCCGCTGTGCTTTTAGATAAGGATAATCCCCATTACCTGTACGATCTTTTGGGCGTTTTTAAATCTGAGTTGCTGCCGGGTATATTTATCCAGCCTGATACAGAGGAGTGTATTACGGCGGATAGCGTAACATCTTTTGCGGAATCAGTCGGCGCTGTTGCCGCTTACGCCTACCTCGGCGATGTGGGAGTATCTCCCACCGGCGACAAGAAGGCTGAAAAATTCGAGGATGATTTTATTGAGGAATTGTTTGCGGAGCTTTCCCGGCTGGGCTACAGAGCGGTTACCTATATGCCGCCGCGGAACACAGCGGAGCAGCTTCGCAGAGTACAAAGACTCTGCGCCGAATGGGGTTTTATGGAAATATCCGGTGTTGACATCAACAGTTCGCGCCAGTCTTTCAACTGCCCCGAAGTTTTGCGGGATGAATTCCGCCATTTACTTGATACCACCTGGGCGTTGATAGCTCACGAGCGTCTCGCTTCCATAGATAAGCGTTTCGGGCTTTTCTCTACGGAGAATCCCCTGGCAAGCGAAAGCCTTACACAGCGGTTAAAGATTTACGCCGTGTTAGGGAAAAGGCTTGATCTTTTTCATCCTGAAGAATCCGCCGCCAGCCTAGCGGTTGAAATAGAAAAAGGAAGGTGCTAGGCGCAGACCCAACCATAAATCGCTTATATTGGAGGTTGTATGATATATGGAACTATTGCCGTTCTTATCAGGGGGTTTTGTATTGATCTGACAGGAAAGCCGCAGTTCGTTGTATATGAACGCGCAGGACAGGGGAAAATCCCCGCCCATGCTCTGGCGCTGGAAATTAGACTAGGAGAAAGCGAAGAAGGCACAGTGGGAGTTATTCAAAAAGCCTATACTGCCTGGAAAGCGGAAAAATCCGCTGCGGCAGGTGAAGTCCCGTTGCCGTCCTGCGCTGCTGTATACACAGACGGAAAACTTGCGGCGCTATACTGGATAGACAACGATCTTGATTCCGCCCGGAAGCGGCTTACTGAACAAAACGATTCCCCCAGAGCCGGAACACCTGCTATTTCGGGAGAGGTTATCAATGCGGCGGAACGGGCTGCTGTAGTAAAGAACCGCGTTACCCTTGTAACAGGCGGCGCTCAGGGTATTGGAGAAGAGATTGCGCGCAGCCTCGCCGCCGCAGGGGCTGTTGTTTTTATTGCCGACCTTAATCTTGAAGGGGCGCAGAAACTGACGGATCAGATCAACACTATAGAACAGCGAACAGCGGCGCTTGCCCTGGCTGTAAATGTTGCAGACGAACAATCGGTGGAAGCCATGTTCTCAGCCATAGCGGAAAGTTCAGGCGGCCTTGATCTCTGCATCAGTAATGCCGGAGTACTCAAGGCGGGCAGCGTGCTTGAGCAGGATTTGGCGGATTTTAAATTTGTTACGGACATTAACTACACCGGGTTTTTTGTTATCAGCAAATTTGCCGGGCGGCTTCTGCGCCTACAGCACCTGACCGCACCCGCATGGAAAACCGATATTATCCAAATCAATTCTAAATCCGGCCTAGAGGGATCAAATAAAAACGGCGCGTATTCAGGCGGAAAATTCGGCGGCTTGGGTCTTGTGGCAAGTTTCGCAATGGAACTGGTGGAATACAACATCAAGGTAAACGCGGTTTGCCCGGGAAATTTTCTTGACGGCCCCCTCTGGTCCCATCCGGAAAAGGGATTGTTCGCCCAATACCTGAATACCGGCAAAGTTCCGGGAGCAAAAACCGTAGTGGATGTCCGCGCCTTTTATGAAAATAAAGTCCCCATGAAGCGGGGTTGTACCGGCAAAGACTTGATACGGGCAATCTATTACATTGTGGAGCAGGAATACGAAACAGGACAGGCCGTTCCCGTTACAGGCGGCCAAGTGATGCTGCATTAAATTTCCGGCGCGTTTTCCAGAAGATACCGCTCTGCTTCCACATTCCACAGTCCCTGATTACGGGCGCAGATTTCACCTAATTTGGCGAACAGAGGGCTGTTCTTTCCCTTCTCCGCAAAATCGGCGATGGCTGTAAGCTCCAGTTTCTTGTGAGTGTAGATAAGTTTCTTGCCTCCGGGAATAGTATCAAGCTCAAGGGTGGTTTTTACAGCCGCGTCAAGTCCGCCAATATGTGTAATCATAAAAACAGGATTGAGTTCCCCTTTCGCCATCATAGCAATGGCTTCTTTCATGTCATCGGTGTTTCCACCGGATGTTCCAACGATATGGTGCGATTCATAATGCACATTATAAAAATTGAACTCCGCCGAAAACGCGGTATCGGTAGGGCCGGCGAAAAAGTTCAAACAGCCGTCGCGGCCTAAAAGCCGGTCCCCCGTCTCCAGTACCGGTTTTACCGGGACGAAAACAAAAACATCATCGTAAAGTTTGCCGCCGTTTAAGGATTTCAAATGCTCCACCGGATCGCTTATTCCATTGGTGTTGACGTAAATAAGTTCAACGCCGTTTTTCTTCGCATCTTCGGCGCTTAAAAGCCGGGCAGCCCGCGCGAGGCGTTTGTCATCAATATCGGTAACCACCAGCCGTGAAGGTTTGCGGGGGTTATGAATAGCGTAGTCGATAGCGCCCAACCCCATAGGCCCCACGCCGGCGAGAAGCGCCATTGAACCGCCTTCGGCAATTCCCATTGAATGAATGTATGAACCTCCTTTTGTGTGGTACTGTGCGTGAAACGCGCCCACAATACATGAAACCGGTTCAGCCAAAGACCCCATGTAAAAATTATCCGCTTTGTATTCCAAAAGACAGTCCATTTCCATTACTTCTTTAGGGATAATGACATAGGTCGCATCACCGCCTATAAATTCATAAGAGTAACCCGGTGCCCATACTGTGGCTACCCCTGAGTCATCGGGGTAGTTAAGCGCGGTCTGAATGGCGAATTTATCCCCCACCCTGAATTTATCCGCCCATTTGGAACCAACTTCCTGGATAATCCCGCAAAATTCGTGTCCGATAATAGGCTGCTTTTGGCTGAGATCATGGCGCACACGCTTGTGCCGCGCTCCCAGTACTGCCAGTTTATGGCTGGACATACATATCGAATCCGAAATAACCTTCGCAAGTATTTCATCGTCTTTTATTTTGGGAAGTTCAAATTCTTCGAGTCTGAGATCGTTTACCCCATGTAAGCGGATAGCTTTAGTTTTCATACTTTTCTCCTTACTCTATGCAGAAACGGTAGAACGAAAGCGTTCCACTTCCCAATTATTGATAAAATTAATTTGTTCCTGTGTCATAAAAAGCGGTCCTCCGAAAGATTCGGCATAGATAGCTATCTTTACAGTGTCCAAAAATAAATCAAGCGCAAAACGGGCTGCTTTTTCCGTTACCGCCGCGCCGAAAACACCCAAACCTTTGACAGCGGCAATTTTCGGATTTCTTCCGGTTTTTTGCACGTGATCTTTCCACGCATACGAAATACCCGCATCATCCGCAGTTTCGCTAAACAACGGATCGCTGCCTGAATAGACAATATGGTCGGGAGTAAAGGCAGATGACACCGGCGCAAAGGAAGACCGGTTTTTGACCAAAGCGGCAATTTCGCCGCCGCCCATAAAAGCCGCGCTCCCCGCAAGTTCCGCAAGCGTCCGGATAATTGCGCGAATAGTACCGTCATCATTGGAACCGGTTGTAACCGTCAAGCCGGAAAAATCGGGCTTCCTCTTAATCCTGTCGCCGATTTTATCCATTATTCCACCGTATTGTTCCTTTATACCGTCAACGCTGTCCGCGCCCACAAAAACACCGTGGTTCTGCAGGAAAACAACAGAGGCGGGTTTACGGTATTCCTCACTATAGGCGTCCATCGCCGCTTTTACCAATCCGCAAAGAATATAACCCGGGTTGACAGAAGGTATCCAGATTGGCTCTTTACCGAATATTTCCCTCATTGCCGCTTCGCCATGCAGTGAACAGGTGAGTCCGTTTACAAGCGCAGGATGGAGGTGCGCTATAAAGGCAAATGGCAGAACATCGTGTAACAATGTTTCCACACTGGGACGTTTCTGTTCTTCCCCAGACCTTCGGGCGGCCATCATGTCCGCCAGTACGGCGCTTTCCCTTTCAGCGCTCGTTTCTGGGTACTGTTTCTCCCAAATACGGGCAAGGGCCGTACGGTCTATTTTGACAAAGGTATCCGGCGAGGCTTCCGCAAGTGAAGTGCCGGAACCTTTCACGTAAAGGGTATCGCCGTCCTTCCATGAAGTATTCCCACCGCCGGCCAGTACATATTCAGGATTTGTCCCGTAAAAACGGGAAATTTCTATTAATGATTCTATACTCATTTTTTAACCTATATGAAACAATTCTGCAAATAAGTATATCACTGTTTTTATTCACCATGAATGGACATTTCTATTGAAAAATAGATAAAAAATGCAGCATAGTAAAATCATGAATTATTACATCGAAAGCCGCAGTACCGATCCATGCCGCAATCTGGCGCTGGAACAGTTTGTCTTCGATTTCCTTGACCGCCGCCACAGTTATTTTATGCTGTGGCAAAACCACAATTCCATAATCGTTGGGAAACATCAGAATACATTAGCCGAGATTAACTCAGTCTTTGTTAAAGCGCATAACATCAGCGTAGTCAGACGGCTTTCAGGCGGCGGCGCGGTGTATCACGATCCGGGAAACCTCAATTACACGTTTATCACCGATGCCGGTACGGACAATACAATTGACTTTGCCGCTTTTTGCCTGCCCGTTCAAAAGGCGCTGGTTTCATTCGGCGTTCCGGTTGAAATCACAGGGCGCAACGACATGACCGTCATGGGCAGGAAATTTTCGGGTAACGCCCAGTACCTCAAGCATGAAAGGATCATGCACCACGGCACTATTCTGTACGATTCCTGCATGGATACGCTTTCTCAGGCTCTTAACCTGTCAAATGACAAAATCGAATCAAAAGGAATACAATCCGTACGCAGCCGTGTTACCAATATCCGTCCCTATATGAAAACCAATATGCCCATCGAAGATTTT